>JASHSP010000117.1 GCA_030038655.1 Thermoplasmata archaeon | reverse complement strand
TCGAGTATGAGCTCGCCGTCGATCCGGACGCGGAGGTTCCAGAGGCCGTGCGTCATGGGGTGCTGCGGCCCCATGTTGATCCACATCTCAGACACGGCGCGTCTTAACCTCCAGTTCCTCGGGCTCGTGCAGCTTGAAGGAGCGGAGCAGGGGATGGAAGGCGTAGCCGTCCGGCATCAGCAGGTGCCGGATGTCGGGGTGGTGGTCGAACGTGATGTCCACCATCTCCCACGTCTCGCGCTCGTGCCAGTTCGCGCTCGGCCAGACCCCACTCGCGGACTCCACGTGGGCGTCGTTCGCCGGCAGGTCGGTCGAGAGGATCGCGTACTGACGCTCGGCGTCCGACCAGACGACGTAGAACACCTCGCGGCGGTCGACCCAGTCGATCCCGCCGACCATGGAGAGGTGGCCGAATCCCAGCTCGTCCCGCACCGCCCGGAACAGGTCGATGGCCCCCGCCCGATCGAACCGCACGCGTCCCGCCGTCCCGACGAACGGCTCCACGCCCTTCAGCCGGTCGCCCAGCTTCGGTCGGAGGGCGTTTGCGAGGTCGTCCGGCTGCATCCTGGTCCCCCGACTGCCACCCCGGCGCGCGCGCCGGCTACTCCTTGCGCTCCCGGATCAGTTGCTCGAGCCGGAGGATTCCGTCGAGCATCGCCTCGGGCCGCGGCGGGCAACCGGCGATGTAGACGTCGACCGGAACGAGCTTGTCGACCCCGGGCACGACGGAGTAGGCCGTCCGGAACGGTCCGCCGCCGGTGGCACAGTTGCCCATCGCGATCACCCACTTCGGCTCGGGCATCTGCTCGTAGAGGGTGATCAGCTTGTGCGAGACCTTCCAGGTCACGGTGCCGTTCACGATCAGGAGATCGCACTGGCGGGGCGAGGACCGGGGGACCACCCCGAACCGCTCGGCGTCCCACCGGGCCCCGAAGGCGGCCGCGAACTCGATCGCGCAGCAGGCGAGACCCCAGTGCAGGGGGAACAGCGAGTTGCGCCCGGCCCAGTTGAAGACCGGGCGGATCAGCTTCGCCTGGCCCTGTTCGGCGATGAGGCTGGTGAGCGCCTCCTTGGCCGCCGGGATGAACTCCTTGACCCGGAGCGCCTCGATTTCCACGAACGGCACCGCGGGTTCGCGGACGACCGGCAGCGACGCGCCGGAGGTCGCGACGGCGGAGGGCTTCGACAGGACGACCTCGCCGGAGGACGACATCAGACGACCCACCTCTTCTCGCCGCTCAGCGCGTAGTAGATCCCCGTGATCGCGAGCGCGGTGAACGCGGCCGCGACGAACACGGGGTACCAGCCCGAGTTCGCGGTGTGGAAGGTGAGGCCCCAGAGCGCCAGGATGAACCCGAGGACGTCGACGGCGACGAACACGATCGCGAACGTGTAGTGTTGGGTCGGGAAGTCGATCTGGGCCTCGCCCTCGGCCTGCTCTCCGCACTCGTACGTCGTGAGCTGGAGGTAGGACTGGCGGCGCTTCGCGCCCAGCGAGCGGTTCGCCAGGATGGAACCGACCCCGAACGCGGCGGCGACGACCGCGAAAACGAGGAATGTCGTGACCCCTGCGTCCACGGTCGCTGCCTTCGCTCGCCGATGAGCGCTTGTGAGACCCTTACGCGTTATTTAAGGCCAACCGGCTGACGGTGGGGCGAGACGTGTTCGGCGACGGTTCCGGCCCCGGTCGGACCCCGAAAATTAAGCGCTGCGACGGCTAGCCTGTCCGTGGACCCGACCAGCTTCCGGACCCCGGTGACCCTCCGCGGGAGGCACCTCGAGCTGGTCCCCACCGAGCGGGGTCATCGCGAGGCCCTGCACCGGGCCGCCAAGGACCCCGAGATCCATCGCTTCCTGGTGGACCCCGCCGGTCCCGCGATCGAGGACCTGGACGCGCTGTTCGACTTGGTCCTGCGGCTCCAGGACGCCGGCGACGTGCTGGCGTTCACGACCCTTCGCCTCCCCGACCGCGTGCCCGTGGGCATGACCCGGTTCCTGAACATCGACCGTCCGAACGAGGCCGTCGAGATCGGCGGCACCTGGTTGGACTCGTCGTTGTGGCGCACGCCGATGAACACGGAGTCGAAGTTCCTGCTGCTCCGTCACGCCTTCGAGGTCGAGGGCGTCCACCGCGTCTCGATTCGAACCGACCTTAGGAACGAGCGGTCCCAGTTGGCGATCGCCCGCCTCGGGGCCATCCGGGACGGCGTGATGCGGGAGGACCGGCTGCTCCGGTCGGGGTACTACCGGTCGTCGGTGGTCTACAGCATCCTCGTGGACGAGTGGCCCAGGGTGAAGCGTCGTCTCGAGCGATACCTCGACCGGCCCTGGCCGAGGCCGGCGGCGCGGACGACCTGACCCGGGTCGGCCCGGGGCGTCCCCCCGGTCAGTGGAACGCCGGCCTTCGCTTCTCGCGAAAGGCCCGGATCCCCTCGGGTAGCTCCGTGCCTTCGGCCGCTTCGACCGCCCCGCGCCTCTCGAGCATCATCTGGGTGTCCAGGCTCTCGTGGAACGCGCTGACGATCAGGCGCTTCATCCAGCCGTACGCGAAGGTGGGACCCTCGGCCAGCTCCCGAGCCCGCTCGGCCGCGCGGGCCCGGAGCGCCCCCGGCGCGACGACCTCGTGCACGAGCCCGAGCTCCCGCGCGCGCCCGGCCGGCATGCGGGCGTTCGTGAACAGCATCTCCTGGGCGAGCCCGATCCCCAGGAAGTGCGGCAGGAAGTACGTCAGCCCCCCGTCTGGGACGGCCCCCAGCCCGGGGAACGCGGGCACGAGGATCGCCGTTTCCGAGGCAATCCTCCAATCGGCGGCCAGCGCGAGGGCGAGGCCCCCACCGGCGGCCACTCCTGGGAGGGCGGCCAGGACCGGCTTGCGCATGCCGACGATCTCCCGGATCGACAGTTCCTGCTCTCCCGTGAGCTCGTGGAACAGCGACGGGAGCTCCCCTCGGACCCGGTGCTCGTCCATGGTGCCCACGTCGCCGCCGGCGCAGAACGCCGACCCCTCTCCCGTCAGGAGCACGGCGCGCACGGTCGGGTCGATCGAAGCCCTCTGCAGCGCGGTGCGCAGCTCCTTCATCGACGGGACGTCCAGGGCGTTCAGCCGGTCGGCGCGGTCGATGCTGATCGAGAGCACCGCGCCGTCCCGAGCGGTCCGTACTCCGGGCATGGCCCGACGGCCAAGTCGCCGGGCGGGTAAAAGTCGCTCGGGCCGAGACGCCCCGACTGCCGGGCCGCCGTCCGCGACGAGACTATGAGGGTCGGCGGCTGGTCGGGACGGCGACCTCCGTGCCCGATTCCTCTGCGTCCGCGACCGTGTCGATGGAGCCGCTGCCCTGGTCCCTCGACGCGGCGGGGCTGAAGCGTCGGGCGGACGAGATCGTCGGGACCGCGCAACGAGCCCTCGCGGAGCTGCGGAACTCCCGCGCCCTCCCGACCGAGGCGTCGCTCCTCGCGCCGCTCGACCGCATCCTGCTCGGGGTTCGCGACCTCGCGTACCACGGGAGCTTCCTCTTCGCGGTCCACCCCGAGGTGGCCACGCGGACCGCGGGTCGGGAGGCGTCCGAGGCGGCCGACCGGTTCTTCAACGAGTTCCGGATCGACGAAGCCACCTATCGCAAGTTACGGTCCATCGACCTGGCCGCGGCGGACGGTCCGACACGGTTCGCCGTCTCGAAGCTGCTCCGAGAGATGCGTCGGGCAGGCGCCGAACAGGGCGCGGAGGCCCGGGCCCGGCTGCTGACGCTGAGCAACGAGATCGACCGGGTCTCCAACCAGTACAACGAGAACATCGCGACGCTCGAGCGCGGGATCGACCTCCGGGACCCCGCCGAGCTCGCGGGGCTGCCGCCCGACTACGTCGCGACGCACCCGCGCGGTCCGGGGGGGACGATCCGGATTTCAACCCGCTACCCGGACTTCCACCCGGTCATGGCCTACGCGGACCGGTCGGAGGTGCGGCGCCGGCTGCTCGCCGAGTACATGAACCGCGCCTACCCCGAGAACGCCCCGATCCTCGCGGAGCTCCTCCGGCTTCGGTTCGAGCTGGCCACGCTCCTCGGCTACCCCGAGTTCGCCGCGTACGCGATCGAGGACAAGATGATGGAGCGTCCCGACGCCGTGCGCGCCTTCCTCGAACGCGTGGCCGGGTTCCTGAAGCCCCCGGCGATGCGCGACCTCGACCGTCTCCTTGCCCGCAAGCGCCGGGACGACCCGGGGGCGAAGCGCCTCGACCTGTGGGACGGGTCGTTCTCGGGGGACGGGTACTACGACAACAAGCTGCGGGTCGAGGAGTTCGGCGTGGACTCGAAGGCGCTGCGGGCCTACCTGCCGTATGGCCGCGTGCGCGACGGGCTGTTCGGGCTGTGCGAGGAGCTGTTCGACCTTAGGTTCCGGCGGGTCGTCGCCGAGACGCTCTGGCACCCGAGCGTCGAGGCGTACGACGTGGCGCACGGCGACCGGCCTCTCGGGCGGTTCTACCTGGACCTGGTCCCCCGGGAGGGGAAGTACACGCACGCGGCGTGCTTCGGGGTCCGCGAGGGGATCGGGGGAGTCCAGCTCCCGCAGGCCGCCCTCGTCTGCAATTTTCTCGACCCGACGCTCCCCGCCGAGACCGCGCGGATGCAGTATTCGGACGTGGTGACGTTCTTCCACGAGTTCGGCCACCTGCTCCACGCGCTGTTCGCCGGCCACGGCCGCTGGCTGTACACGACCCCGTCGTACATCGAATGGGACTTCGTGGAGGCGCCGTCCCAGCTCTTCGAGGAGTGGGCCCGCGACCCCGCGACGCTCGCCCGGTTCGCGCGGAATCCGGATTCGGGCGAGGTGATCCCGACCGCGCTCCTCGATCGGCTCCGGGCGGCCGACGCGCTCGGCCGGTCCGCGCGCTGGCTGCGGCAGGTGGCGCTCGCCGCGGTGTCGCTCCGCCTCTACGACCGCCCGCCCGACGGCGTCGACCCGTCCGAGGTCTTCCGCGACGTGTTCGACCGGTACTTCCCGACGCCGATGGAGCCGGAGTACCACCCTACCGCGGCGTGGGGGCATCTCACCGGCTACTCCGCGTGCTACTACACCTACGTCTGGTCGCTCGTGATCGCGCGGGACCTCCTCGAACCGTTCCGGAAGGCCGGCAATCTCACCGACCGGACGATCGCCGCCCGCTACGCGAAGGAGATCCTCATGCCGGGGAGCGAGCGCCCCGCGAGGGACCTCATCGCGTCGTACCTCGGTCGGGAGTTCGATTTCGGCGCCTTCGAGCGGTGGGTCCAGGAGGATCGACCGCCGACCGCGTCCGGCCCGGTCCGCTCCCCGACGGGGTGACGCGGCGCGCCCCGGTGGGCGCGCGAGGCCTGCGTGCGTCGGTTCGGGGGCCGCCGGTCTACGTCGACGACGAGGGCGGCGGACGGCGCCGCGGGTCGGGTCCGAGGTGCGCAGGCGGCGGGAATCCGGTACCCGGCGAGGCCGGAGCGGCCGAGCGCCGGGGGTCGGGCGGCGGGGGCGCGACATCGTCTGCGCCCGGGAGCGAGCTTGGGTCGGAGGAGCGGCTGCCGCGGCCGCCCATGGGGGCGACGAGGGAGCTGTCGTCGCCCTCGGCCTTGATCTCCGCCTCGATCGTCTTGATGTCGGTGAGCAGCTCCTCCTGCTTCGGGATCGGGCCGAGGATGTCGTCCATCGTGCCGATCCGCTTCTCGAGGTCGTCGAGCGAGCTGAGCTGCCGGTCCGGAACCTGGCGGCCGGTGCCGAGGTACTCGCTGGCCCCCTCCATCAGGCGGGAGAACTCGAACGGGAACAGGATCTTGGTCGCCTGGCCGTCGCCGACCTTCGCCACGGTGTCCAGGGAGAGGACCGTGAGCGCCTTTGCGTCGAGGACGCCGGCCCCGAGCGCCAGGATGCGGAGCCGCTGGGATTCCCCCTGCGCTTCGAGGATCGTGGCGACCCGCGCACCCTCCGCCTCGAAGATCTGCGACTGCCGGACCCCTTCGGCCTGCAGGATGCGGGACCGCTTCTGCCCCTCGGCGACCAGGATGGCGCTCCGCTTCTCCCCGTCCGCCCTCAGGACCGCGGCCCGGCGCTGGCGTTCGGCGGAGGTCTGCTCCTCCATCGCGGTCTTGACAGGCCCGACGGGGTCGACCTCCTTGATCTCGACCGCCTCGACGCGCACCCCCCACCGGTCGGTCGCCTCGTCGAGGATGTCGCGAAGCCGGGTGTTGATCCGTTCGCGGTTGTACAGCACCTCGTCCAGCTCCATGTCGCCGATGGTGGACCGGAGCGTCGTCTGCGCCAGGGCGATGGTGGCAAAGTGGTAGTCCTGGACCTGGAAGATCGCCTTCGGCGGGTCGACGACCTTGATGTAGATGATCGCGTCGACGTTGGTCGGAGAGTTGTCCTTGGTGATGACCTCCTGGCGAGGAACCTCGAGCACCTGAGTACGGAGGTCGATCTTCAGCACGACGGCGAGGGGGCTCACCAGGTTGAACCCCGGGTTGACGATCCGCTTGTACGACCCCAGCAGGGTGACGACGCCCTGCTGGTACGGCTGGATCGTGTAGATCATCCGCGTCAGCAGGACGAGCAGCACGATGAACGCGAGAAGAATGACCACGAAGACGAGCGTGTAATCCGCCATCCGAATACTCCCTCAACCCCCGCGCGCGCGGGGCCGACCGGCCCGCCCGAAGTCCGCGAGGTAGGTAACCGTTGCTGGCCCGCCGTCCGGGACGATCATGCGCTCGGTGGGCTCTCGGCGGGTTCGACCATGAGGGAGACCCCCTCCCCCTGCACGACCCGCACCCTCGCCCCCGCCGGGATCGGCACGGCCGCGCGGGCGGACCACACCTCCGATCGGACCCGGACCTTCCCCTTCAGGGTGTCCGGCACGATCGGGACCAGGACGACCGCCTCCTCGCCGACCAGCCCAGCGCTGGTGGTGCTCAGCGGCCGATGGGTCGGCGCCACCCAGCGGTAGTAGAAGATCTCCACGACCGTCGCGACCACCGCGGCGACGACGATGGCGACCGGCCCGACCGCGCTGTCGAGCAGGTACGTCGGGAAGAACAGGTAGAGGAACCCGGCGACCACGAGGACGGATCCGGGGATGAACAGCAGGGCCCCCGGGTGGATCAGCTCGAAGGCGAAGAGCGCGATGCCGACGAGCGTGACGACGATCCCGATCGTGACGTCGGCCGCCATGGGGGTCGAACGTCACGCAGGAGACCCGCGGGGATAAAGACCGACGGGGGCCCGCCGGGGGCCACGTTCAGCGGATGTAGGTCTGGGTCGACGCAAGGTCGAACCGCGGGACGATCCGGAGCCGCCGGCCGTCCCCCCGCGGCGCCTGGGCGAGGAACGGGTACATCTGCCAGAGGTCCCCGTCGGCCATCCGGGTCGCAAGGTGGTCCGGGCCGAACGCCGCGCGCGTCACGTACGCCGTCACCCGGCGGACCTCTCGCTCGTCCAGGTACCCCAGCGAGTGGAGGTACTCGTGCGCCAGGATGACGTAGACGAACGCGTTGAGCTCGAGCGGCGAGTCGGCGGCGGCGCGCATCGTCTCGACGAGGCCCTCGTTCAGGACGATGAGGTTGCCGGCGACCTGCCAGTAGGCGCCGAGCTGCGGAGGCAAGTTGGAGAGGGCCAACCCGAGACCGGGCCGCTCGACCCCGAGGGTCCGGCGCACCGCGTCCCGGACGACCTCGAACACCCGGTCGAAGCCGACCGCCCGCTCGAGGCGCGAGCCGAGACCGAACTCCGGATTGGGGTGGGGCCTCGGTTCGCTGGGGTGGGGGGGTCGCGGGAGATCCCGATGAGGGGCCAGGAAGAGCGGGCACATGCCCAGTACTAGTCCGGCACCGCGGATATAGGGCAGGTTACGCGCGCGACAGGTGCTACCCTGGTCCGGGGTGCCCCGCCCCCGGGTCCGTCGTCGCGGTCCTCCCAACCCCTAAGTGCGCGGGCCCGCTCGGGAACTCGGATGCCGAGGGCGGAAGACGTCGTCTTCCCGCGACGGGAGCGGGTCGAGGATCGGCGCAAGGAACTGGGCCACCGCAAGCTCCTCGACGAGTTCTTCGACCACTCCACGCTGCTCGCGGTCTCCCGCCTCGTGAACCGGGGGCAGTTCGACTCGCTCGACCATCCGATATCCCTGGGGAAGGAGGGCGGCGTCTTCCGGGCCACGAAGGGCGAGGAGTACCGCGCGGTGAAGGTCTACCGGATCGGTAACACCACCTTCCGGCGGTTGCCCGAGTACGCGCTCGAGGAGCTCCGCCGGGTGACCAGCCTGCGCAACTTCGGGGGACTGATCTCCGCCTGGACCCGTCGGGAGCATACGATCCTCGGCCTCCTGACGGATGCCGGGGTCCGGGTTCCCCGGCCGTACGGCCACTTTCGGAACGTGCTGGTGATGGAGTACATCGGCGACGCCGACGGCGCCGCCCCCCGCCTTCGCGACGCCCCCATCGCCGACCCGGCCTCCCTGTACGCGGACTTCGTCCAGCAGGTCGGGCGGATGATCCGGGGCGCGAAGCTGGTCCACGGGGACCTCTCCCCGTACAACACGCTGTACTTCGAGGATCGGCTCGTCCTGATCGACGTCGCCCAGGCGATCGGGGCCGACCACAGCGTGGCCCGTCGGCTGATCGAGCGGGACATCGCGAACTTCGCGAAGTACTTCGCCCGCCTCGGCCTGACGGTGGACGCGGACGAGCTCCTCGCCGAGGTCGGCGGCGACACCGTCGGACCGCCGCGGGCGGAGGCGTGACCGTGCCGGTCCTGTTCGCCCGAATCCCCGAGGACCGCGTCGGGGCCCTGATCGGGCCGGGAGGACGAACGGTCCGCGAGATCGCTCGTCGCACCGCGACCTCGGTGGAGGTGGACGGAGAGGAGGGCGAAGTCCGGATCTCCGGCCCGGACTCGGACCCGATGGGGGTGCTCAAGGCGCGGGACGTCGTGCTCGCGGTCGGCCGCGGGTTCTCCCCGGAGCGTGCCTTCCGCCTTCTCAAGGACAACACCTACCTCGGGATCGTCGACATCAAGGTCGCCACGGGCCGTCGCGACAAATCGGTCCTCCGCCGGGTCCGATCGCGGGTGATCGGCACGCAGGGGCGGGCCCGCACCCGCCTCGAGTACCTCTCGGGTTGCTCGATGAGCGTCTACGGCTCGACCGTGGCGCTGATCGGCGACGAGGAGCAGCTCGACCGGGCCACCCGGGCCCTCGAGCTCCTCATGCACGGAAGCGAGCACTCGACCGTGTTCCACCTTCTCGACCGGCTCCGGCGGGACGCGGCCGCGACGGAGGCGCTCGCGTCCGCCCCCGCCCCGGGCGAGGAGGAGTGACCGATGGCCCGGACCGTCCCGCTCGACGCCGCGACGCTCGCCTGGGCGCGCGCCCGGTTCGGCGAGTACTACGCCCGGGCCACCGTCCCCTCGCCCGAGAGGCTGGCGCGCCGCGAGTTCGCGGCGTTCCCGTTCGCGGGCGAGTCGCTCATGCGCCGCCACGCCACTCTCCGGTCCGACGAGGAGCTCCGGTCCTACCTCGTCCGGGAGGTGCCCCGCCACGTCTACTACTCCTCCGCGTACTACCGACGTCCCGCCGAGCCGACCATGGCCGGCAAGGAGTGGCTGGGCGCCGACCTCGTCTTCGACCTGGACGCCGACCACCTGCGCGGCGCGGAGACGCTCGACTACCCGGCCCAGCTCGCGCTCGTCAAGGAACGGCTGCTCCACCTGGTCGACGACTTCCTGTTCGGGGACTTCGGGGTCGACCCGGCCGCCACCGCGTTCGCCTTCTCTGGGGGCCGCGGGTACCATGTCCACATCCGGGACGAACGGTACCTGACGCTGTCCAGCCCGGAGCGTCGGGAGCTGGTCGACTACGTCCTGGGGCTCGGGTACGATCCGCTGCGGGCGGTCGAGGAGCACCGCGAGGACGTCCGCTCGGGACGGACCGTCGCCGATTCCGACGAAGCCGAGACGACGCCCCGCGGTCGCGCGGGGCCGGTGACGCTGCGGCTCGCTCCGGCCGACGCGCCGGGATGGCGCGGTCGTACGACCCGCTCCGTCCTCGGCATCCTCCTTCGGTGGGAGGGCGCCGGCGCCAAGGTCGCCGCGGCGGAGATGACCGCTTCGGGGATCCCGCCCACCCAGGCCCGACGGTGGGCGAGGATGCTCGTGGACCGGGGCGGCGCCCGGAAGATCCGCGAGACCCTCTCGCTCGACGTCTTCCCCCAGGACGCCTCGGCGGAGTTCCTCAAGGGCATGGTCCGGGCGATGGTCCTCCAGGCCGCCGTCGAGGTCCAGGGAGAGACGGACGCGCCCGTGACCACGGACATCCACCGGCTGATCCGGCTCCCCGGCTCCCTCCACGGGGGGACCGGGTTCCGCGTCGTGCCGCTCGCGCGGGACGCGATCGAGAAGTTCGACCCGTTCGCCGACGCGCTGGTAGATCCGGGCCGC
>JASHSP010000116.1 GCA_030038655.1 Thermoplasmata archaeon | reverse complement strand
CGGTGTGATGACCATCACCTTCGTGCTCGTCTCCTCGATCCCTATCCCCCAGCGGATCGGGGCCTTCTATCCGGCGAACCCCCGGAGCAATCCCTCCTCCCCCACGATGCCCTGCCCCACGAAACCCGGCCAGCTCTGTCCCAACCCAGCGTACCACACCGCGGAGGTCGCCCTGGGTCTCACCCAACCCGTTCCGGTCCAGTGGGCCGACTACATCTATCGAGCGTTAACGTTCCAATGGGGATACATCAGTCAAACCAGTACGGTCGGCAAGGGAGGGGCCGGTGGGCTGCCGCCCCTCAAGGGATTCGCCGTCACCAACGTGCTCGCGATCTTCCTACCTTACACCCTCGAACTCGCGCTGCTGTCGCTGCTCTTCGTCATTGCCATCGCTCTCCCCCTCGGTAACCTGTCGGCGGTGTACCGGAACCGGCCGGTCGACCAGGCGTCACGCCTGATGTCGTTCTCCGGTTATGCCCTGCCCGCATTTCTGTTAGGGACCCTCGTGTTAGTGGGGGCCGCGGCGTTGCTGGCGGTCAACGGCACCCGATCGCCCATCTGTTCGTCCGGCACCCCCTTCCTCGAGTTCTACGGCTCTTGGCCCAGCCCGCCCTGCTGGATCTACGGTTCCAGCTTATCGGTCTACGGGTATCCCACTTGGTTGATCAACGGGTTCCAGTCCACGCCGACCGGTTTTCCCACGATCGATGCGCTCATCCACGGACAGGGCTGGCTCGCGGCCGACACGCTGCTTCGAATTCTGTTGCCGGCGCTCGTCATCGCGTACGGCACGGTTGCCACCCTCCTCCGATTTGTCCGGAACAGCATGCTGGAGGTGATGAACCTCGATTTCATCCGCACGGCACGGGCGAAAGGGGTGGCCGAGGCCCAAGTGGTGAAGAAGCACGCCGGACGTAACTCGCTCAACGTCACGATCACCGTGCTCGGCCTTACCTTCGCATTCTTCATCAGCGGCTTCCCGGTTATCGAGACGGTGTTCAACCTGTACGGGGTGGGACGCCTCTTCGCCTTCGCGCTCATCACCACCAACGGAACGTACGATTTCGCGCTCATCTTCGGCACCACCATCCTGTTCACGTACCTGGTCGTCATCGCGAACCTGGTCGTCGATGTGCTGTACGCTTACCTGGACCCGAGGGTGAGGCTCGGATGAAGGGCGACGACAGCGCCGGGCAATCGCCGGAAGGGACGACGAACACGTCCGGGCCCGAGAAGATTCTCTCGATGGACGAAGCCAATATTCCGGCCACCACCCAAGGGCGCAGCCGATGGCGGGCGCGCGTCGCGTCGTGGAAGCGGACCTGGTACTTCTTGCGACGGAACTCGCTCGCGATGGTGGGGTTAATCATCGTCACGTTCTTCGCCATCGCGTTCATCTACGGGTACTTCTACAACGCCCCGGCCCAATCGCTCACCACGTACTGCGCCAGCGAGGGCCCCCCTCCCGGCGCGTGCGCGACGGGGTACCCCATCGTCTGCACGTACGCCCAGGGGAGCGCTTCCCCGGGGCCGGGGTGTTACGTGACCCCGGACGGTTTCAGCAATTTCATCGCTCCTACGTTTAATCCGAGTAGCTTCAACCCCGGTCCACTTCCATTCGGCTCGCTCGTCTCTCCGACGGGAGGGACCGAGGTCGACACGAACGTCTTCTTCAATCTCTACGATGGCCTCGTGAAAGGCACGGACTGGTCGATTGGGATCTCCCTTGCCGTCGTCGTCACCGGCGCGATGTCGGGGATGGTCCTCGGCGCGATCTCCGGTTACAGCGGGGGCGCGGTCGATGAGGTGATCATGCGCGTCACCGACATCTTCCTCTCCATCCCCGGTCTCCTCTTGGTCATCGTGATCATCGTCGTCGGGAAGACGGCGGGCTTCGGGGGGTTCGACAACACAGTGATTTTAATCACGCTCGCGTTTATCGCGACGTGGTGGCCGTTCTATACTCGTATCGTTCGAGGTCAAACGCTCGTCGTACGGGAGCAGAAATACGTCGAGGCGGCGAAAGCGAGCGGGGCGGGCAAAGGACGGATCTTACGCAAGCACATCATTCCGAACAGCATGTTTCCCGTCTTCATCCAGATGTCCCTCGATGTCGGGACCGTTCCCCTTCTTCTCGCCGCGATCGCCTACCTCGGCTTCGTCATCTTCCCCGCTCCGCTGATCCCCGAATGGGGGTCGATCGCAGCCGCGTCCACGGAGCTGCTGCCCTCGCTGTTCCAGCAATGCCAGGTCTCGGGCGGGTCGCTCTGCTCGATCCCATGGTGGCAGGTGCTGTTCCCCGGACTCGCGCTCTTCCTCTGGGCCATCAGCGTGAACTTCGTTGCGGACGGGCTTCGCGACGCGCTCGACCCGCGGCTCCGGAGGTAAGTTGAGTTCCGCCGCTATTTCTCCGGGCCAGTCCTCCGACGACTCCTCGAGACCGAGCCCGATTCCGATGACGGAGCCCGTCGTTCCCGCAGTCACCGAAACCCCGGGGGTAGCCCCGGTCGTGCTCGATGTCCGGAACCTGACCACGTACTTCTACACGTACGACGGCGTCGTACGAGCTCTCGAAGGGGTCTCGTTCAAGCTCCGTCGAGGGGAGACCCTCGGCATGGTCGGAGAGACCGGCTGCGGAAAGTCGGTCACCGCGTTCTCGATCACGCGTCTCATCCCCGAGCCTCCCGGACGCGTGGTGAGCGGGACGGTCCTTTTCCGGGGGGTCAACCTCCTCTGGGGCCTCGATAAAGAAGCGACGTTCAAGCCCCTCAAAGGAAGCAACCGGGTCAAGGTGCGCCTCAAGTTCCGCCGGGTGAAGGCAGCGCAGGGCCGCCTCTCCGCGGTCCGGGGAGGGGGGATCTCGATGATCTTCCAGGAACCGGGCCAGGCGATGAACCCCATCTTCTCCATCGCGGACCAGGTCGGCGAAGCGGTCCTCTTGCACCAGGGGATCGAGCTGTTGACCGGCATCCTCAAGACGAGCCCCACCTCGGGCCGGCTCCGGCCCGCCCAGGTCGCTCCCTCCACGCCCGTCGCGGGTTCCCTCACCCCGCCCGACCTTACGCCCCCGGCGGAGGTACCGGAGGGACCCGTCGATATCGCCACCAAGGAAGCCGAGTTCCGGGCCGCCGCGGAACGGGCCGCCGACGCCGCTGTGGCCGGAGACCTACCGGCCCTGAGGAAATCCGCGGTGGAGCTCGCCCGAATCGTCGGAGCGCCCTCGTTCGCCCAGGAGTCGTACTACCGCTCCCGCGAGCTGGGGGCCGCCGGCGGCCGCGACCGGATCATTGCCGAAATCCGCAAGGCGAGTCGCCGCTTCAACCTCTCGGGAATTCAACGGACGTACGTTCGCGAACAACTTCGACTCGCCCAGCTCGACTCGGAGCTCCGCGCCATCCACATGGACGAGATGCGCGAAGGGAAGCTCCAGCGGCTTCGTGTCCGCCGGAACCGGGGAGCGAGGACCGGCATCCGGTTGCGAGGATTCTGGCTCGGCTTGCCGGGAATCAAGCGACGGGCACGCCGACCCATCCAGGACGAGGTGTTCTGGCGCGTCGTCCGTGCGCTCGAGGGGGTCCAGATCGCGAACCCCGTGCAGATCGCGAAGGGGTATCCGTTCGAGCTGTCGGGGGGGATGGTTCAGCGCGTGATGATCGCGATGGCCCTCCTCAGCAATCCCGACATCCTCCTCGCGGATGAGCCCACAACGGCGCTCGACGTCACGGTACAGGCCCAGATCCTGGAGCTGATGCGCGAGCTCCGCCACCGCGTCGGGACCGCGATCCTGCTCATCACCCACGACCTCGCCGTGATTGCGGAGGTCGCGGACCGGGTCGCGGTGATGTATGCGGGTCAGGTCGTCGAGATGGCTCCCGTGCGCGAGCTCTTCACGCGGCCCCTCCACCCGTACGCCCAAGGACTCCTCGCCTCGGTCCCGCGCATGGACCAGCCGACTCGCCAGCTCTCGTCGATCCCGGGGTCCGTGCCGAACCTCCTCAGCCCTCCCTCCGGATGTCGGTTCCACCCGCGCTGCGCGTTCGCGATGCCGATCTGCCGGGAAAGCCGACCTCCGCTGACGGACGAAGGGAACAACCACCACGTGGCGTGCTTTTTGTACCACGGGCCCCCGGTGGTCGTGTAGGGTCAACCGATGTCGGCGGCCCTCGGTACGGAGAACGGCTCCGAAGTGGTGCTCGCGGCGTACAACCTCCGCAAGTACTTTCCCATCCGCGGCGGCCTGTTCTCCTCCCACATCGGCGACGTTCGCGCCGTCGACGGAGTGTCGCTTTCGGTGCACTCCGGCGAGACCGTCGGGCTGGTCGGGGAGTCGGGGTGCGGGAAGACGACGGTCGGGCGCCTCCTCATGCGCCTCATCGAGCCGACCTCGGGCCACACGTTCTACCGCCCTCCGCCCGAGGTCTCCTCCCGGCTCATGGAGCTCTACCGGGAGCTCGCTCCGTACTCCGGGTCCTCGGACGGCGCCGAAGCGCTCCCGGCGAGCGCCAAGTCCGCGATCGAGGAGATCAACACCCTCGCCGACCGCTACTCCATCTATCGAAAGTCCGCCCGGCAGATGCGGGATGTGCGCTCGAAGTTCCAGATCGTGTTCCAGGACCCCTTTAGCTCGCTCAGCCCCCGCCTGCTCGTGCGCGACATCGTGGCGGAGCCGCTCGAGGTCCACCACATCGGAAACGAGTCGCAGCGCACCGAGCGGGTGCGCGAGCTCCTGCGGGACGTCGGCCTGAGCCCCGAGCACCTGTGGAGGTTCCCGCACGAGTTCTCCGGCGGGCAGCGCCAGCGCATTTGCATCGCGCGAGCCCTCGCCCTGCGGCCCGAGTTCATCGTCCTCGACGAGCCGACGAGCGCGCTCGACGTCTCGGTCCAGGCCCAGGTCCTGAAGATCCTGACGTCGCTGCAGCACGATTTCACGCTCTCGTACCTGTTCATCTCGCACCACCTCTCGGTCGTGCGGGCCGTGAGCGACCGAGTGGTCGTGATGTACCTCGGCCGGGTCGCGGAGCAGGCGCCGACCGAGGAGCTGTTCGACCGGCCGCTCCACCCGTACACGCAGGCCCTCCTCTCCGCCATCCCCATCCCGGACCCCACGGTCTCGAGGACCCGAACGGTGCTGGCCGGCGATGTCCCGAGCCCGGCCGCCCCCCCGTCGGGCTGTCGCTTCCACACACGCTGCCCGGCGGTCATGCCGGTCTGCTCGCACACCGACCCACCCCTCATCGAGATCCGGCCCGACCACTGGGTCGCCTGCCACCTGTATCCGGCCACCCCGACAGCCGCCGGGGGGGCGATTCCTCCGGAGGCTTCGGCGCCGGAGTCGGCTCCGGTGACGACCGCTCCTGCCGCCGCTCAGTAGAGGCCGGAGGCCCGCCGGTCGCGGGACGAGACGAAGATGAAGGCGGAAGACGATGACCGGTCCTTCGACATCCCCGCCGATACCTCTCGGCCCCAGACCGAGGAGGATGCCCGACGACGGGCCCTTGAGGACCCCGGAACGTCGTGGACGGAGTGGCTCTACTCGACGGCGTTCAAGTGGTGGCTCGGGATCGTGTTCCTCATCGTCGATTCGTGGATCGTGACGACGTTCCTCGAAGCCGGCTCGTGGGTCTTCCTCGTCGTCGCCACGGTGGCGGCCGTCTACCTCGAGTACCTCCTGTTTCGGTACCTCTGGGCACGCCCCCAGGAGATCCGCCGGGGCGCCCACCCCCGCCGGCGCTGGCCTCCGTTCGAGGTCGGCCGCTGGACCCCGGAGGGACGACGCGCGCGAGAGACCGGGGTCGTTGCCAAGGCCGAGCCCGCTTCGAGCGACCCGCGCGAGTTCCTCTGACCGGTCCCGGGAACGGGTCCACCGTCTCCGGTCGAGTTCCTGCCGGGACCGCGGAGCAGACCCCGGTCACGGCGTGGTTCCCGGCCGGATTGTCCTGGGGTCAGGAATAATGGAAAAGGAAAAGGAAAAGGTTCCCGGCCCCCGGATG
>JASHSP010000115.1 GCA_030038655.1 Thermoplasmata archaeon | reverse complement strand
GCGAGGGCGAGATCGAGCCAGCTCTTCGCCTCGCGGGCGCCTTCCCGCTCTCCGGATTCCTCGACCCGGTCATCCGGGACGGGAGGCTCCGGGGCGGGCGCGGGCGCCGGACCCCCGGTGAGCTCGCGCGAGAGGACGAGGGCCCGCTCGAACGCGGCGGACGCCGCGATCTCCTCACCAGATTCCGCGAGGGCGACCCCGAGCCGGTGCCAGGCGACCATGTCCTCCGGGGTCAACGCCACCGCATGGCGATACGCCGAGGCGGCGAGGCTCCACTCCTCCCGGAGCGAGCGTGCGACCCCAAGGTGGAACCAGGCGTCCGGGTTCTGTGGGGCGAGCGCGACCGCCCGGGAGAGGGCCTCCTCGGCCTCCACCGCGAGCCCGACGTGCGCGAGGGAGATCCCGTAGTACGCCCAGGCCGCCGGATGGTCCGGATACTCCTTCAGCGCCTCGCGGAACGACCGGACCGCTTCCGTGTATTCGTGGCGCAGGAAGAACTGCACCCCGAGGTCGAAGCTCGCGCTCACGTCCGCGCACCCGGCAGCGACCGGAGGGCCAAGGCTCGGAAAAGCCTGCCGCGCGACTCGAAGGGCTCGCCCGGCCACAGGGCCAAGGCCAGCTTCGCACCCTCCCGTGGCTTTATATGCCCGGGCGGGTCGATGGGTTCGAGGAACCCAGAGCCTACCCCGATTCGAGCGTCCCGCCCGTCCTTCTTTTGCGACGAGTGTTCGCGCGACGAGTATGCTTTCGGGGACCCACACGAAAGAAACCCGAACAAGAGGCGAAACGCGAATGCCCGACAAGCCCCTAACGAAAGTGCGAGACCTGACGCCGAACTCGAAGCAAGTGAACGTGCTGGCCAAGGTGGTCAACATCGGAGAGCCCAAGGAGGTCATGGGCAAGTTCGGCGACCCCCGCAAGGTCTGCGAGGCGGTCGTCGGGGATGACACCGCCACGATCATCCTCTCCCTGTGGAACGAGCAGATCGGCTCGATCCAGAAGGACGAGATCGTCCTCGTCGACAACGGCTACGTGTCGCTCGTTCGAGGCCACATGCGCCTCAACGTCGGCCGCTACGGGAACCTCACGAAGTCGACCGAATCGATCGGCGACGTCAACTCCTCGCTCGACATGAGCCAGCAGGAGTTCGAGAGCGAACGCCGCTCCTACGGCGGCGGATACCGCGACCGCGGTGGCGGTGGCCGCTACGGTGGTGGCGGTGGCGGCGGTGGTGGGGGTCAGGGGCGCGACCGCTCCGACACCTACCGTCGGTACTAGTCCGGGCGCACCCGCCCGGTCCGAGCGCCCAACCTCTTCCCTCCCTTTCCCGGATGGTTTCCCGCCGGGGCGTCTTCGACCGATGGGACCTTCCTCGGCGAGCGTCCCGATAGCTACTTGTGGGCGGCTCCGCTAAGCGCGGGGGACCTCCATGCCCGACGAACCCCGGGAACTGACCCTCTATGTCCAGTCGAAGAAAGCCGTCACGACGTTCTACCGTGCGCCGGCCACCTCGGGCTCCGCCCCGATGAGCACCGTCGCCCCGGGCGCCCCCGGCATCGCTCCCGGCATTGGCCCGGACGAGTCGTCGGCGCTGGGGGAGCCCGTCTACTTCCTCTCGGACGAGCAGGCGCGATGCGTCGCGCTCACCGAGGACATCGCGGAGAAGCGCGGCTACAAGGTCCACGTCATCGACGTCGAGAAGGTCGGCCGCCTCGAGCGGATCATCACCGAGCACCTGCGCGGGGTCACGACGTTCCCGGTCCTGATCTCGCCCCTCGGCCAGCGGCTCGAAGGGACGGCGATGTTCACCGAGGACGAGCTCGCGGCGATCATGCCGACCGAGCTGAAGAGCGTCCGGGCGTTCTCCTACCTCAAGGTCCGCGGAGGCGACCTCGACCGCATCCGGCGACTTCTCGAGAGCCTTCCCGAGGTCAAGGAGCTCCACTTCCTCACGGGGGATTGGGACATCCTGGTCGTCCTCGACTTCGAGAGCGGGACGTCGAACAAGCGTCGCGTCCTGGATTTCGTCACCGACCGGATCCGCGGGATCCCCGAGATCCTCGACACCTCGACCGTCGTGCCGGAGTACTCGCTCACGAAGTTCGCGATCTAGCGGCGGTGCGTCCGCGCTCTCGGGCGGGCGCGCACGCGTCCGGGAACGACCCCGATGCGCCGCGCCGGCATCCCCCCTCCGGCGGGTACGGCCCCCGGCTCCGCCGTGCCGTAGAGCGCCTCGACCGTGAGCGGATGATCCTCGAGCCAGGCGACCCCCTCGACGTACGCCGCGAACGCCTCGAGGCTCGTGAAGAGGGGCACCCCGAGCTCCACCGCTCGGCGGCGCAGCACGTACTCGTCCTCGAGCATCCGCTCGAGCTTCGCCTGGGTGAGCGACGCCGGCACGTCGAGGAGGAGGTCGATCCCGCCGCGATCGAGCACCTCCATGACGTTCGGCTGCCGGTCGGGCTCGGATACCTTGTGCAGGATCCGGACGTCGGGGACCCCCTGGGACGACAGGAACGCCCCCGTGTCCTCGGTCGCCGTCACGTGGAAGCCGAGCGAGCCGAGCCGGCGGGCGGTCGGGAGGAGCTCCTCCTTGAGGCGCGGACCTCCGACCGAAAGGAACGCGGTCCCCCGCCGCGGGGCGAGGCGCACCCCGGTCGCGACGAGCGCCTTCACGAGCGCGTCCGAGAACGTCGGGCCAAAGCACGCGACCTCGCCGGTCGACTGCATCTCGACCCCGAGGAGCGGGTCGGACCCGGTGAGCTGGAGGAACGAGAACTGGGGGACCTTCACCCCCCAGCGACCGGAAGGGAGCGGGGCGATCCCCTCGCGGGTGAGGGGTCGCCCGAGCATCGCGCGCGCCGCCTCGCGCAGGAGGGGAACGCCGGTCGCCTTCGCGAGGAACGGGAGCGACCGGCTCGCCCGGAGGTTGAGCTCGATGATCTGGAACTCCCGGTCCTTGACGAGGAACTGGACGTTGAACGGGCCCTGGATCGTGAGCGTTCGGGCGAGCCGTCCGGCCGCTTCGACCAGGCGGGCCTGGAGCTCGGGCGGGGTGTGGCGCGGCGGGAGGCAGAAGATCGCGTCCCCCGAATGGACCCCCGCGCGCTCGACGTGCTCGAGGACCCCGGCGACGAGGACGCGCTTCCCATCCGAGATCCCATCGAGCTCGACCTCGTCGGCGCCCTCGAC
>JASHSP010000114.1 GCA_030038655.1 Thermoplasmata archaeon | reverse complement strand
GTGCGCGACCGGACCCTCAAGCCGAACGACCTCCCGGCGATCTCCGACCGGCTCGCCAAGGCGCTCGAGACCGAGAGCGTCACCGCGGTCTTCCTCGAGGGCGTCGAGTACCTGGTCCGGATCCACGGGATCGACCGGATCGTCGAGTTCCTTCGGAACGTCGACTCGAGCCTCAAGGCTCACGAGGCCCGCGGCTGGCTCCATCTGACGCCCAGCCTTCTCCCCGAGTCGGACGTCAGCCGGATCCTGTCCGGTCTGGGTCGGGGACCGCCGGACTCCGGCGAACCGTCGCCGCTCCCCACCTGAGCCGCTCGGACAGTTCGATCCGCCCTCGAACAAACCTTATCTTCGAGGGACCTTCCCTGCCGGGGCAGAATGCGGTCGCGGCGTGCGGTGGAGCGGGCCCGGAACGCGACGCACCTGGCTCTGGCCGTCCTCCTCGTCGTCCTCTTCGTCGCGCCGTGGGCCTCCGCTTCGGCCGGCGGGAGTCGCACGGTCGCGGGCCCGATCCCGGGCGCGAGGCCCAGCTCGAACGGACCGTTCACGGCGACGGTCAGCTGGAACGGAGCCAACGTCACCCGGGCCGGTTCTGTCTCGTCCGCCTTCTCGGTCACCCCGGGACAGACCGCGAACGTCACCTTCCAGTACCATCCGACCTCCGAGGTCCCCGTGGACATGGCGAACGCCAGCCTCGTGCTCACGTACCTCGGGCTCGCGCTCACCACGAACACCGTCCTGTTCCACCCGACCCTCACCGGGGGCGCCGCGACCGTCAACTGGTCGTTCGGGGCGCTGTCCGAGCTGACGGCTGGGGTCTACCAGCTCGAGGCGAAGTTCATCAACTCGACCGGGGCCACCGTCTTCAGCGAAGCGTTCTACATCGACGTCAAGGCACCGTACTACGGACTCGGTGCCGGCCTGCCCGCGTTCCTGGTCGTCCTCGGGCTCGCCGAGGCGTACTGGATCGCCGCCTCGATCCGAAGCGCCCGCCGTCACGCGCGCGGGCCCCTGGTCCGTAAGGCCGGCGGGGACCCGCACTCGACGACCGGCGAACCGGGCGCTCCGGGGTCGACTTTGCCGGAAGCGCAGCCTCCCCCCGGGCCGGGCGCCTCGCCACCTCCTTCTCCCCCTCCGCCGCCGGGAGGCAGCTCGTGAGCGACACGACCAGTGCGGGAGGCTCGGGCGCCGTGCTCCTGATCGCGATCGTTCTCCTGCTGCAGCAGTTCGGCTACCTGGCCCTGACGGACTTCCTCGACAGCATCGTCCTCTTGGTCGTCGCGGGCATCGCGGGCGGGATCGTCTTCGGGGGGATCGCCTGGCTCGTGGGCCGCCGCCGCTGAACCGGGACGGAACGAGAGCGCGGGGCGCACCGCCGGCGTCCGGCCTCCCTTTCCCGGGACGGTCGGGCAGGTAAACTCTCTTCTTCGCGCGATCCTGCTCGTACGGACATAACCTCGCCCGGAGGTGGATCCGATCCTGAGCAGTGCCCGCGACGAAGAGGCCGGCGCTCTCGCGGCGACGGGCTCGTCGCGGGAGGTGATCCTCCGGGTCGAGCGGCTCGGCTACGCGTACCTCCCCGGCCGGTTCGCGATCCGGAACCTCGAGTTCGAGGTCGGCCGGGGGGAGGTGTTCGGCCTCCTGGGCCGGAACGGGGCCGGCAAGACGACCACGGTCCGGGTGCTGACCACGCTCCTGCCTCCGACCGAGGGGACCGCGATCCTGTTCGGCAAAGACCTGCGACGTTGCGGGCGGTCCGAGCGGGCGCGACTCGGCGTGGTCCTCCAGGCCGAGAGCCTCGACTTCGTCTCGGTGGAACGGAACCTCACGCTCTACGCGTTCCTGTGGGGCGTGCCCCGCGAGGTAGCGAAGAGCCGCGCCGAGGAGATGCTGGAGCTGTTCGAGCTCGGGGAGGTCCGCGGGCGCAAGCCGTGGGGGCTCTCGGGCGGGGAGCGGCGCCGGTTCCAGGTCGCGCGCGAGCTGATGCACGAGATGGAGCTCCTCTTCCTCGACGAACCGACCGTCGGCCTGGACGCGCTGACGCGCAAGCGGATCCTCGAGTACCTCGCCCGGCGCGCCCGCCACGGGCTCTCGATCATCTTCACGACCCACATCCTCCAGGAGGCCGACCTGCTCTGCCACCGGATCGGCGTGCTGCAGAACGGCCGGCTCCGGGCGCACGGCCCGCCCGCCGAGATCAAGCGGAAGTACCGCGGGGCCCGCACGGTCGAGGCGGAGTTCGAGCGGGCCCTGACCGCGCCCGAGCAGCACGACCTCCTGGCCGTCCTCACGCGCGAGGGGCGGGGGTTCGTGCCGGCGGCGGTCGACGACAGCTCGATCGTGTTCCGGGCCGACAACGCGGAGGACCTGGTCGCGGCGATCTCGCGGTGGGCCCACGGGCTCGACCTCGAGGTCGAGCGGATCTCGGTGCGTGAGGCGACCCTCGAGGAGGCGTTCGTGAACCTCGTCACGGACGACGCATCCTCCGACCCGGCCGGCCGCGCGGAGCTGGCATGAAGGTGCCGCCGGTCCTGCGCCTGGTCGTTCGCAACTTCGTCGCGAACCTCGACCCGATCACCCTCCTCGTGATGTTCGGCCAGCCGGCGTTCCTGATCGTCATCCTCGGGACGATGTTCAACCAGCTGATCGGGACGGTCGGCGCGTCGGGCTCGTACATCGCGTTTCTCGTGCCGGGGATGATCGCCTCCCAAATGATCACCGGCGCCGTGCTCGCCGGGCGGGTCTTCTGGCTCGACCGCCGGTGGGCGATGGTCGAGCAGATCTTCTCGGGGCCGTACCTTCGCGCGGAGTACCTCGCGGCCCTCCTGTTGACCGCGCTCCTCTTCTCGCTGGTCGGGGTCGGGATCATGGTCCTGGTCGCGCTGCCCCTCGTCGGGATCCCCGGCCTCACCCCGGTCGAGCTCGGCGTGATCCTCGGCACGATCGCCCTGGGCAGCCTGTTCTTCGGCGGGCTCCTGATCGCGATCGGCGGGCGGATCCGCTCGGCGAACCTCTACTTCACGATCCAGTCGCTGCTGCAGTACTTCCTGATCTTCATCTCGACGGTGTACTACCCGGTCTCGGGCAAGACCCCCGCCGTCCTCCGGGCGATCGTCTACGCGAACCCCCTCACGTACGCGGCCAACACCGTGCGCGACGCGTTCACGCACCGGTTCGGCCCGGGCGACCTGGTGGCGGGCGCGATCCTCGCGAGCCTGGCGGCGGTCGCGTTCGGCCTGGCGGTCGCTTCGTTCCGAACCCTCGAACTCGGTCCGGTCCAGTAGGGCCGCTCGGGGGCGGGCGGTGCCCGGGGCCCCCCGGGCCGGTCAGTCGGCGGGTCTGCTGGCGCGGGGGCGGCCGCCGCCGCCGGCGGGGGTCGGGGTCCGGACGATCAATCCGTACAGGACGAGGACCGCGATCGCCAGGATCCCGCCGAACAGCGCCCCGGCGTCCGCGAGCCCGATCCGCTCGGAGGCCTCCGCCACCCCGACCGTCGGGACCGCGAGGGCGAGGTATCCGGCGGCGTAGAACCCGGCGAGGATCTCCCCCCGACCTTCCTCCGGTGCGACCCGGTCGACGAGCGTGACGCTGCCCATGTAGGTCAGCCCGACCGCGGCCCCCAACGCCGTGGAGACGACCACCAGGAGCCCCCACGCGGTGAGGGGCAGGATCACGACGAGCGCGACCAGGGTGCCGATCATCGCCGGAAACCCGACCAGCAGCGCGTTCCGGTCCCGCACCTGCGACGTGGCGAGCTGGACCGCGGCCGCGCTCCCGAACATCAGGGCCACGACCGTCGCGGCGGCGAGCGGGCTCGATATCGCCAACCCCGTCCGGACGTACGATGGAACGAGGGCCGCGAACAGCCCGTAGATCGCGTAGCAGGCCGCGATGCCGCCCGCCGCGACCCAGAACGGCCGGCGGATGCCGGCCGGCACCGCGATCCGCTGGATCCGCCGCCGCGCGGCCGCTCCCAGGTCCGGCGCGGTCTCGGGCGTCGCGGCGATCGCCAGGAGGCCGACGGCGGCCGCCGCGAGGGGGAGAAGGTAGACGAGACGGGCGGGGTCGGGAGCCCACTGCACCATCAGCCCGCTCAGCGTTACGCCGACCGCGAACCCCCCGAAGTTCGCCGCGACCGCGACGCGGGCCACATGGTGCTCGTCGCGGTACGGCTCGAGGTCGCTCATCGCGGCCGTGGCCACGCTGGTCGTCGCCCCGACGGCGAACCCCGCGATGAAGCGCCCGACCGCCAGCCACAGGACGTCGGGGGCCCACTGGAACGCGGCGGCGGCGACGGCCGTGAACACCATCCCGGCGTAGAGCAGGCGCTTGCGCCCGAACCGTTCCCCGCTCGGTGCGAGCAGGAAGAGGGAGAGGAGCACCCCGGGCGTGTACGCTGCGAACGCGAGACCCAGGGTCCCGGCGGCGAAGCGAAACTGCGCCTCATAGAACGGGTAGAGCGGGGTCGGTATCGCCGCGGCGAACGCGGTGACCGCGAGCGCGTAGGCGGTCCATCGGAAGGCGCCGC
>JASHSP010000113.1 GCA_030038655.1 Thermoplasmata archaeon | reverse complement strand
GCAGCCGGTTCCAGGCGCTCGTGGTCGAGACCGACCAGGTCGCCGAGGAGTGCATCCGGCTCCTGCGGGAGGAGCGGCGGGGCCGCGCCACGTTCCTCCCGCTCAACAAGATGCTCGGAGGACGGCCGCACGGCAAGTCGCTGGTCGCCGCGAAGGCGGCGGGCGCGGCCGGGTTCGCGATCGACCTCGTGAAGTTCGACGACTCGCTCCAGTCGGCGTTCTGGTACGTCTTCGGCGAGACCGTCGTGATGGACGACCTTGCCCACGCCCGCGCCCAGATGGGCGGCGTCCGGCTCGTCACACTCTCCGGGGACCTCATCGAATCGACCGGCGCGATCTCGGGGGGATTCGTCGACGCGAGCAGCCAGGGCCGCGGCACGGACAGCGCCGTCGAGCTGAAGCGTCTCGGCGACGAACTCCGCCAGAAGGGCAGGGCCCAGGACGCGGCCCGCGAGGAGCTGGCCCGCGTCACCGAGCGGATCCGGACCGTGGCCGAAGAGCTCTCCACGCGCTCGATCCGCGATCAGGCCCACCGGGCCACCCGCGAGACGGTGGAGAAGGATATCGGCGCGGCCCGCGAGCGTCTCGCCGCCGCCCGCGACCGGATCGCGAAGGCCGCTGCCGAACGAAAGAGCGCGGACACGGCGGTCCGAGTGGCCCAGAAGTCCGTCGACGAGCTTGCCGCGGCCCTCGCGGAGCTCAAATCCGCGCTCCAGAAGACCCAGGAGTCGTACCTCTCCCAGCTTCCCCAGGCCCTCTCCGCGCGCCTCAAGGCGCTCCAGGAGGAAGGGGAGAAGACCCAGGAGGAGCGCGTCCGCGCCAACGGCGAGCTCCAGTCCGTCCGGGCTTCCCTGACGGCGCTCACCGGCCAGGTCGAAGGACACCGCCAGGAGCTCGAGGTCGCCCGCGCGGGGATCGCCGCGAAGAAGAAGGAGATCGCCGGGGTCCAGAAGGCGGTCCACGAGGCGGAGCAGGCGCTCCAGGGCCTCAAGTCCGTCGAAGCGCGTCAGACCGAGGCGGCGCGGGCCCAGGCGGACAAGAAGCGGGGGCTCGAGAAAGACCGGCTCGCGGTCGTCGAGGAGCTCGCCAAGGTCCAGGCCAACCTCGAGTCGCGCCAGACGATGCTCACCCAGGAGGAGACCCGCGTCGCGGTCGCCGAGACGAAGTTCCGTGAGCTCGAGGAGGCGCTGCGGCAGTTCCCCGAACCCGAGGCGAACGAGAAGCCGATCTCCCTGGACGAACTCAAGCGGAAGATCGTCACCCTGGAGCAACAGCTCGCGGCGATGGGCGACGTGAACCAGCGGGCCGTCGAAGAGTACGACGCCGAGAAGACCCGGCTGGACGAATTCTCCGCGGAGGTCCAGCGCCTGACGAGCGAGAAGGGCGAACTCCTGGCCCTCGTGGGCGAGATCGAGAAGAAGAAGCGGGAACGGATCGGCGAGGTCGTCACCCGCGTCAACACGAACTTCCGCGAGATCTACGGCGAGCTGTCGGCCGGAGGCGAGGGGGAGATCGCGCTCGAGAACCCGGACGACCCGCTCGCGGGAGGTCTCCTGATCAAGGCCCGCCCCGTCGGCAAGACGGTCGCCCGCCTCGAGCAGCTCTCCGGCGGCGAAAAGTCGCTCGCGAGCCTCGCGTTCATCTTCTCGCTCCAGCGGTACGACCCCAGCCCGCTCTACGTGTTCGACGAGGTCGACATGTCGCTGGACGGGCTGAACGCCGAATACGTCGGGCGCCTCCTCCGCCGCAACGCGGAACGCGCCCAGTTCATCGTGATATCGCTCCGCAAGGTGACGCTGAAGTTCGCCCACCAGCTCTACGGCGTCACGATGCGGGGCGACGGCTGCTCGCGCGTCGTCGGAATCCGCCTGGACGAGATCCAGGACGTGGAGAGCCGGGAGAATGCGCGGGCCCCGGAGGCCGCGACGCCGGTGGAGGCCCGATGACGACCGGGCAGACCCAGCTTCCCGCCCTCGCGGCGGCGCCGTCCGTCCCACGCGACGCCGCGGAGAAGGTGCTCCGCTACCTCGTCTTCCACCGCTCCCTCCTCGGCGAGAGCGACGACGGCTCGGCGCTGCTCGAGCGATACCTGGGCCTCGTGGAGAACCTGAAGGAAGGGCTGCACGTCGTCATACCCGACCCGTTCCAGAAGGCGACCGCCCTCCTCTTCGAGCTCGTCATGGAGGAGGAGTTCGACCCGTGGGAGATCGACCTCGTCCGGTTCACCCAGACCTACCTCGACCGGGTCCGGGAGGACGGCGCGGTCAACTTCGCGATCGCCGGCCGGCTGCTTTACATGGCGTGGAGCATCCTCTACCTCCAGTCGGAGGCGGTCCTCCGCCTGCGCCAGGCCGCCGAGGCCGGTCCGGAGGGCTCGACGGACCCGGCGGAGGTGCCGGACGATGGGTACCTCCCGCTCCTCACGAGCCCCGAGGCGATCGACGTGACGACCGCGGTGCTCGACTCGGCCGACCCTCCCCCTCTCCTCGGCATGGTCCGGCACCCCGAGACCCGGCCGGTCTCGCTCCTCGAGCTCGTGCGGGCGTTCGACGAAGCGGAAGCGGGAGCCCGCAAGGCGATCCGGATCCAGGAACTCCGCGAGCGGCTGCGCGAGGAGCAGCGGGCGCCACCCGAGGTCCTGGTGCACGGCGACATCCCGGAGCTCGACCTCGCCGACGCGTGGGAGGCGGCCCTCCACCACCCCGTCGGCGAACCGTTCCCGTTCCTCGAACTCTGGAACCCGCTCTCGGGCCGCGACCGTCTCGTGGCGCTCTTCCTGGCCACCCTCTTCCTCGCCCGCGAACGGTCGATCGAGCTGCGCCAGGAGGTCCTGGGCGAGTCCCCGGTGCTGCTGGTACGGACCGCGGAGGCACGCCGGCCCGCGCCGGCGGAGGCGTGACGTTGCCGTCCAAGCTGGACGACCTGGTCCTCCGGGTCGAAGCCGTGCTGTTCGCCGCGGGGAAGCCGCTGAGCGTGAAGGAGCTCACGGCGGCGCTCGAGCTCGAGGACCACCGTCCGGTCCAGAAGGCGGTCCGGACGCTCGAGGAGACCTACGCGCACCGGCAGTCCGCGCTCGAGGTCCGACGCGTCGGCGACCGGTACGCCCTCCAGCTGGAGGAGCGGTACGTCCCCGGGGTGCACGCGGTGACGCCCGTCGAGATGGCGCCGCGGTCGCTCAAGGCGCTCACGCTCGTCGCCTACCATCAGCCGATCCTGCAGAGCGTCCTCGTCCGGATGATCGGGGAGGTCGCGTACGAGGAGGTGCAGCACCTCCGCGGCATGGGGCTCGTCCGCACCGAGCCGAAGGGTTCGACGCTCGAGCTGACCACCACCCGGCGGTTCGCGGAGTACTTCGGCATCCCGTCCGGACGCACGGAGGAGATCCGGCGCTTCCTCGAGAACAAGCTCGGGGTCCCGCCGCCGGCCTCGACGCCCCCCGCGCCCGAGAGCCCGGACGGGGCTCCGACCCCCGGGGGACCGGATGCGACCGGTCCGGCGGACGGGCAGAACGCCGAGCAGACCGAGGTCGCCCCGCCCGCGGCCCCGCCCCCGGCCTAGGCCGCGCCGCAGCGGAAGCACCGCACCGGACCGGGCGTGCGCGGCGCCCCGCAGATCGGACACGGAACCGTCCCGGGCGGGGCTGGGACGTACGGTCCCGGGGGCATCGGACCCGTGGCCGCCGCGGGCGGCGGACCCCACGCGGGCGGTGGCGCCGGAGGCTCGGTCCGCTTCGACCGCCGGAGCACGACGGCGATCAGCGCGACCACCGACGCGACGATTCCCACGGCCACGGCGGCCTCGATCACGGCCCGCAGCGGCGAGGCGGGGTGGGTCGGGAGGCCCGGCGTCGGACCCGTGTAGACGTAGTCCCGGATCGACTCGTTCGCGTCGGCCCGCAGGAACAGGGAGACGTTCAGCCCGCCCCACCCGGTCGCGGCGTCCCACCCCGGCAGGGCCGCGAAGAGGAAGTTGGACCCTTGGGTCACGTCCATGAACGGGTCGGTCGGTCCGGGGAACCGAGCGTAGTAGCTGGCGATCCGGTACAGCTCGGGGTCGACGAACCCGAGCGGCGAGAACACGCCGGCCTCAGCGCTCCGGACGGCGACCGCGTCCGCGATCAGCCCGGCCAGGATCGGCGCGGCCACGCTCGTGCCCTCGAGGACCTGGGCGAAGACCGACCCCGACGCGTTCGCGTAGTCGTAGACGACCGTGTTGTTCGCCGGGAACGCAAGGTCCGGAACGGCGCGTCCCAGCCGGCTCGCTCCCTGCTCCGCCGTTGCGTTCGCGATCGCCGGCTGGGCGGCGGAGTGGAACTGCCACGACGGCTCGGGGTAGACCGTGCTGGCCCCGCCCTCCGAACCGGCGCCCAGCGAGCGGTCGAACCAGACCGACTGCGCCGTCACGTTCGTAACGGTCGAGTCGTACGACGCGTTCAGCTGGACCCCGTCGAAGGTCGAGGTGGGCTCGCCTCCGAGGGTGACGGTGGTCCCGCCGGCGGACAGGGATCCGTACGTGTCGAACGTGGCCGTCGACGGCCAGACCGGCCACTGCCCGTCGGATCCCCCGCCGAGGAATTCGGGATAATCGCCATCGTCCCCGCTCGAGGCGACGACCGTGACACCGGTCAGCGCCGCCTCGGCGAGGTAGGCGTTCCACAGCGAGTCGTTGAGGTCCGGAAGTCCGGCGGAGACCGAGACCACCGCGAGATGGGCCGGGGCGTACGAGTAGTTGAGCGCGGCGCCCAGGTCGTCGGCCAGGTCGTCCGCCAGGTCGCCGAGAGGGGAGCCGCTTTCGAGCGCGTCGCCCGGGAAGTAGAAATTGTACAACGGGGCCCCCGGGGCCAGGCTCCCGGCCATCTCGAGGTCGAGGGAGTTTTCCGTCTCGTCCCCCGTGGAGTCGTTCACGCCGTGGAAGCTTCCCGGCAAGGGGGGGGAGGTCCCGCCGGGGAGGGTAACGGGGACGCCGGTGACGTTGGAGACCGGCCAGGCCGGAGCGAGGGTGTCGTGGAAGTACTGGTCGACGACGGCGGGGTCCCACGGCGGAAGGAGGGTCGAGTTGTCGGAGTCGTATCCGCCGGCAAGGAGCGTGGCGATCGCGACCTGGGTAGGGTAGGTCGGGTCCGTGACCGTCGCCGTACCGGGCCACAGGTCGGTCGCGCGGTACGCTTGGGCGAAATCCGAGCCCATGTACCAGTCGGTGGTCGAGTCGTTCGACTGGACGAAGAGGGGCCCGCGGGCTGCCGTACCCGCGACACCGTCCCCGGCCGCGAGCGCGATCCCGGCACGGGCCACGTCGGAGAGACCGCCGATCCCGACCACGGCGGACCGAAGGCTCGCCGGGAGCCTCACCGCCCCGAGCGCGGAGTAGATCGGAGGGCCCGACGGCGTCGAGTACCCGTACAGCGTCACGCCGAGCAGCTCTCGGATCCCCGCCGCGGTGACCAGGGCGCCGACACCGGCCCCCCCGGGGGCGACCGTGACCGCCCGGGCTCCCACGGAATCGAGCGTCGCCTCCACGGACCGAATCGTGGAACGGTTCGGGCCGAACTCGCGGACGAACTGAGGGACGGTCAGGAAGTCACGGTACTCCGGCGAAAAGGGGTTCTCGACGGCGGCGAGCAGGGCCCCCATCCGTGATGCGTTCGACGGCTCGAGCGTGAGGGTCAAACGGACTTCGCTCGCGGCGGCGAGCTCCGTGGGAGAGGCGTTCCCGGGCAGCGGTAGAATGTCCGTACCGACCGCGGGCGAGCCGGCGGCGGGGTGGGGGACGCTGACGAGCTCGTGGTTGCGAACCGGCACCGCCGCCGCGAGGAGCACGGCGACCGCCAGCACGACCATCGCCCGCCGGGGGAGCACGGGACAACCATGCGGGCCACGGCTTATGCCGAGTTCGGTGGAGGTTCCTCGGAGCAACTGTTTAGACCGTTCGGCCCTCCTCGGCCGCGATGGGAGCCGGGACCCCCGCCGGCGCGAACTGCATCTTCTGCGACATCGTGGCGGGGACGGCGCCCGCCTACGTCGTCTACGAGGACGACTCCACGATGGCGTTCCTCGACCTCTTCCCGTTCACGCGGGGTCACACCCTCGTCATACCCCGCCGTCACGGCGCTCGGCTCACCGACATCCCGTTCGAGGACCAGACGAGGCTCGTGCGCACGCTGGACGAAATCTGCCGCCGGGCCGAGCGCCTCACGCCCGACTACAACGTGGCGCTGAACGCCGGGCCGGGGGCGGGCCAGATCGTGTTCCACGTGCACTTCCACGTGATCCCGCGCTACGGAACGACGAACCCGTTCCACTCCGCCAGCCGCGAACGACTGCGCGAGTCCGACGCGGGGGAGCTGGTGCGGGAACTCTCCCGCCCCTGACGTCGATGGCCGCTCGGTCGCGTCCTCCCGCGGTGGCCGGGCGATTCTACGCGGCCGACGGCGCGTCGCTCGCCCACCAGGTCGAGTCCTGCTTCACCGATGCGCGGGGGCCCGGCGCGCTCCCGCCGCGGCACCGGTCGGCCGACCGGAAGATCGTGGCCGCGATCGTGCCCCACGCGGGCTACGAGTACTCCGGGGCGATCGCCGCCCACGTCTACGCCCGCATCGCCGCGGAGCGACCCCCGGAGACGGTCCTGATCCTGGGGGTGGACCACCACGGCCTGAGCGCCGGGGCGGCGCTCTCGGAGCGAGCGTGGCTCACCCCGATCGGGCCGACCTCCGTGGACGCCGACCTCGTGCACGCGCTCGAGCATCCTCCGCTCGCCGTGGACGAAGCCGCGCACGCCGCCGAACACTCCATCGAGGTGCAGCTGCCGTTCCTTGAGTACGTGCTGCCAAAACCGCGGTTCGTTCCCCTCGAGGTCGCGTTGGGGCCGTACGACTTCCTCGACGACGTGGCCGCCGTGGTCCGCCGTGCGATCGAGGGGCGGGATGTCCTGGTCCTCGCGTCGACCGACTTTTCCCACTACGTCTCCCCCGCGACGGCCCGACGGCTTGACCGGCTCGCGATCGATGCGATCCTGGCCGCGGATCCCCGACGCCTCTACGACACCGTCGCGGAGCATCGTATCTCGATGTGCGGCATCGCGCCCACGACCGTGCTGCTCGCCGCGCTCGCCGGACGGGCGGTGACGCCGACCCTGCTCCGCTGGGGACACTCCGGCGAGGTGGCGCCGTCCTCCGAGGTCGTCGGGTACGCGGCCATCGTCCTCGAGCGCGCGGACGAAGCCCGCCGTTCGGTTAAATAGCGAGCTCGGCTCGGCGGCGCCGTTTCGATGATCCTCTCGGACACCAAGATCCTCGAGGCGATGAAGGACGGGCGGATCGTCGTCCGACCGTACCGCCCCGGCTGCTTGGGCACGAACTCGTACGACGTCCACCTGGGACCGTACCTGATGGTCTACCGGGACGGCGCCCTCGACGCACGGCGCGCGAACCGGGTCCGCGAGTTCCGGATCCCATCGACCGGTTTCGTCCTCGTTCCCGGGCAGCTCTACCTCGGGGTCACGGAGGAGTACACCGAGACGCACGGGTACGTCCCGTTCCTCGAGGGGAAGTCGAGCGTCGGCCGGCTGGGGATCGACATCCATTCCACCGCCGGCAAGGGCGACGAGGGGTTCTGCAACTACTGGACCCTCGAGATGAGCGTGAAGCTCCCGGTCCGGATCTACGCGGGCATGCCGGTCGGCCAGCTGATCTACTTCGAGATCTCCGGCGCGATCGGCCGCAGCTACTCCGCGAAGCGCTCGGCGAAGTACCGCCGGGTCTCGCGCCACCCGATCCCGTCCCGGATGCAGCTCAACTTCTCCCGAACGAAACGGCCCCGATGAGCCCGCGTCGTCCCCGGGGCCGCCGGCCGCGATCGATCCGCGAGCGGGTCCGGGCGCTCCGGCCGCCGTTCCGGACCCGGAGGCTGGAGCTCCGCTGGCCCGAAGCTGCCCTCAACGAACAGGTGGTCGCCCTCATGAAGGACCGCGCCGTGCATCGGTGGACCCTGCGCATCCCGGAACCATACTCCCGGTCGGACGCGGCCGAGTTCGTGCGGCGCGCCCGGCTCAACCGCCGCGCCGCGTCCAACCTCGCGTTCCAGATCGTGCGACGGACCGACGGCCGGCTCGTCGGGGGGCTCGGCCTCCACCGGCTGGACAATCCCGCCGGCACCGCCGAGGTCGGCTACCTACTCGCCCGAGAGTTCCGGGGGCAAGGCTACGCGACGGAGGCGGTGGGGGGGCTGGTGCGGCTCGCGTTCGGGCCCCTGGGCTTCCACCGGCTGATCGCGCACGTCTTCGTCGGGAACCGCCCGTCGGAACGGGTCCTCGAGCGATCCGGCTTTCGTCGGGAGGGGCGGCTGCGCGAGGCGGTTCGAAAGGACGGCCGGTGGATCGACGTGATCCTTTACGCCCGGGTGCGGTCGGACCCGGCGCCCGCGCGGGGTCGATCCTCCGGTGGAGCCGCCCGCTCGCCGGCGCGGGCGAAGTAGAACGCGGGTCGCCCCGGGCGGGCGCGCTCGCGTCGTCCCATCGGGTCGTGCGGGGCGGATTCGCCCTCGGGGTGGACCGCGATGGAACGGAACCCGAACCGCCGGACGAGGTATCCTTCCGCGGAGCGGATCGTCGCGAACTCGTCGACCGGCGCGGCCGGCGGTTCGGACCGGAGGAGAGACCCGAACCGTTCGACGTACTTCGGCACCTCCGAGCGGCTGGCCGCCAGCTCCGGATGCTGGGCAACGCGCGCCATCACCGTTCGGACGGACGGGACCTCGCCGCGGTCCACCGACTCCCGCATCCAGCCCTCGACCGTCGCCTTCCAGGGAGCGGCCACGAAGAAGACGACCGCGTCGGGGGGGGTCTCCCCCCGGTCCGCGGACGGCGCCAGGACGGCTCGCAGGTCCTCCTCGACCCGATCGAGGAACTCCTCCCGGGCCTCGGCCTCGGGCGAGGAAGGGAACTCGTCGGCCGTCGGGAACTCCGCCACGGCGACCAGCCCCGGGAATTTGCCCTCGCCCAGCTCCTCGGCGAGATGCGGCGCGATCGGGGCGAGCATCCGCACCCAGGCGAGCGCCAGCCGGTTCGTCGCCCGGCCGGCGCCCCCGCCGCGCGCATAGTACCGCTTGAGGAGCCCCGGGACCTCGACGCACGCGGCCTGGGCGACCGCGCGGAGGTCCGCGGCCGCGTATCCCGAGCGCACGCGCTCGATCGTGCGGCGGACGGCCGAGTCGAGCCACCGGTCGAGCTCCGGGGGGCCTTCGCCGTCCCCCCACGCCCCGCGCACGAGGCGTTCGACCTCCGCGAGCCGGTCGGCGGCCGCGCGCACCCGGTCGGAGTCCCACTCGACATCCTGCGACACCGTGGAGGCGGTGTAGTAGTACAGCCGAAGCGCGTCCGCGCCCCACTCGTCGAGCGCGCCACCCACCGACGGGATGCGGCCCCCCTTCGAGGCGATCTCCTTCTTCGAGAGCTTGTCGCCGGACGCGCCGGTGACCCAGCCGTGCACGAAGACGCCCCGCGGTTGCAGCTCGGCCGGCAGGAGGAGGGCGTGCGCGTAGAGGAAGACCGGGAAGTGGACCCGCTTGTGCTCCTTGCCGCCCATGTTCATGTCGAGCGGGTACCAGTACAGGAACTCCGCGCGGACCTCCTCGAGGACCGACCGGTCCACGCTCGGCTCGCCGGGTCCCAGCCCCAGGAACACGAAGTCGAAGAACGCGTCCGTTAGCTGTACCGGCGTGAGCCGGCCGCTCGTGACGAACCGCCGCACGACGAAGTAGGCCATGTAGAACGTGGAATCGGCGATCGGTTCGATCGTCCAGGCCGGGTCGAGAGGGAACGGAGTCCCCAGCCAGCGACCGTGGCGCGTGCACGGCCGGTCGTCGAACCAGTCCAGGATGGAGGGCAGTTCCCGCGCATACTCCGCGGGCCACGTCGCCAGCCGGTCGACCGCGTCGCGGGTCTTCGACTTCCAGGTCGCGTCTCCGTAGTGGAGGAACCACTGGTCGGGAACCCGCCGGATGACCACCGAATGCCCGTTGCGGCAGATCACGGGCTTCGAGAACTCGCGCAAGGGGAAGCTCGCGCCCGCGCCCACCAGCGTCGCCGCGACCCGCTCGCGCGCGTCCCGGACCAGGACCCCCGCGAGCTCCGGCACCGTCATCCGGCCGCGGACGTACTCGAGCCGGTAGAGTCGCTCGGTCGCGGCGTCCACCCGCGGCCGGTCGCCCAACCCCTTCGCCCCCACGGCCCGGAGCGCCTTCTCCGCGGGAGTCCCGTGGCCGACGACGAGCTCCGCTTCGGAGAGCGCGAGGCTGGACTGCTCCGGTATCTCGAGCAGGACCTTGGCCGGTCCGACCCGCGCCCGCGAGGCCGCCGGGAGCTCGGCGAGCGCGGCGGCATCCGCGGGCGCGTGCGCCGGGACGCTCATCACGACCCCCGTGCCGACCTCCGGGTCGACGAGGGGGCTCTCGAGCACCGGGACCCGGCCGCCGCCGAGCGGCACCGTCGCCTCGTGCCCCACGACCTCCGCCGCGGCCACGGTGTGACCGAGGCGGCCGCCGTGCTGCTCCACGAGGCGCTCCGCGGCCCTCGGTCCGACCAGGAAGGTGCGGCCGCCGTGGTGCCAGACGACCAGCGAGGTTCCCCCGCCGACCCAGACGTTCGTCACGCCGTACACGGTCTCCGGACGGAGGGTGGCCGCGAGGAGCGTCCGGCCGTCGTCCAGCTCGAACGGAACGGTCGTGAACGTGACGACCTCCGCGTCCCCGCCGGCGGCGAGGTCCGTCTCCGCCGGGTCGACGGCGACCGGGCCGCACACGGGACACACCGAGGCGTAGTGCGTGCCCTGTACGAGCGCGCCGTGCCGGCGCAGGGTCCGGAACTGCCACCGAACGAACGCCGAGTAGTCCTCGTCGATGGTGGTGAGGTAGGTGGTCGGGTCGACGAGGACCCCGATCGATCGCAGGAGAGGGGGGTAGCTCGCGCCCAGGAACCGGGCCGCCTCCTCGGGCGACTCGAGGCGAACCCACTCGCCCTCGGCGACCCCCGCGTCCCGGAGGCTCTGGATCGTGAGAGGGTCCCGGTCCTTCACCTTCTGGGCCCACGCAACCGCCGGGAGCCCCGAAGCATGAACCCCGAACGGGAAGAGAACCTGCTCGCCCAGCATCCGGTGGTACCGGTGGAGGGCGTCGGCGTACGCGAATCCGCGCAGGTGTCCCAGGTGAAGGAAGCCGCTGGTGCCCGGGTACGCGATCAGCGCGTAGAACTTGCCTCGACCGGGTCGGCGTTGGGCCGTCGCGATCGCCGCCGCGGACCAGACCTGCTGCCAGCGGGACTCGCGCGCACGGTCCATCGGGAGCCTTCGAGGAGGGCGTTCTATTTGAGCGGTACCGCGGCGGTGCGGACCGCGGTCGACGCCGGGCGGCGCGCTCGACAATCCTAAAGCACAGGAGCCCCCGGGGGAACTCGTTGAACGCAAGCGAGGGATCCTCGCGCGGCCTCCGTCCCCTGCTGCGCCACCGGAACTTCCGATTTCTCTGGATCGGGTCGACCGCGTCGACGGCGGGGGTCTACCTGGGCAGCTTGCTGTTCGACTGGATCATCTCCGCGTCGTCGTCGACCCGGGAAGCGGCCGTGCTGCTGGCGATCCTGGGAATCGTCGAGTTTGTCCCGTCGTACACCGTCGGTCTTCTGGCCGGTGCGTGGGCCGACCGACACGACCGTCGTCGACTGATGCTCGCGACGCAAGCGGGTCGGGCGGTCGCCTTCGTCGGCCTCGCCGTCTACCTGATTCGGGTCGGGTTCGACCCCGTGGCGGTGCTGGGCGCGGCGCTCGCGATCTCGGCGCTCGGGTCGGCCTTCGGACCGGCCGCCAGCGCCGTGCTGCCCGACCTGGTCGATAAGGACCTGCTCACGCCGGCGAACGGGCTTCTGCAGTCCGCGGGCACGGTCGCGGGATTCCTGAGCACGCCGGCGGGCGGGGTGCTGGTCCTCCTGTTCGGCGCCGGGGTCGGGTTCCTCACGGACTCGCTGTTCTACGCGTTGTCGGCGGCGGCGATCTCGATCATCGCGCTTCCGCTCGGGCGACGTGCGACCGCCGGGGGCGGCGAGCCGTCGGACCGCTCGACGTGGGCCGACGTTCGCGCCGGGCTCGGTTTCCTCCGGTCCCAACCCGCGCTGCTGGCGCTCGTGCTGGTCGGAACGGTCCTGAACTTCTTCTCGTACTACAACATCTACATCGTCCTGTACACTCGCGACGCGCTCCACGCGGGATCTGCGGTGTTCGGCTTTCTTCTGGGCGCCGCGGCCGTCGGCACCGCTCTCGGAGCCCTTCTCACGCATCGTCTGAAATCGGACCGCGCCCCCGGATTGTGGATCCCTCTTCTCTGGGGGCTTAGCGGGGCGCCCCTGATCGTTCTGATCCTCGTGCCGGAGGTCTCGGTCGCCCTCGGGGCCCTGGCAGTCCAGGGATTCCTCGCGTCGATCGTCAACGTGACCCTGTACGCCGCCGTCCAGCGGACCGTGCCCAAGGAGTTCCTGGGGCGGTTCTTCGCCACCGACAGCGCGCTATCGTACGCGATGATCCCGGTCGGCCTCGTGGCCGGGGCAACCCTGATCGTCGCCTACGGCGTGGGCCCGGCGTTCCTCGTCGCGGGCGGTGGGATGCTGGTCGCGGGTCTGTCGGTCCTCGCCCGCCGGGACGTGCGAGGCTGGGGCCGGCATGCCGCTCCCCCGCCCCCGTCCAGGGGGCCCGCCTGAGGGCCCCGGGGGGTCGGCGGCCGGATCGCGGCAGCGCGGGCGGCGAGGGCTCGAAGTCCCTATAGCCCGCCGACCCGGTGGACGGGACCGTGCGGATCATCGAGGTGTTCCACTCCGTCCAGGGGGAGGGACCGTACACCGGGGTCCGTACATCGTTCGTTCGAACGGCCCGATGCAACCTTCGCTGTTCGTGGTGCGACACCGCCTACTCGTTCGGCCCCGGACGGGAGCGGTCGATCCCCTCGCTGCTCGCCGAGGTCGCCCGGCATGGCACGAAGTATGTCTGCCTGACGGGCGGCGAGCCGCTGCTCCAGAAGGAGTCCCTCTCGCTCGTCCGCCGCCTGTCGAGCCGGGGCTTGACCACGGTCGTCGAGACCGGGGGCTCGCTCGACGTGACCCCGTTCCTCGGCGTGCCCCGCGTCGTCCTCAGCGTGGACGTGAAGTGCCCCTCCTCCGCCATGGAGACTCGTAACCGCTGGGCGAACCTGCCGCGGCTGCGCGCCCGGGACGTGGTCAAGTTCGTCATCGCGGACCGCCGCGACTACGTGTACGCCAAGCGGGTCCTCCGGACGTACCGCGGGCGAGCCGCGGTCGTCTTCCAACCCGTGTGGGGCACCGACGGGGGTCGCCTCGCGGAGTGGGTCATTCGGGACCGTCTGGACGTGCGCGTCATGCTTCAGGAGCACAAGGTCCTCTGGGGCGACGTGCCGGGTCGCTGACCGGCCCCCGTGGCCGGACCCCGCGCCCGTGCGGGAGACCGGCGGGAATTCCGCGGCTGCCGACGAACCCGGGCAGCGCGCGCGCTCTCGCTCGTTCCCTCGGCGTGCAGATAGAGTAATGAGGCCGCTCCCCTCGTTCGCCATCTTGAGCCATGGCGGAGAGCGTGGCCGAGGGGCGAGTCCCCCGAGGTACGGCCGATTCGCCGTTCGGGAAGGCCAAGGGGATGGTGTTCCCGCGCACCGTGCTGGTCGGACACGGCGTGATCGAGGATCTCGCGGCGACCTGCCGGCAGTTCGACTTCCCGTCCCGTGGCGCCGTCGTCACCGGTCCGCGGACCGCGCTCCTCGCCGGCAACCGCGCGAGCGAGATCCTCGCGGCCGACGGGTTCTCCGTCGCCACCATCATCGCGCGCGAAGCGACGGTCGCGGAGGTCGATCGCGTCGCCGCCGAGGTCCGGTCGACCGACGCCCGCTTCCTGATCGGGGCCGGGGGCGGAAGCAAGATCGACATCACCAAGGTCGTCGCCGCACGCCTCCGGATCCCGTTCATCAGCCTGCCGACGTCGGCCGCGCACGACGGCATCTCCTCGCCCCGGGCCTCGCTGCACGACGCGGAGAGCGTGACCAGCCTGACCGCGGCGGTCCCGATCGGGGTGATCGCCGACACCGCGGTGCTCGTCCAGGCACCGTTCCGGCTCCTTGCGTCGGGCTGCGCGGACGTGATCTCCAACGTCACCGCGGTGCTCGACTGGCGGCTCGCGGTCCGGCTCCGGAGCGAGGAGTACTCGAGTACCGCCGCGACCCTGAGCGAGTACGCTGCCCAGGAAGTGATCGACCACGCCGGGGCGATCAAGCCGAACCTCGAGGAATCGGTATGGATCGCGATCCGGCCGATCCTCGTGGCGGGGATCGCCATGAGCGTCGCCGGATCGTCCCGCCCCTGCTCGGGCTCCGAGCACCTGTTCAGCCATGCGCTCGACCGGACCGCGGAGCACCCCAGCCTCCACGGCGAGCAGTGCGGCGTCGGCGCCGTGATGATGATGTACCTTCACGGAGGCGACTGGAAGCGGCTCAAGAACGCGCTCCTGACGATCGGCGCCCCCACGACCGCGCGGGAGCTGGGCGTGACGAAGGAGGAGGTCGTGCGGGCGCTCGTGATGGCGCACTCCGTCCGCCCCGACCGGTACACGATCCTGGGCGACAGCGGGCTCCCCCGGGACGCGGCCGAGCGTCTCGCGACCGTGACCGGGGTGATCGACTGAGATGCCGGAGATTACGCTGCTCGGCGTCGCCGAGGCGCGCGAGGGGTTCGAATTCGTGTACCAGGGCGGAGCCCCCGTGTGCCGGACCTGCCCGTACCGACACGCGTGCCTGACGCTCGACGCGGGGCGCCGGTACGCCGTGACGAAGGTCCGGACGGTGACGCACCCGTGCGCCCTCCAGGAGACGGACGCGCACGTGGTCGAAGTGAGGCCGGTGCCGCGGCCGCTGGTCGTCGACTCGCGCAGCGGGATCGTGGGAAGCCAGGTCGAGGTCGGCCGGTACCCGTGCCGTCGCCTCGACTGCTCGAACTGGTGGATCTGCGCCGGGCCCGAGGTGCCAGCGAAACAGCGGTTCCGCATCGAGCGGGTCGACCCGGAGCCGGCGGAGTGCAAGATCGGCCGAACGTTGAAGCGGGTCGACGCGATCTAGGTCCCGATGCGGGGCTGTGGGGTAGCTACGGGCGCGAGGGCGCACCTCGGTCCGCTCTACTGGTCCATCCTTCGGGCTTTGGGAGCCCGGGACCCCGATTCAAATTCAGGCAGCCCCATCGGCGGACGGGTCGACCGAGTCGGGGCCGGGCCTCGACCGAGGGCCGGGACCTGATGGAGCGGGACGAGACGCCGTCCGAACCGGCCGGCGAGCGGCCGTCCTCCGCCCGGAGCGTTCTCGGGTTCGGCGTGCTCTACTGCGAGAACTGCGGGGAGAGCACCCCGCACCGCCTCCTGCGCGTCACGCCGTCGGTGGGGGCGACGCGGGCGCGAGTCGCCGGCATCGCGCGGTGCCGGGTTTGCCGCTGGACCCATCCGTTCACGTCGGAGCGGGTTCCCCCGGTCGCGGTCGCTCTGATCGTCTCGGAACGGGACCGGTCGGAACGCCGTCGGATCGAGCTCCCGCCGACGAGCGTGCTCGAGGTCGGGTCGGCGATCCCCGACGTCTCGGAGAGCCTGCGCGTGACCAAGATCGACGCGCGCGACGGCCGGGCCGTCGGAACCGCTCGCGCCGGCGAGGTCGCGACGGTCTGGGCGGTCCGGGGGGACGAGGCGGCGGTACCCGTCTCGATCGTCCAAGGAGCCCGAACGGTCAGTCGCACGGTACGCGTGCCGCCGTCGGCTCGGCTCGCGGTCGGCGCAACCCTGGACGTCGGGGACGACCGGGTCGCGATCGTCGGGCTCCGGGCGCGGGGGCGGACGTGGCGACGGGAGGGCGACGCGTTCGAGGCGGCGGAGGTGCAGCGCGTCTACGGCCGGCGGACGCTGAGCCCGCCCGCGGGCAGCAGGGACTGGAGAAGCGACCGCGAGAGGCCCAGGTCTCGGGCGAGCTCGACCTCCGTCGCAGCGCGTTCGCGCTCCTCGCCGGGGGTGAGAAGGACCGCCACCGTCCCGCGGGCCGCGACCGCCGCGGGCGGGGCCGCGACCCACCGCTCTTCGCTCTCGTAGCGGATCGTTCCGAGGGCGAGCTCGAGCGACACGTCTCGGACGAAGTGCTTCGTCCCCCGGATGACGAACGCCCCGCGGGCGACGAACTCCCCGGAAACGGCCGACTTCGAGACCTGGTCCGGCGTCGCCCAGAACGCCGACGCCGACGCGAGGCCCGCCCGCCACGCTTTCGAGAACGCGACGGCCCACTGGGCCGCTTCGCGCAGCGTGACCTCCGTCGCGGCAGCCGGCGGGGTCGGCCGCTTCACGATGACGCTCGCGGCGCCGGGAAGGTCCGCGTGGACGTAGAAGTCCCCGTCCTTGAGGTTCCGGCGGACGAGGGCGTCGTTCGACGGGGCGTCCCGCCCGGCGATCACGATCGCCCCCTCCGAGCTGACGAACCAACGGTGCCGCTCGAACCACCGCCGTTTCTCCGCGACCTTCGCCGCCGGTGGGCGCTCGCCCGCGGGCGGACCGGGCGGTCGGGCGAGCCGACCCTCGGTCTCGCGCAACGCGGCGATCGCCCCGTCGCGCTTCTCGGCGAGGCGCTTCGATTCCTCGAACAGGAGCTGCGCGCTCCTCCGCGGGGTGGACTCGATCGCGAGGGTGACGGGGCGGCCCCCGAGCTCGACCGTGGCGATCCGGGCGCGGGGGTCCTTTGCCGTCGCCGCGGCCAGGGCGGCCCCGACCGTCGCGTAGTCGGAGAGGACCGCCTCGGCGTCGGCGCGCCGGGCTCGGACGGCCGACTCGAGCTCCTCGACCGCCGCGCGCTGCCGCTCGACGAGGCGTTCCAGCTGGCGGCGCTCCTCGGTCGCCGCGGTCTCGGCGGGTGTCCGGACCGCCGGGACCACGGTCCGGAAGTATTCGGCCGCCGCCTCCGAGAACGTGGGTCGCTCGACCGTCTCCACGTCCGCCGCCTCTCGCCATCGCCGGGATCGGTACGGAGTGGCATCGAGAGTCACGTTGCCTCGGCGGACGAGATACCCCCGGGGTCGATCGCCTACCTCGCGGACCAGCTCCGCAAGGAGCGCGTGGAGTCGCGGCGCGATCGTCGACGCGACCGGGGCCGCGGGTTCGGTCGCCGGCCACTCGCCGCGGGCGGTCAGCTCTTCCGCGACCGGTCCGCCCAGGGCCAGCCGGGCCGCGAGCGTGCTCGCGAGGTCGGTTCTCGAGCGGGCGAGCTCGGACTCGATCTCGTTCGGGGTCAGCCTCCACGGGTCCGCCCGTGCCGGGGGCCGAGCGTAGGCGGCCCCCGCGCGCACGTCCCGGTGCGCCCATCGCCGCGGCCGGGACGCGGCGAGCACGCGGCCGCCCTGCGCGAGGATCAGGTTCCCCGTTCCGAACAGCTCGAGGGCGAGGGTCAGTTCCTCCGGACCGGTGGAACGACCGAACGTGAGTTCGAGGTACCGTTCGGCGCCGGGTTCGGCGACGCGCCGGAGCGCCGCGCCCGTGAAGACGCGGCGGATCTCGCGGACGATCGGCGACAGCTCCTCGGTGTGCGTGTCGCCGTGCGGGAGCACGGCGGCGTACCGTCCCGGAACGAGCACGAGCGCCTGGCGACCCGTGCCGGCGCTCCGCAGGAGGACAGACCAACCTCCTTCGGCCCGGTCGTACGCCTTGTCGACGCGGGCGCCGCCCAGGGCGCGGAGCTCGCGGACCACCGCGAGCGTGTCGAGCGAAGTGAATCGGTCCTTGGGGCCCGGGTCCACCGGCACAGCACCTGCCCCCCCTGCCCGGCAGTCGAATCCCGCGGCCACGCCTTAAGCCTTCGGCGGGGTGCGGTCCCTCGTGGCCCCGGAGCCCTCGGACTCGCCGGCCGAATGGCGACGCAAGGCGTCCGAGTTCGTCGACCGCGTGGTCGCACCCGCCGCATCCCGGATCGACCGGGACGACCGGGTGCCCGACGAGATCGTCGCCCGGCTCGCCTCGGAGGGGTTCTTCGGCCTCGGGATCCCGGCAGAGTGGGGGGGTCGCGGCGGGTCCGCGCGGGACGCCGTGGCCGTGCTGGAGGAGCTCGCCCGCGGGAGCGCCGCGATCGCGGTGATGGTCGCGGTACACACCTCCGTGTGCGCCGTGCCGATCCTCGAGTGGGGAACGCCGGCCCAGAAGGAGCGGTACCTGCGGCCGCTGGCTCGCGGGGAGGGCGTCGGCGCGTTCGGGCTGACCGAGCCCGGTGCCGGGTCGGACGCCGCCGGCCTGCGGACCCGCTACGCGCGGGAGGCGAACGGCTTCGTCATGCACGGCTCGAAGATGTTCATTTCGAACGCGGTGAGCGCCGGCGTCGTCCTGGTGTTCGCGACCCGCGACCCGGCGCTGGGCCATCGCGGCGTCTCTGCGTTCATCGTGCCCCCGGGGACGGGAGGGTTCTCGGTCGCGCAGCGGCTGGACAAGCTCGGGCTGCGGGGCAGCGAGACGACCGAGCTGGTGCTCGACGGCGTCCGCCTGCCCGCCGAGGCGCTGCTCGGGCCCGAGGGGGACGGGCTCAAGGTCGCCTTCCGGGGTCTGGCGGGAGGGAGGGTCGGGATCGCGGCGTGCGCCCTGGGGGTTGCCCGCGCGGCGTTCGAGGAGATGCTGGCGAACGTGCGGGCCGAGGACGCCGAGTGGAAGCGCACGCAGCTGGCCCGCGCCTACGCGGCCGTGGCCGCCTCGCGCGCCCTGGTCGACCGCGCCGCGGAGCGGAAGGACGCCGGGGTGCCGTACGCGACCGACGCGTCCGTCGCCAAGCTCGTGGCCTCCCGCGCCGCGGTCTCGATTGCCTCCGCCGGGGTGGACGTCGCGGGACCGGCGGGCGTTCTCTCGGGGTCGAACGCCGAGCGCTTGCTGCGGGACGCGCGCGTCTTCCCGCTCGTCGAAGGCACGACCGAGATCCAGGAGCTGATTCTCGCCCGGAGCCTTCTCGCGCCCGAATCCGAACCAACCGTCTAGTACGCGCGGGTTCTCCGAGTCCCCGATGCCCGCCCGCGGTGCCGGCCGCACGCCCCGACGGCGGCCGCCACCGGAACCCGCCGAGTCCGTTCCGCTCGAGGCGACCCCGCTCGACCCGGAGGTACGCCGGCTGCTGGTCGAGGACGGCATCACGCATCTCTATCCGCCCCAGGCGAGCGCCCTCGGCCCCGTGCTCGCCGGGGAGAGCGTCGTCCTGGCCTGCCCGACGGCCAGCGGCAAGTCGCTCGTGGCGTACTTCGCGCTGCTGCGGGCGGCGCGCGCCCACCGGACGGCGCTCTATCTCGTGCCCCTGCGCGCGCTCGCCTCCGAGAAGTCCGAGGAACTCGAGAAGTTCGCCGAGCTGGGGCTGAAGGTCGGGATCTCGATCGGCGATTTCGACCTGCCGGCCGACCGCCTCGAGAAGCTCGACGTCCTGGTCGCGACCAGCGAGAAGGCGGACGGGCTCCTGCGACGCCGCTCGCCCTGGCTCGACCGACTCGGCGTCGTGGTCGCCGACGAGGTGCACCTGATGCGGGACCACGACCGCGGGCCGACGCTCGAGGTCAGCCTGACCCGACTTCGGCGGTCGTACCCGGACCTTCAGGTCGTTGCGTTGTCGGCGACCGTGGGCAACTCCGAGGAGCTGGCCGACTGGCTCCGCGCCCGGCACATCGCGAGCGACTTCCGCCCCGTGCCGCTCAAACTGGGGGTGTACCTGGACGGCCGGATCACGTTCACCGACCTCTCCACGCGGGAGATCCGGCCGCCGGGGGACCCGGTCCCCCGGCTCGTGCGGACGGTCGTGGAGGAGGGGGGACAGGCACTCGTCTTCGTCAGCACCCGCAAGGCGAGCGAGCAGGTCGCCCGGTCGCTGACGGGCACGGTGAGCCCGCTGCTCGGGGACGTCGAGCGAGCGAGGGCGCGGGCCGCCGCGCAGGAACTTTCGGTAATCTCGGAAGAGGACACCGAAGGGGCCCGCCGGCTGAGCGCGCTCCTCCCGTACGGCGTGGCGTTCCACAACGCGTCCCTGACGAACTCCGAGCGGCGGGTCGTGGAGCGGGCGTTCCGCGACCGCGCCCTGAAGGTCCTCGTGGCCACGCCGACGCTCGCGGCGGGCATCAACCTGCCTGCGCGCCGGGTCATCGTGCGCGACACCACACGGTACGACGACCGGCTCGGCATGCAGGCGCCGATCCCGGCGCTCGAGGTCCACCAGATGCTCGGCCGCGCGGGTCGGCCCCGGTTCGACCCCGTCGGGGAAGCGCTGCTCCTCGCCCGCGGCCCGGAGGACGAGGAGAAGCTCCTCGACGGGTACCTCGCCGCCCCCCCCGAGCCGATCGTCAGCCGGCTCGCCGCGGAACCGGCGCTGCGCATGCACGTGCTCGCGCTGGTCGCCAGCGGCGCGGTCGCGACCGACGCGGACCTGGAGGGATTCTTTGCGGCAACGTTCTACGGCCACACCCTGCCCCTTCCGGACCTGCACGCGCACGTGGCCAAGGTTCGCCGGTTCCTCGAAGAGTACGGCTTCCTGGAGACCGGCCCGGCGCTGCGCGCGACCCGGTTCGGCGAGCTCACGAGCCAGCTCTACCTCGACCCGTTGAGCGCCCTGGTCCTGCGAAACGTCCTCGAGCGGGCCCCGATCGGCGTGGCGGAGTTCCCCCTGCTGGCCGCCGTCGCCTCCACGCCGGATCTACCGCCCCTCTTCCTGCGTCGCGGCGAGGAGTCCGACATGCGCGAGCGGTTTACGTCGGAGGCCGAGGAACTTCTCGTGAAGCCCGAGGAGCCCCCGCTCGACCTGGACGTGGACGCGTTCTTCGCGACGCTGAAGACCGCCTCGGTCCTCGAGGCGTGGGTCGCCGAAACGCCCATCGTGGAGATCACCGAGCGGTTCGGAATCGGCGCCGGCGACCTCCGCACCAAGGTCGAGGACGCCGACTGGCTCCTCTTCGCCGCCGGCCGACTGGCGGTCACGTTCCAGCGCCGGCTCGCGCGCGCGATCGACGACCTCGCCCTCCGCGTTCGCTACGGCGCGAAGGAGGAGCTGCTCGACCTCGTGCGGCTTCGGGGGATCGGGCGGGTGCGGGCCCGACAGCTGTATCGCGCCGGGTACGCCGACCGCGAGTCCCTCCGGGCCGCGCCGAAGGAACGCATCGAGCGGGCCCTCGGCTCCCCCCGGCTCGCGGAGATGGTGATCGCCCAGCTCAGCCGACGGGACGCCACGACGCCGCGCGCGACGCCCGTGCCGGCGGCGGCGCCCGTTCCGGAGCGCGGAAGGGTCCGCCGCCGGCTCGAGGAGTACCACACCGATACGGTGCCGTGACCCACTCGTCCACGGGGGTCAGGACGCGGACGATCGACCGAGTTCCTCCGACCCCCCCGCTCCGGATGTCGCGGCGGACGTACCCCGCGCGTTCCAGGCGGACGATCCGCCTCCAAAGCGTCGTCGTCGGGAGAGGTCGCACGCCCTCTTCCCGTGCGAGCTCGGCTTCCCGCCGCTTCACCTCGCCGAGCGGCGCGGCGACGCCGCCGCTCGCGGCGTCGATCGCGTGCACGACCCGGGCCTCGATCGCAACGCCGTCGGAGGGGATCGGTCCGCCGGGGAGTCGGCCCGGCTCCCGCGGCCTCCCGAGGAGCTCGCGCCGGAGGATGTCCACGGCGCGCCGTGCGCCACCCCCCTCGGCCACCGCCTGCTCCACGACGCGCGCGACGAGCGCGGACGGTGGCGGCCGGCCGAGCGCTCGCTCCGCCCGATCGCGCACGATCGCTCGAAGGTGGGACTCCGGGTACGGTCGCAGCTCGATGAACGGGCGCACCGCCATGCGGTCCTCGACCTCCGCGACCGCCGTGGACAGGGCTTCCGGAGAACCGGCGAGGATCGTCCAGAGCGGAGGAAGGCCCGACTCGCCTTCCGGCAGGAACCGGTCGGGGCTCCCGAACGCCCGCAGCAGCGGGGTGAGATCCGGCCCCCCGACCCCGACGTCATCCAGGACCACGACGGTCGGGCGGCCGTCCCGGCGGACGCGCCGGAGGACCCCGGCGATGACCTCGGCGACCGGAAAGCCACGTCCGTCGAACCCCTCATCGAATCGTCGCAGCAGCGCGGTCGCCACGCCGTGCGCCCCTCGCAGGCCGGAGGTCCGCACGGCGAGGACCCTCGGGGCGGGGTCGCCGGACAGCTGCCGGAGCTGCTCGATGACCTCGCGAGCCGCGCGTCGCGCGACGGTGGAGGTACCCGTGCCCGAAGGTCCCGCGATCGCCACGATCCACGGCCCCGGGGCCCGCGGGGCCGGGGCGTCGAGGCGCAGGACCGCCTCGTTCAGCTCGCGTTCGCGCCCCAGCGCGAGCGGGGGTAGCCAGTCGTTCGCGAGGACCTCCGGATTGGACGTGGGCATCATCGCTTCACGAATAACTGCGAGTTATAAGAATACTGTTGAAGGTGGGCCGAGACGGTGAACGCTGCCGCGGCCCGGCGGAACCGCCGACGTTTCGGCCCGGGCCGAGCGCAGCGGACGCTCGCGACGGTCCGGACGATGGCCCCCTCTCCGGAGTAGCGGGGTCGTCCAGCGGCCGCACCGCGGCGTCGCTCCGCCGAAAGGGACGTCGGTTCGGTAAGCTCCCTGTCGGTGGCCGCGGCCCCCGGCCGCCCGCTTAAATGCCGCGGGGGCTCGGCCCCAGCGGAAGGCGACATCGGTGGGGCATCGGGTCACCCTCATTCCGGGAGACGGGATCGGGCCCGAGGTGACCGCCGCCGCCCGCCGGGTTGCGGACGCGACCGGGGTCTCGATCGACTGGGAGGTCGCGGAGGCGGGCGAGGTGGCGATCAAGTCGCACGGTACCCCCCTGCCGGACTCGGTCCTCGACTCGATTCGCAAGAACCGGGTGGCCCTCAAGGGTCCGATCACGACGCCCATCGGCGGGGGGTTCCGGTCGGTGAACGTCGCGTTGCGCCAGCAGCTCGACCTGTATGCCTCGGTCCGGCCCGCCCGCGCGATCGCGGGCGAGGGCACCCGCTTCCCCGAGACCGACCTCGTCGTGGTTCGCGAGGCGACCGAGGGGCTCTACTCGGGCGTCGAGCACTGGGTGGACCGCGACCGCACCGCGGCCGAGACGGTGAACGTCATCACCCGCAAGGCGTCCGACCGGATCGTCCGGTTTGCGTTCGAGCTCGCCCGCCGGGAGCACCGCCGCCACGTGACGGCCGTCCACAAGGCGAACATCATGAAGACGACGGGAGCGTTGTTCCAGACGGCGTTCCGGGAGATGGCCCCCAAGTACCCGGAGATCGCCTCGGACGAGCGCCTGATCGACAACATGTGCATGCAGCTCGTCAAGAAACCGTCCGAGTACGACGTCCTCGTCACGACCAACCTCTTCGGCGACATCCTATCCGACCTGTGCGCGGGGCTCGCGGGAGGGTTGGGCGTGGCACCGGGGGCGTTGTTCGGAGACAACATCGCCGCGTTCGAGCCGGTGCATGGCTCGGCCCCCAAGTACGCGGGACAGGACCGCGCCGATCCGGTCGCCGAGATCCTCTGCGTCGAGCTCCTGATGCGCCACCTGGGCGAGAAGGAGGCGGCGGAGCGGGTGTTCCGCGCGGTCTGGGAGACGATCGCCGAGAAGAAGGTCGTCACGTACGACCTCGCGTTGCCGGGGTACACGCAGCGGCCCGTCCCCCCCTCCAGCTGCTCGGCGATGGCGAAGGAGATCGCCCGCAAGGTCCCCGAGGTCGACCTGGAGGCGCCGCTCCCGCGTCCGTCCGCCCCGGGCGGAGCTCCCGGCGACCCCCAGCTCGAGGCGTAACCGCCTCAGTCGCCGACGACCTTCACGACCACCCGCTTCGGACGACGCCCGTCGAACTCGCCGTAGAAGACCCGCTCCCACGGGCCGAGGTCGAGGTCCCCGTTCGTGACCGGCAGCACGACCTGGTGCCCCAGGAGCAGGTTCTTGAGATGGGCGTCCCCGTTCGTCTCGCCGGACCGGTGGTGCTCGTAGCGGCCGGGGGGCGCCAACCGGTCGGCCCACGCCTGGATGTCCCGGTGCAGCCCCGGCTCGTCGTCGTTGACGAACACCGCGGACGTGATGTGCATCGACGAGACGAGGACCAGCCCCTCCCGGACCCCGCTCCCGCGCACGATGGAGCGGACCCGATCGGTGATGTTCACCAGCGCCCGGGCGGAGTCGGTGTTCATGACCAGGTACTCGGTCCGGGTCGTCATGCCGGCCGAGGTTGCGCGGGTAGATTTAAGACTGTGAGGCCCCGGTTGACCGATGGTGTCGGGCCCCTCCGCGTCGCGCGCCGTGCGGATCCCACGCGCCGCGGCTCGAGAAGGTCCGGGGGTTCGGCCGACCGCGGCGCCCGGACCCATCGCGCCGGGGGACAGCGCGCCGGTCAATCGCCGGCCGAACCGCGCGGGCACGCGCCGTGCGGTCCGCCTGAGCTCGCTGTTCGTCCTGGGCGTGGCGGCGTTGTTCACCGCGTTCGCGCTCTACGCCCGGACCGTCCCCGGAGGCGACAGCCCGGGGGCACTGCAAGCCCTCGAGATCTTCGCGGCGTTCGCCGTCGCGATCGCCGTCGGCGGCGCGGTCCTCGCGCTCGCTTCGGCACCCCGGGCGGTCGAATTCCGGCCCCGGGGGACGGTGGTCATCGGACGGTTCGGCCGCCGCCGCGTCTTCCCCGGCGTCTCGGAGCTCACCGTCCGCCTCGTCCGACGCTACCCCTCCGGCTTCCTCTCCGAAGGGGCCGTCGACGCCGTGGAGGTCGTGGGCGGCCGGGCACGCGGGACCTATCTGCTGGAGGAAGGCATCCTGGAGATCACCTACCACGACCGGCCCCGGGCGGAGGGCTGACCGCCCGATTCACTCGAGTACGTCTTCGAGCTCGCTCGCCACGAGGGTGAGCAGCTGGTCCAGCGACCGGTTCTTGAGTTCCGTGATGTGGCCCGCGTCCGTCTCCAGCCGCGCCAGGAACTCGTCCCCGTCCCGCACGAACGACAGCGACAGGATGTGGCGACGTCCCCCGGGCAGCGGTACTTCGAGCTCGGGAACCTTCACGACCGGTGCGGCGACCGGCTTCTTCGGCGGCGGAGGGGTCCGTCGGGCCGTCTTCGCCGCCGGCTTGACCGGCTTTTTCGAGGCCGCCTTCGCGGGCTTCCGGGGCGCGGGCCGCCGGGCGGTCGGGCGCTTCTTCGCGGACGGCCGCGAACGCGGGGCCGGTCGGCGGGACGTAACCATCTAGGGGGCCCTCGAGTCGGGCGCACCAAGCCCTCCTATTTATGCGTATGGTGAACCGGCCCCTCGAGAGGGAGCGGCGACCGCTCCGGGCGCACCGATTTACGTAGAACGGCCCCTCGGCCGTCCGGATGGACGGCCGCGATCCCGACGGGAATCGGGCGGCGCCGTCCGCCCGAACACCCCTGCGGCCCGAGACCCTGCTGTTCCTCGCCGGCCTCGTGCTGCTCCTCGTCTTCGTCGCCCTGGAGCCGTTCCTCTCCTACGCGTTGTTCGGTTCCGACACCGGCGAGTACTACCGCCTGACCGCCGACCTCGTCGCGTCCGGGTCGATCCCGCACGGCGCCGCGTACGCCGGCTGGGGGACCGCCTACCCGGACTTCCCCGGGATCTTCCTCCTCGGCGGAGGGACCGCCCAGGCGCTCCACACGAGCGTGTTCACCGGCCTCACCGTGGTCGTCCCGGTGGTCGCGGTGCTGTCGGTCGTTCCGCTCTTTCTCCTGTTCCGCCGGCTGTACCCGAACGACACGATCGCCCTCCTCGCGGCGGCGATCTCGTCCGTGGCGATGCCCCGCCTGTTCTCCATCGCGCACCCCGCGCCGCTCGCGCTCGGCGACTTCCTGTGCGTCGCCTGCTTGTGGATGCTGGTCGAGAGCCGCACCGATCGCCGTTGGTACCTGCCGCTCTCGCTCACGGCGGGTGCGCTGATCCTCACCCATCACCTTTCCTCCTACTTCTTCGCCCTCAGCGCGCTCGGCGGCATCCTCTTCCTCGAGCTCTGGCGACCCGGACTCTGGAGCCGCCGGTTACCGCTCCGCGAGCTCGCCTTCCTGGCGGGTTTCCTCACGGCGACGTTCGGCTTCTGGTTCTACGGCACCTACGAGTTCGTCTCGAAGGTGCTCCTGCCCGGATTCGGAGGGAGCGTGTACGTGGGCTTCGGCGCCCTCGAGGCCGTGGGGCTCGGCGCGGTCGGCGCGACGGCGCTCCTCGTCCGGTGGCGGCGATCCCGGGCCCGCCGACCCCGGCCGTGGGTCCGCCTGCCGACCGACCGGAGCACGCTCCGCGACGCGATCGCCATCGCGCTGGGCGTGGGCGGGGGCGTCTCGTTGCTCCTTGTCATCCCGATCCCGGGGACGAGCCAGACGACGAGCCCCGCGGCGCTGCTCTGGTTCGCGCCGATCATGGGGCTCGCCCTCTTCGGGGCCGGCAGCCGGCGAACCCTCTCGCCCGCGCGCGCGGGGCCGTTTGGCCTGACCTGGCTCGGCGCCCTGGGACTCTCCACCGTGGCGATGCTCGGCCTGGCGTCGCTCGGGACCTCCTTCCCGCAGTACTCGGTCGCGGTCGGCTTCGCCGACACGCTCTCCCCCGGGCGACACGTGGAGTACCTGTTCCTCCCGCTCGGGCTCCTGTTGGCCGTCGGGTCGGCGCGCGTCGTCGCGCGAACGGGCGATCGTTGGGGCCGGCGGGCGATGGTGGCGGCCGCGGTCGCGATCGTCGTGGTCGTCGCGGCGAACGCGGCGATCGTCTACCCCCCCCAGACGGATTTCGGGGGCTTCGAGGAGGGCCTCACGCGGGGCGACGCGGCGCTCTGGATGTGGGTGGGGATCGCGATCCCGTCGACCGCGACGTTCGCGACGGACCATCGACTGAGCTCGATGATCTTCGGCTTCGACGGCAACCCCGCGACCTGGGTGACGACCCCCGCGCTGTTCAACGGCGCGAACTGGTCCGCGGCGTATGCGGAGCTGGTGAGTTCGGGCGTCCCGAACCCGGCCGAGCCGCGACCGATCGACTACGTCGCCGTCGACTCGGTGATGTACTCCGGCGTGGCCCTGAACCCGTCCGCCCTCGCTCTTCCCCTGAGCTCGGCGGCGATCGGGTGGCTCCCGAAGCTCCCGTTCGTCCCGGTGTACGAGAACGACCTCGAGGTCGTCTACCTCGTCGACTCGTCGCGGCTCGTCCCGTAGGGACCGATCGAGCCGTCGCGCGACCACCGCAGGACCGGCACGCTCCCCGCCGCGGCGAGCTCCTCCAGCAACCGTCGCGCGCACGCCAACTTGGCCAGCTTGCGGGTCCGCGCCCCTTCTTCCGGTTCCTCGACCGACTCGAAGTCGAATCCCCAGAGGAGGATCCGCCGGGCCCCGACGGCCTCCGCGAGGTACGCCGCGCGATCCCCGTCCGTGAAGCCGCCGACGTTGAGCAGCGCGGGGCGGGGCGGCCCCGCCCAGGAGCCGGCCAGCTCCCCCGGGAACTCGGGGACCCACCGCTCGAGCGCCGGTATGTTGTCGCCGTGGGCGTGGACGAGGACGAGGCTCCCGCGCTGGTTCGCCGTGACCTCCGACGGCACCGGACCGTCGAGGTCGGTCACGACCACCGCGGGGACGAGGCCCCCGGTGAGACACCGCTCGGTGGCGCCGTCCGCCGCGATCAGGACCGGCCGGTCCGGCGTCGCGGGCAGACGCCAGACCGGCGGGGGTCCGGCGTCCGGCGCGAGCCCGACCACGATCGCGTCGTGGCCGGCAAGCCGCGACCGGATCCGGCCGAGGGGGTCGAGACGGTCGGCGGGAGAGAGCAGGCGTTCGAGGGTCGCCGCCGCGGCCTCCTCCCGCTCGAACGGGAACCCGAACTCGTCCCGGATCCGAGCGTACCGGGGAGCCCAGACGTCGTACCGCACGGCTCGCCCCGCCGAGGTCGCCGACTTTGCGCCAACCCTTTATAATGACGCCGGTGCTGCGCGTCCCGAGGAATACTCTCGTGATGCGACCGCTCGCTCAGGAGATCCTGGCCCACCTTCCGGGCGAGGGGAGGAAGGGGACTCCCGCCCCTCCGCCGCCGACGAACGACGACGCCGAGCTCGAGGCGGTGCTCGCCTCGCTGAAGACGAACATCAAGGTCGTCGGATGCGGGGGGGGCGGGTGCAACACGATCAACCGGCTCACCGAGGAGGGCCTCGCGGGCGCCGAGATGGTCGCCTGCAACACCGACGCGCAGCATCTCCTCACGATCCATGCCCCGCGCAAGATCCTCCTGGGCCGACGGCTCACCCGCGGGCTCGGGGCGGGCGCGCTCCCCCAAGTCGGCGAGCAGGCCGCGAAGGAGGCCGAGGACGAGCTCAAGAAGACGCTCGCGAACTCGGACATGGTGTTCATCACGCTCGGTCTCGGCGGCGGGACCGGCACCGGCTCGGCCCCGGTCGTCGCGCAGTGCGCGAAGGATTCCGGCGGCGCCCCGCCCCTCACGATCGCGGTCTGCACGTTGCCGTTCGCGTCCGAGGGCCTGGTCCGCCAGGAGAACGCGAGCTGGGGTCTGGAGCGGTTGCGGGAGGTCATCGACACCGTGATCACGATCCCGAACGACCGGCTTCTCGAGCTGGTCCCGCGACTCCCGATCCAGACCGCGTTCAAGGTCGCCGACTCGGTCCTGGCCCGTGCCATCCGCGGGATCACGGAGATCATCACGCGGCCCGGCCTGGTCAACCTGGACTTCAACGACCTGCGCACGATCATGAAGGGCGGCGGGGTCGCCCTCATCGGCATCGGCGAGTCCGAGAGCGAGAACCGGGCGGAGGACGCCGTCCTGGAGGCGATCAACTCCCCGCTCCTCCACGTCGACATCGCGGGCGCGACCGGGGCGCTGATCAACGTCACCGGGGGGCCGGACATGACGGTGGCCGAGGCCCAGAAGGCCGCCGAGGTCGTGCAGAAGACCGTAAGTCCGACCGCCCGCATCATCTGGGGGGCGGCGGTCGACCCGACGATGCAGAGCACGATACGCGTGATGCTGGTCGTGACGGGCGTTAAATCCCCCCAGATTTTCGCGGGCGGGGCGAGTCGGGCCCCGGTCGCCCGCAAGGCGGGCCCCGAGCTCGACGTCGTTCACTAGAGATCGATCCTCATGGCGTTCCTAGACCGCGCGCGTCACATCCAGGACGAGGTCGACGCCCGACTTCGAAGCGTCGGCCACGGCAAGTACGGGCGCATACTCCGGATGGCCCGCCGCCCGACCTCGGAGGAGTACGTCAAGGTCCTCGGGGTCACGTGGCTGGGCGCGGTGCTCATCGGCCTTACCGGGTTCGCGATCTACATCTTCTTCACGTCGGCCGGGCCGTGGTTCTGGGCGAACATCCTGTCGCGGCTCTGAAGGCGACGCGGGCGGGGATCGATGGACGGGGAAGGGAACGACCAGGGGAACGGACTCCTCTCGGGGGCCCCCCCGGAACCGGCCGCGAAGGCGTCGCCCGCCGTGCCGACGGCGTCGGTGCCGGTGGCGACCGCGCCGCCCCCCGTCGCGAAGCCCGCGCCGGCCCGGCTCCTCTCGATCCAGGCCGCGGACGACACCACGCGCGAGGTGACGGCGGGCACGGTCACGACCCTCTCCGCCGTCCTCTCGAGCCGATCGTCGGAGCCGATCGACGCCACCCTCTCCGTCGAGGTCGGGTACAAGTCGACCTACCCCGGCGAGGGGGCAGAATGGCCGGTCAGCTGGGCCCCTCCGGGGAAGCGGGGGCGCGCCGAGCTGTTCCCGCGGAAGGAGCGCCAGAACGTCCACGTCGGCCCGAACGCGGGGCTGCCGCTGTCGTTCGAGATCACCGCGCCCGTCGGGGTGCGGTACGGGGACCGCGTCGAGGTCCGGCTCGAGATCGAGTCGCCGGACGCCGGGGCGAACCCGAAGCTCACGCTCGCGTGCGTCGCCCGGCAGGCGGTCCTTGCGATCAAGACCTCCCGCGGCTACGAGCGAGAGGTCGCCGACACGCTCCTCGCCCGCACCGAGGAGAAGCCGGACGTCGTGTTCTCGCTCCTCGTCCCGTCCGCGATCCGCGGGTACGTCTTCGCCGAGGGGATGAGCTTCGAGGGGGTCCGCGAGATGCTGAAGGGGATCCGCAAGGCCCGCGGCCTCGTCGAGGGGGAGACGACCCTCAAGGAGGTCGAGCCCCTCCTCGTCCCGAAGATCACCGTCGAAGGGTTCGTCGAGGGAGCGATCGTCGAGCTCATCTCGGGACCGTTCAAGGGGGAGAAGGCGCGCGTGAAGAAGATCGACCAGGCCAAGGAGGAGATCACGGTGGAGCTGATCGAAGCGGTCGTCCCGATCCCGGTCACGGTGCGGGGCGACCACGTCCGCATGCTCGAGAAGGGAGGTGGGAAGTCTGGCGGATGAGGTGAGCCTCCTGGTCGAGGGCGGCAAGGCGTCGGCCGGGCCGCCGCTCGGTCCCGCGCTCGGGCCGCTCGGGGTCAACGTCGGCCAGGTGGTCGCGAAGATCAACGAGGAGACCAAGCAGTTCGCCGGGATGCGCGTTCCGGTCGTCGTCCGCGTCGACGCCGCGACGCGCGCGTTCACGCTCAGTGTCGGCCGGCCCCCCGTCGCCGCGCTCCTCCTCAAGGAGGCCGGCAAGGAGAAGGGCTCCGGCAAACCGAAGACCGAGACGGTCGGGGACGTACCGTTGGAGGCGATCCGGCGGATCGCCGACGCGAAGGGGGAGGACCTGTTCGGGCGGACGGTCGAGGAGAGGATGAACCAGGTCATCGGGACCTGCGTCTCGCTCGGGATCACCGTCGGAGGGGAGGACCCCCGCGCGCTCCTGAAGTCGCGCATCGCCGCCCGGGGCGCGCGATGATGGGGCCGACGGGCGGGCCCGCCCCGGACCTCTCGAACGCCGAGATCGTCGACTACACGATCGTCGAGGGGGACGGCCGCCTTCGGCTGAAGCTGAAGGACGGGTCGGTGGTCGAGGTCCGGCTCGAGATCATGAACGTGCTGCGCGCCGGGAACGACCCGGCGACCGGGCTCCCGACGTACGTCGTCCAGTCCGCCCCCTTGATCCGACTCGTCGAAGCGGGCAAGGAGCTTCGGAAGGCGCCGCTCCGCCAGGGCGGTGGGCGCGACTCGAAGGCGCTCCCCGGCTTCGGCTGAGCCGGCGGGGGAAAAAAGGTGGGCCCCCTGGGCCCGCCTGCGCGCGGCAGGCCCCGGGGGTCGGGATGTCGCTCCGGTCTACGGGACCGGGACCTTGACCTCGTCCGGCGAGGGCGTGGGGTGCTCCTTCGGGAGCTCGAGCTCCAGCACGCCGTTCTCGACCTTCGCCGTGGCCCGCGCGCCGACGACCGGCTCCGGCAGCTCGAACGATCGCTGGTAGCCGGCGTAGGTCCGCTCGCGGTGGACCCACTCGGAGCCGGTGGCCGCGGACTCCTTCACGTTCTCGCCGCGGATCGCGACGCTCGTCCCGCGGACGCGGATGTCGAGCTTCTCCTTCGGGATCCCGGGGACCTCGGCAACGATACGGTACGACTTCCCCGTATCGGAGACGTCGGTCCGGGCCGGGTGGAAGCATCCGTCGCCCGCGCTCTCGACCGCGCCGAACGGGGCTCCGAACGGCGCAAAACCGAAAGTGTCGAGGAACCGCTCGCGCAGAAGGTCGATCGCGCGGTCGAAATCGGTCGGGAGGTCGGTCGGTCCGGGCGTCTTCTGGATATCCTTCGTCATCGATGCACCTCGACGTTTGTCGGAATCAGTAAGTTTGCGATTGTATATAAATACATCACATAACACCTCTCGGAACCGTCGCCCCGGCCCGGGCGGGGGCGGCCGCGCCGCGGCGGAACGCGGCGGGCGGGGCCGCCCCCCGGCGAAGAGACTATAGACGGCCGCACGGTCGGCCGGACGTGGTGGACATCCAGGAGACCCCGGCGGTCCCGCCGTTCGACCCCCAGGGCGACGAGCGTCGAGGATACTTCATCGCGGGGGGCCTGCTGCTCTTCCTCGGCTGGGGGCTCGGGGTCGTCGCGAACGCCCTCCTCCACTACCTTGCCCCGAAGGGAGGGATGCGGCTCCTCGGCGTCTACTTCGGGCCCTCGCTCGGGCCGTACGCCTGGGCGACCCTCGCCTTCGGCCTCGGCACCGGCGCGATGGGCATCGTGCTCCTCCTGGTCGGCCGGAGCGCGCCGAAGGGTGCGATCGTCCTGCCCGGATACGACTACCCGCGCGGGGACTGACCCGGGTTACTGCGTCCGTCCGGGGGCGGGCGGACGGCGCGCGATTCGCCGCGACGGCGGGGATCGGACCTCGATGGGGCTCCGCGCCCGCTTCTGGTTCGCGAGGCAGTCCGCGCAGACCCGTTCGTCCGAGTCGAGGTGTTCGCGGCAGAAGGTCCGGCCGCAGATCGTGCACCCCAGCGTCGCCGGTGCACCGCATCGCGCGCACTGGCCGACGAGCATCGGATTCCCTCCCGGCGGGGACGTTCAGCCGAGGAGGTGAGCCGCCTTAAGGCCTTCGACAAATCCGCCCGAAAAGCTCGAGCGGGTGAGGTACCGGGCCGCCGCCCGGGCCCGGGGGCTCGCGGACGGGAAGCTGACCGCGAACCCGGCCGCGCGCAGCATCGCGACGTCGTTGTCGCCGTCGCCCAGCACCACGCAGTCGGCCGGCGTCAGCCCGAGCGGTCCGAGGGCGAACCGGAGCGCCGGAAGCTTGCCGGCGCCACGCTCCATCAGGTGGATTGCGTAACCGGTCGATTCCACCGTCACGCGGCGGCCGGCCACGGCGCGACGGACCGCGGCGAGCGATACGCCCGGCTCGAGAGCGACCTCCGTCTCGCGCCAGCGGTCGGTGAACAGCCGCCGCGCCGGTATCCCCGCCCGCCGCACCGCCCGGAACGCGGCGCGGGCTACCCGCGGGTCGGCCCGGTGCACCACGACGTCCCGGCCTCCCTCCCTACGGTACACGATCCCGCCGTTCTCCGCGACGATCGGGCCCGAGAGCCCGAGGAATCGGTGGAGGGCCAGGGAGATCGGGAGGACGTTGCCGGTGGAGAGGACGACCGGTATCCCTCCGGACTCGAGCCGGCGCACCGCGTCCAGCGCCCGCGGGTCGAGCCGACGCCGCGCGTCGGTGAGGGTCCCGTCGACGTCGGTCACTACGGCCCGGAGTCGCGCCCGCGACCACGGGCCCGCCGAGCTCGTCGTCGAACGTCGCCGCGGGCTCACGTCCCCGCTCCCGGGGGCGCGGAGGACGTCTCGCCGAGGACCCGGGCGATCGCCTTCCGCAGCTCGTCGGCGACCTCGCGCCCGTCGCGGCGGCCCCGGACCTCCTTCATCACGTCGCCCATCAGGGGTGAGAACGCCTCGCCGCCCCGAGCGCGGACCATCGAAGCCTGGTTCCGCACGATCCGGTCGACGAGCGATGCGAGGCCGTCCGGCGAGAGCCCTTCCAGGCCGGTCGTCGCGATCGCGGAGTCCACGTCGGGGGAACCCGACGCCAGGGCCCGGAGAACGCTCGGAATGCCTTCCTTCCCGATCCGACCCCGGCTTGCCGCCGACAGGATCTGGCCGAGCTGCTCGAGCGACGGTTCGAAGGCCGTGCCGTCGCTCCGCGCGGGGACCGCGGGAACGTCCTGCACGAGCAGGCGCGCGACCATCGCCGCGGCGTGTCCCCGGGCCGTCAGGGTCTCGAAGGAGTCCGCCACTCCCCCGTACACGAGCTGCCGCACGAGGTCGCGGCTGAGCCCGTGCTGGGACTCGAGGCGGGCCAGCCGGGCCGCGGGCCGCTCGGGCAGCCCGCTTCGGAGCCGCCGGAGCCGGGCGTCGGGGATCGGGATCGGGGGGATGTCGGTCTCGGGGTACATCCGGTGGCGGCCGGGCAGCGGGCGCGAGTACCGAGTTCGACCGTCCGGCAGCGGGTCCCGGGTCTCGCCGGGGATCCCTTCGACCGCGGCGCCCGCTCGCTCCGCCACCCGCCGGATCGCCGTCCGGGCCCGTTCGGGGGACGCATCCGCGATGAGGACGAAGCCGTCCCGGTCGGCGAGCCCCAGCTCCGACCGAACCCGCGCGAGAAGCTCGGACGTCACGCCGTACCCGGGCAGCTCGTCGGAGTGGACCAGCCCTCGGAGCCCCACCGCGCGAGCCTGCTCGGCCAGCTCGCGACCGAGGCGTTCCTCGGTCCCCGGCCGGGGCCCCAGGAGACCGGCGAATCCGGGGAGCGGGAGCGCCAGCACCGGACCGCCGTGCCGGGCGGCGGCCGAGAGCGGGCCGGAGGAGATAGATCCGAACAGAGCGGCGACATCGGTCGGGGCGCCGGGCGGAACGGCAGCGCCCCTCCCCCGCAGTTCGTCCCGCACCGCGAGCAGGGCTCGCTGGCGACCCCCCTCCCCCTCCACGTACTCGGAGATCTTCCGGAGTTCCTGTACTCCCTTGATCTCGATACGGTGCCCCCCCTCGATCGAGACGTTGAGGTCCTCGCGCGTGGCACCGATCCCCCGACGGGCCCGCCCGGTCGCCCGGACGAGCGCGCCGATCTCCTCGGCAACCTCCCGGGCCTCGGGCCCGGACTGGATGTCCGGGCCGGTGGCGATCTCGACCAGCGGGATGCCCAGCCGGTCGAGTCGGTAGACGACCTCGTCCCTCCCTTCGCGGACCTTTCGGGCGGCGTCCTCCTCGAGGCAGATCGACAGTATCTCGTGGCGCTTCCCCCGGACCTCGATCGCCCCGTCCACCGCGACCAGGGCCGTCCGTTGGAACCCCGAGGTGTTCGACCCGTCCACGACGATCTTGCGCATCACCTCGACCTCGTCGACCGGCCGCGCGTCGAGGAGCAGTGCGAGGGTGAGGGCGACGTCCAGCGCCTCCTCGGAGAGCGGTCGGGGCGGCTCCTCGTCCATCTCCACGAGGCAGTCGACGGGTCCGGTCTCGTAGCGGAACGAGTATCCCCGGGACGCTTCGAAGGCGGCCGCCGCGTCGACCCGGCGGTCCTCGCCGCTCGACGGTCGGAGGCGGCGGACGAACGAGCCCCCGGTCTCGTCCGACAGCTCCGCGGGGCAGCGGCAGAACAGCTTGCCGGTGAGGAGCTGCTGGTGGACCTCGAGGCCGACCTTCACGCCTCGCCCTCCGCCCGGTGCCGCCGGAGGAACTCCCCGGCGCGATCCTGGGTGAGGAGTGCCTTGATCCGGCCGGGGTCGTCCGCGTGCCCCAGCGCCCACACGAGCTTCGCGTAGGCCGTTTCCGGCAGGAGGTCGTCGAGGTACAGCGCCCCCGCCCGAAGGAGCTCTCGCCCCGTCGCGTAGACGTAGGGGTCCGCGCCGCCTTCCAGGCACTGGGTGGTCATCGCCACGACGACCCCCTCCGCGGTGACGGACCGGACCCAGTCGATCAACTCCGAGCGAACGTGGCCGAGCCCCGTTCCCGCGACGACCACGCCGCGCACTCCGGCCGCGAAGGCCCGCGCGCGCGCGACGGTGAGCCCGGGGTAGAACCAGAGCAGCCCGGCGTTCTCGTCGATCGGTCCGTCCACGCGGGGAGGGCCGGCGGACGGCGGCCGCACCAGGGGGAGAAGGTGCACCGTCCCTCCGTGGACCGATCCGAGCGGAGGGCCGTTTCGGCTCTCGAACGCGTCCCGTCGGCTCGAGTGCATCTTACGGACCCACGTTCCGCGGTGCACGGCGAACCGATCGTCCGAGAGGCCCGCGTGCATCACCACCACGACCTCGCCGAGCCGACGATCCCGCGCCACGGCTGCCGCGGCCTCGATGTTGGACGGCCCGTCGGAGGACGGGCGGTCGGGCGACCGCTGCGCCCCCACGAGCACGACGGGACCGGGCAGGTCGGTGAGGAGGAAGCTAAGCCCGGCGGCCGTGAACCCGAGCGTGTCGGTCCCGTGGGCGATCACCACGCCCCGCGCCCCCGCCCGGAACGCGTCGACGACGCGCTGCGCGAGCACGAGCCAGTCGGCCGGGCCGATGTCCTCGCTCAGGCGATCGAAGACCGGGATGACGCGGACCGCCCCCGAACCCTCCAACTCCGGGTAGAACGCGAGGATGTCGCGCTCGTCGCTCACCGGTCGGACGCCGCCGGTCTCGTAGTCGACCCGAGAAGCGATCGTTCCGCCGGTCGTGAGCAGCGTGATCCAACCCCCCGGATCTCCCTCGACCGACGCGCGGCCCGCCGGAACCGGCTCGGAGCGCGCCGACGGAGGCGCTCCGACAACGCGAACGGCCGTGCTGGCGTCAATCGCCACCCCGACGTTGTACCCGCTCTCGAGCTTCAACGATACGATACGGCTTCCCGAGAGCTCGTGCGAGGGGACGATCGCGCCGTTCCACGCGTGCCCGGAGGCGTCCCGGATCTCCACGCGCTGTCCGGACGGGAGGCCCCGGAGGACGGTGAGGGGATCGGACGACGCACCGGATTCCGTACGCGCCACGGCCTCGCCTCGGGAGCGGACGCGCCGGCCGGTATAAAGTGTGGCGCGGGGGAGTTCGTTCTCGAGCCCGAGCTTTTATAGCGCGCCCATCTCGCCGCCGAACGAGCGCTCGCAGGAGCGTCGATGCCCGTGTGGGGTAGCTACGGTGTCGGGGCCAATTCCCCGCATCGCTGCAGTGGATTATCCTAGAGGCCTGCGGAGCCTCAGACCTGGGTTCGAATCCCAGCACGGGCGTGGCCACCGTCCGACGCGTCGTGGTGCGATACCGACCGGGCGGGGGCCGCGGCGCGATTTTCACGTCCACGAGATCAGGAATGTCTGCGGCGTCGGGTACGCCACCGATAGCGTACCTCCGGCGGAGGACGGCGTTCGGTCGGTGATCATGGCGACCGTGTAGGCGTAGGCGCCGCTCGGAAGCCGGAAGGTTATCGTCGGCGTGGACTCGCTCAGCGTCTCGTTCCACTTCACACCGGCGGCATCGGTGCCCACGACGGTGATCGACCAGCTCGTGCGCTCGGGGAGACCGCTCTCCTTGAATACGATCTTCGAGGTCAACAGCACGAACGCGATCTTCTTCGTGGTCGCGTGGCCCGCGACACCGACCATGCCGTGGGCGTGTCCCGGAAGGTAGATCGATGGCGCGCTTACGACGAATCGGAAGCTCGCGCCCTTAGGGGCCACAAAGTCGACGGACGGTTCGACCGAGCTCGCGGCCTGAGCGGCGGGGCCCCCGTGAGCGAGCGCAGGAGTCAGCTCGATGGCCCACGGCGTGCCGGACGGCAAGCCGGTCTCGTTGAAGTAGAGGGACTCGAGCGCACCGAACGTCACGGTCCAAGTTACCGGTGCGCCCGCCTCGGTTCCGGAGGTTTGGTTCGGCTCGCCCGGACCCGCCACCTTCGCGACGCCGTACCCGACGGGGGGAACGATCGTGTAACTGAACGGGCCTTCCGGCTCGGAGAGCACGAGCTTCTCGGTCCCGATGACGGTCGAGTCGTTGTTCGCCACGGACCACGAACTCCCCTTCGGCAACCCCGCTTCGTGCAGGGTGATCGGGTAGCAGCTGACCGGCGTAAAGTCAATCGTCACCGTCGCCCCCGTCGCGCCGACCAGGACCGTGCCGTGGTTAGGGCTCGCGTCGTAGCAGGCCGCCCCCGCTTCGAACGCGTACGTCCCCGACGGCTCGTCGAACGGCTGGACCGGGTCGGTCGAGCGCGAGAACAGACCGGTCAGGGCGAACCACCACGGTATCCCGGACGCCAGCCCGACCTCGGTGACTCGAATCGATTCGAGCGGGGGCACGACCGACACGCTCCCCGAATCTTCGTTGGCCACGTACACCGATCCGGACGTGGGATCGACCGCCAACGCGGTCGGCTCGCTGCCCGTCGAAACCGTGCTGGAGACGGTGTTCGTGGAGGCGGAGATGATGGAGAGCGTGTTGTTTCCCGAGTCGACGACGTACACGTCCCCGTTCACGGGGTTGACCGCCATCGCGATCGGGTCCACTTCGACTGTCGTGACGACCGCGTGGGTCGTCCCGTTGATGACGCTGATGCTGTCGGACCCAAAGTTCGCCACGTAGAGCTCTTGGCCGACGGGGTCGTAGAGTACCGAACCGGGGTCGCCGCCGACCGTCACCGTCGCGCTCGTGGTCAGTGACGACCCCGAGATCACGCTCACGTTGTCGGACCCCGAGTTGGCAACGTAGACCTCGTTCGTCGCGGGGTCGAATCCGATCGCCTCCGGAAATCGCCCGACGGGGACCGTCGCGGTAACGGTAGAACCGGCGATGATGCTGACATTGCCGGAAACGAAATTCGCGACGAAGAGGTCCGCGTTTGTCGTGTCCACGGCGAGGACCTCGGGATAGCTTCCTACCGAGATCGTCGACCGGACGGCGTTCGAGCTCGCGTTGATCCGGGTTACGGTGGAGGATCCGTAGTTGGCGACGTAAACGGACGCATGGGAGCCGGACCCGTCAAGGGCGAGAGCGTACGGGAGGTCCCCCACGGGTACGGTCGCCGCGGGCGTATTCGTAGTCGCGTTGATCACCGTGATCGAGTTCGAGTTCAGGTCGGCGACGTAGACCGAACCGCTCGAAGGATCGACCAGGAGCGACCGGGGTCCCGCCCCGACCGCCACGGTCGCGACCCCCGACTGCGTGGTGGCGTTGATTACGGACACTGTGCCCGAGTAGAAGTTGGCCGCGTAGACATCGCCGTTCGCGGGGTCGTAGACCACAGCGTCCGGTCCGCTGCCGACGGAGACGGTCGCGGGAGCCGGGGCCGACGTCCGGTACTGGACGTCGTACCACAGCTCGGAACCACTTCCGCCGATCATGGGATTCTCGTTGATCGAGTCTCCCGCAATCCAGGGCGCGGCGAGCACTTCGTCGTTCAGCTGACCTTGCCATACGTACAGAGCGAGCTCGTTCAGGATGCTCTCGACCAGATCGTAGTCGACCGCACGAGACGACTCGTTGGCGTCCACCTCCGCCGTGTTCATCCAGTCGACGGCGGTCTGATACGCGACCCCCTGGCACACCTCCGCGAGGGTGCCCTGCTTCGCCCAGTAGGCGAGGTCAGCGAAGCTTCCGGAGGAATGATGGCAGCCGCTGGTGTCGTCATAGGCGGGGAGCGCAAGCTGCTCACTCACGGCATCGGAGGAGACAAAGGGTCCCCCCGGGGCTGCAAGGGGGCCTACGTAGTCGGTCGGATCAAAGTAGTCGGGGGCCCATCCCAGCGCCGACACCGGCAGCGCGTTTTCTCCCGGTGGCTGGCCGTAGCTCACGTTGAACACTTGAGCGTAGGTCAGATTGATCGCGGTGGGCTGGACTGCACCCGAAGTGATGTTCTCGATTGCGTCGATCCAGTCCGCGTATGCTGCGCCACCGATCAGTTGACCGATGTCCTCAGCGAGGGGGAAGCGGCACGGGCTCCCCACGGTGCACGCGGCGAGCTCCGCATCGTAGTAGGGGGAGCTCGAATTGGTCCCCACCGACCACCACCACGCCGCACCGCCAACGTCGGTCGGATTGTAATCGGGATCTCCCGCCGGGAAGGAAACGTTCGTCGGGTAGTACGCCGACATCCCCGGCGGAATCGGTCCTCCTTCCTCGTTCGCGTACGGAATACCGTCCACCGTCGCGACCGTGTTTTCGATCGTGGTATAGGGGTACGCGTGGACGAGGAGCTGCCTCGCGGCCAAGCCGGACAAGAAGTTCGCAGGGATGTTCGGGGTGCCGGGGAGGTGGGCCGCCATGTATTGAGAGTCGCTCCAGTTAAGATCCATCGGAAGGAACAAGGAACTGATCGTGTTCACACGGGTCAACGTGGCGAGACCGTCGCTCGCGAGGGAAACCACGTCCGGAGTCTGCGGCACCTGATACTCCGCGAAATCGGCCTGGCCCGCCGCCACCGCGGATAGCCCCAGGCTGGTGTTGTTCTCCCACGTGACCTCGACCGATCCGGGGAAACTCCCGGGCGGAGGATCGCACGTCCCGCCATACACCGCCACGCCGCTGGAAGCGGAGCAGGCGGCGGGTTGTTCGTAGGCGGGGCTGGCCGTCAGCTGATACGAGACCCCCGGATCGATACTGGCCGAGTACGGACCGGACCCCACCATGTCCCACTGTACCTGAGGCTGCACCGCGGGGTAGTTGTACGCCAGCTTCTCGAACGAATCCCAGCCGGTCGGACTGAGTCCGGAAAGGTACGCGGTCCACGCGGAGGAGTTCGTCGTCGTTCCCCGGTCGGGCAGGAGACACGATCCGTCGCCCTTGGGTGCGGATGTCCCCGTCCACCCCGGGATTCCCCCGGTCTCGTACGTGAACCAGCCGCACGGGACGATGCTCGCGCCGAGCGGATCGGCGATGAGCTCGAGAAAGTAAGGCCACGTCTGGTTGTTGCTTTCGGCCCGGAACGTGATGCAGCCATGAGCGGACACGAGGGCGGCAGCCGGACAGTATCGACTGTCGTTCACGAGCATCGATCCGAGGATGTTGGAGGGCGTGTTGTTGTACGGGGAATGGATTCCTGATCCATTTCCACCGGACCTGTCCCAGTTCGGGTTGCCGCGCGATAGCAGGGACTGGCATTGGATCCAGCCAGGGTCGTCGTAGACAACGGGGAGGTCGGCGAACGCGCACGTCCGAGCGATCGAGAACACGACATCGGAGGGGTACACGGGCCAGGACGAATGGGTGGAGGGATCGTAGAATCGGGCGTTCGGATCGATAACGAACGTCCAGTACTCGGGCTGGCCCGCGAAGGCCCCTGTTCCGTCTTGGATCAGGGTGGAGTGGTAGTCGGTAACACACTGGGCGGTGCCGGGGACGCACGTAGCGAGCGTCGGCACGAAATCCGTTCCACTGCTGCCGTTGTAGGTGATCAGGGTCTCGTACACGTTGCTGATCGGCTCAAGCCCCGTCGTCTGGTAGGAAATGGCCGGGTCCACGGTGGGGGCCCCGCCGGGGGCGTCCTCGTACACTTCGAGAGTGCCGGGGTGAGGGGAAACAGGGACGAACGTCAGCCCTTGAGTAAGGTTGGCCGCGATCGTCAGCGTACCGTTGGAAGGGACGACCCCGTACCCGTGTATCGGAAGTACTTCGTAGGCGACGACGCCCGGCGTAACATTCGTAAACGACACGGATGTTCCGGACGACGACCCGTTCGACCCGTTCAGTACGACGAACCAGTCGGTCCCGCTGGGCAACCCTCCCTCAACGAACGTTACTGTGAACGGCCCGGGCCCGGCGTGCGGGAAGCCACCCGACTGCGCAACCCCCGACGCTAAAGAGCGCTCGGCCGCCCCGGTTGATCCACCGCCGCCCACGTGCGCGGCTGCAGGAACCATGCCCGCAACCTCGGAAGTTGACCCCACCGCCGCACTCGCCTCATTGAGGACCGCCTCGGACGCGGAGGTACTTCGCAGCTCCTCGACGGGGCTCGCCGAACCAAGAAGGAGGAAGACCACAGCGACCGCAACGGCCAAGGGCGCGAGGTTGCGGTCGCGCATCGCCCCAGGCACGGCTTAATCCCCCTTACAACTTTCGCGTACCCCTTTCCCCCGCTCGACAGGGTTCTGGCCAGCGTGAGATGGAGCGGGCCCCGCCGAGACGGCGGCTCGAAGTTCCAAGCCTAGCGTCAGTTGGTATCGCCGCGTCCTTTCTGCCGACACCGCTTGAATCAGTGCCGCGTTTGCGAGGGCGAAGGTGCCGAAAGCGAGTAGCAGAGTCGCCCGATCCGTAACTGTAGCGGGGGTCGAACGGACGTACGGGTAGTGAGCCGCCAAGCCAAAGGGGATGGCCGGCACCGGCAGTATGATCAGAACAAGGCCAAGCCAGACCCAGACAGTCGCCCATCGATTGTCGAAGATCAGTCTCCGCGGTGGCGAAAGAAGTAGCGAATTCCACCGGAGTATGACGCCCGATATCGAGCTCGGGGTGGTCGACTGGAGTCTCGTGCAAGGTCGGCGTCAGGAATCCGCGATTGTGCAAACTCACCGTCGACCCGAACTCTCGAAGAGCCTCGGGCCGGCATCGGAACAGGACTGATTCGCACCTTAAACAGAGTGGGAAGCGACCTGCGAACTGGTGCTACCCCTGCGCAATGGTGGGCTCGGCCCAAATCGATCGGCTCGCTTACGATCACCGAGCGATAGACTTGAAACCGACGGACCGGGGTGATCGGTCAAACTTGGCTTGCACTCGCGCTATGTCCAATCAGCCGAGGGCGGAATCTGGCTCGCACTCGTTCCGTTTGGAACCGCTACTATCGATAGATCGAATCCGACCGCGCAATCATTTAGGCGAGTTCCAGCACGGGCGCTTCCCCCGCCGGGGGCGGAGTCCCCAACTCCGGCGCAGCTCCGCCCTGCGGCCGTCGTGGCGTGACGCCTTCGGGACCGATCGGTCGTTCCAACGGGACAGTCGAGGGTGATACGGCAACGGGTTTTCCCGCGGTATCGGGTCGGTAACCTAAAGGCATATGGCCAAGGTCGAATTACCCCGCCATCGCAGAGTGGCGGAGGCGAGAGCCTCCCCCAGCGAGCAAGCAATGTCGATGAGAGTGAGCCTCGCAGTAGCGGCGATCGCGATCGTGACCCTGATGGCCGTCTCGGGAGGTTTCGGGAACGTGGTCACATCGCCCGGCCGCGCCCCGTCCGTCCCGACCACGTCGAGCGCGGGAGCACCCGCCACCACCGTCGGCGGGCCGCATCCCCTGGGCAATCCGATCTACACGGTCAAGTTCGTTGAGAGCAATCTTCCCAGCGGCACCACGTGGTTCGTCAACATATCGAACGAACCCCCGTTCGGCTCGTCGGGCAGCACGATCCAGACCGCGCTGCCGAACGGGCTATACTACTACAACGTCTCCTCGACCAACAACGAGTACGAGGCGTCCGGCGGCTCGTTCACGGTGAGCGGCGCGGCCGTTACCATACCGGTCCCCTTTACACTAGTGACCTACGCGGTGACGTTCAACGAATCCGGACTGCCCGCTTCCACTGAGTGGTGGGCCAACATTTCCGGCGGCCCGTCTCTGGGCACGACCGCTAACGTGACCTCCGCTCAGCTGACGAACGGCAGCTACACCTACACCATCGGGACGACCAACAAGGAGTATGCCGCCCCGGGCGGTTCGTTCATGGTCGACGGCGCCGCGATCAACCTGACCGTCGTGTTCCTTCTCCAGACCTACGCGGCAACCTTCACCGAGAAGCACCTACCCCCCGGCACCCAGTGGTTCGTCAACGTGAGCGGTGCGCCGCCGGCGAGTTCTACGACGACGACCATCTCCGAGATGCTAACGAACGGCAGCTACACCTACACGGTGGCAACTGTCGACAAGGAGTACGCGGCGACGGGCGGCTCGTTCTCGATCCACGGCGCCGGCGTTTCCAAGACCGTCTCGTATTCGCTGGTGACCTACACCATCGAGATCACGGAGACCGGCCTTCCGGCCGGCTCCCAGTGGTGGCTGAACATCACGAACGAGCCTCCGTTCGGATCGACCGGGACCACGATCACGACCTCGCTGCCGAACGGGACCTACCCGTACGTGATCGGCTCGGAGAACAAGAGCTGGGAGGCGGCGCCGGGCGAGTTCGTCGTGGACGGGTCGTCGATGTCGGTGCCGATCCCCTTCTCCCTCGTGACGTACGCGGTGACGTTCAACGAGACCGGCCTTCCGGCAGGGACTCAGTGGTGGGTCAACATCTCGGGGGAGGCGCCCCTGACCTCGACCGGCACCTCGATCGCAACGGTCTCTCCAAACGGAACCTTCTCGTACGTCGTCCAAACCGCCAACAAGAGCTACGAAGCGACGCCCTCGTCGTTCGGGATCAACGGCGAGCCGATCGTCGTGGCCGTTCCGTTTGGCCTCGTGGTCTATTCGATCTCGTTCACGGAATCCGGATTGCCCCTCGGAACCGAGTGGTTCGTCAACCTGACGGGGGGCGGGTCGTTCAGCTCGACCAGCGCCTCGATCGTCTTCTACGAACCGAACGGGACGTACGATTACTCGATCGGGTCCGCGAACACCAGTTTCGAGGCTCCCGGAGGCTCGTTCACGGTGAACGGCGCTACGGTTTCCGAGAGCGTGACGTTCACGCTCGTGACGTACGCGGTGTTGTTCACCGAGACCGGCATGCCCGTCGGAGCGACGTGGTGGGTCAACCTCACGAACGGCCAGTCGTTCTCCTCGTTGACGACGGCGATCGCGTTCGTCGAACCCAACGGGACGTACTTCTACTCGATCGGGACCACGGCGAAGAAGTTCGACGCTCCCCCGGGATCGTTCACCATCGACGGGGCAGGCACGGCCAAGTCCGTCACGTTCGGCCCGGTGACCCAGTCGATAACGTTCACCGAGACCGGTCTGCCCACGGGCAAATCCTGGACGGTCGTCCTGAACGGCACGGTCCGGTCGCTCACTTCCTCGTCCACGAGCTTCGGGGTCTCCAACGGGTCGTACGTCTACCTCATCGCGGGCCCCGCCGGCCACCAGGTCTCGGGCACGGCTCCGAGCGGAACGATCGTGATCAGCGGGTCGTCGAAGACGGTCTCGTTCACGTTCGTCAAGGGCCCCACGTACACCATCCACTTTGGCGAGTCGGGGCTACCCAAGGGCCAGTCGTGGTGCGTGACCCTGGGCGGGGACGGACAGTGCTCGACCACGGCAGGACTGAGCTATCTCAACCTGACGCCCGGCTCCTACGCGTACTCGGTCCGCCTGCTCGCCGGGCAGACGATCACCGCGAAGGTGGCGGGTGCCGCGATCCCGCTCTCCGGGACCTTCGGCCTTGCGTCGAAGGGGATCTCGGTCTCGTTGAAGTATGTGTACTACTACTCGCTCACCTTCACGGAACGGGGGCTTCCCGCGAGCACGTCGTGGTCCGTGACGGTCCGGGGCGCGAAGGAGTCGTCGACCTCGACCACGATCGTGTTCAACGAACCGAACGGGACCTACGCCTACACGATCGGGGCCGAGACCGGATACAAGAGCGCCGGTTCGCCCCGTCCGGCGAAGATCGTGGGCGCGGGTGAGTCCGTGGCCGTGACGTTCACCGCGAAGGGGTCGGCACCCGCTTCGGCCGTGGGCGGCGGGGCGTCGGGCGCGGGGCCGGCGCGCACCCTCGATGCCTCACCGACGCTCGGACTGGCGGGAGTCGGCGCGATCTCGATACTGACGCTGGGCCTCCTCGCCGGAGCCCTGCGCGGGGGCCGCAAGCCCGGGAATCTGTAGGATCGGCGTCCACAACGGGCCGGTGCGGCATTCCGCCGCGCCGGCCTGGACCGGCAAGGGGCGCTCGGACCCGCCCAGCGCGGCACCGTTTCCGGTCCCGTACCGCTTTTGCCGACGGGGGCAAGCGCCGCCAAGGTTTAAGCGAACGAAGCCCATCGGTCGAACTGCCGGCGCGGGACTCCGCGGATGAAGACGGAAAGTAGGCCAGCGGGCGCGGGACATTCTCCGAACTGGCCGGTGCTGCTCTTCGCCGCAGCCGTGGCCGCCCTGATGCTGACCACCGGGGGCATCGTCGGCGCAGTCCTGGCCCCTTCGGCCACGTCGCTCCGTGGGGCACCGGTCCCCGGGACCGAGCCGCAGGGAACGACGACGGGCGGCCGGGCTCCCGCGGAGGTCCACCCGTTGGTCTCGGTGCCCACGGTCAGCGAGACCCTTGTTCTCCCGAACGACACGCTCCAGCCGGGCAACTTCCTGGCGGTCAACGCCTACGGGCCGGTGGGGGTGTCGTATGACCCCGTGCTCAAGCAGATCTTCGTTGCCGACTCGAAGGCGAACAACGTCACGGTGATCTCGGGAACGTCCGACGCGGTCGTCGCCGACGTCCCACTCTGGAACGGCACCGTCGCGGTGGCCTACGACAGCGGAAAGAAGGAGACGTTCGTGGCGAACGAGAACGGCACCGCCCCCACGGGCAACGTGAGTGTCATCGCCGACGTGAACGACACGGTCCTGAAGAACGTCACGGTCGGCGCCTCCCCGGTTGCGCTGGCATACGATCCTGGGAAGAGCGAGATCTTCGTCGCCAACTCGGGCTCCGACAACGTGAGCGTCCTGAGGGACGGCAACAACAGCAGCGTCCTGAAGTCCATCGCGGTGGGCTCGAAGCCGGTGGCGCTCGTCTACGACGCGGCCAAGCGCGTGGTGTGGGTCGCGGACGAAGGGTCGAACAGCATCCTCGGGATCTCCGTCACGACCGACAAGGTGGTCGCCGCGGTTCCGGTGGGCATCGAACCGGTCGCGCTCGCTTACGACACCCAGAAGAAGGAGGTGTTCGTGGCGAACTACTTCTCGGGCAACGTGAGCATCGTCTCGGACACGTCCGGGAAGGTCGTCGCCTCCGTGGCGGTCGGGACCGGGCCGGATGCTCTCGCCTACGACCCCGCGAACAAGGAGGTCGTGGTCGCCAACTCGTTCACCGACAACCTCAGCATCATCTCGGACGTCTACAACACGGTCGTAGCGCACGCGGACGTGGGGGGGGACCCCGCGGGCGTCGTGTTCGACTCCACCACCGACCGCCTGTACGTGACGAACTCCGGAACGGACAACGTCTCCGTCCTGGACGGCCTTACGAGCACGGTGGTCGGGACGGTCGCACTCGCGGCGACCCCCGACGCCGTCGCCTACGACAGCGGGACCGGTCAGCAGTTCGTGGCGGACAGCCTGTCCGACACGGTGGACATCCTCTCCGCTGCGAGCAACTCGATCGTGTCCACTGTCCGGGTCGGCACCGATCCCGTCAGCATGGTTTACGACAGCGAGCTCGGGCGGATGTACGTCGCCAACCTCGGCTCGAACAACCTCAGTGTCATCTCCGATACGACCGGCAAGGTAATCCAGAGCATCCCCGTGGGCTTCGGTCCCGCGGGTCTCGCCTTCGACCCGACGCGCAACGCGCTGCTCGTCGCGAACTCGCAGTCGAACAACGTCACCGTGTACAACCTCACGTCCGGCACCATCGGCGCCTCGGTACCCGTGGGTGTCGACCCGGACGCGATCGTCTACGACAGCGGGGTCAACGAGACGTTCGTCGCGAACGCCGGCTCGAACAACCTGAGCGTGATCCTGGACGTGGTGGACGTCGTGGTCGCCACCGTTCACACGGGCACCGCGCCCGCCGCCCTGGCCTACGACAGCGGACGGGGGGAGATCTTCGTCGCGAACTCGGGCTCGGACAACGTGAGCGTAATCTCCGACCTCACGGACAAGGTCACCGCGACCGTCGACGTAGGGTCCGACCCGGTCTCGCTGACGTACCAGGGCCGGCTGGCCGCGGATATTCTGGTCGCGAACTTCGAGTCGAACACGACCACCGTGATCGCGGACGCCACGAACTCCGTGGCGTCGACGATCCCCGTCGGCAACAATCCCGAGGCCGCGGACTACGATTCGGCGAACTCCGTCGCGTACGTCGCCGACATGGCCACCGGCACGGTTTCGGTGCTTCGCAACACGCAGACCCTCTCCGTGACGTTCCGGCAGACCGGCCTGCCGGCCAACACGACCTGGACGGTGGTCCTGGATGGACTCCCGGTCGTCTCGGACCTCACCGCCGTTCCGTTTTTCGTCTCCAACGGGTCATACTCCTACCTGCTCGCGGGGCCGTCGGGCCAGCGGGTCTCGGGGGTCCCGCCGGCTGGGACCGTCAACGTCACCGGCACGTCGGTGGTCGTGAGCTTCACGTTCCTCACCGCCAAGACCTATACGCTGACGTTCAAGGAATCGCAGCTCCCGACCGGGTCCGCCTGGTGCGTCGCGCTCGAGTCTTGGCAGCGCTGCTCCACGTCCACCATGCTGGTCGTCCTGAACCTGACGCCCGGCAACTACGCGTACTCCATCGCGGCGCACGGAGCCCGCCTTATCACGGCGAAGCTGGGCGGCAAGACGGTCCCGCTCACGGGCTCGCTGGCCGTGGAGACGAAGAACCTGGCGATGGCGCTGGCGTACGCCTGGACCTACGCGGTGATCTTCACCGAGACCGGTCTTCCGTCGGGCACGGTTTGGAACGTGACGATCTCCGGCGTGGTCAAGAACTCCACGTCCACGTCGATCGTCTTCCACCTCGGAAACGGCAGCTACCCGGTCCTCGTGGGCCCGGTGGTGGGGTACACGTCGCCCGGAGCACCGCACCACGTGGCCGTGAAGGGCGCCGCGCTCGTCGAGCCGGTGACGTTCGTCGCGAAGAGCTCCGGTGCGCCGCTCCTGAACGCGCTCGACGTGGCCGCGGTCTCGCGCGCCCGGGCCGGTACCGCGGTCGCCCGCCCGCTCGGGGAGCCGGGCACGGCGTAAGGGCCCCCCGCTGCGGCCGGGCCCGCACCCTTGAGGACGGCCGCGCCGGAGTCCGATGCCTACCCGCGACGTCGCCGCGGAGTTCGACCAGATCTCCGTCGTCTACGACGAGACCCGGGACCCGCTCGACCCCGCGACCGTCGACGGGGTCGCCGAGGCGCTCCGCCACGCGGGCGCATCCTCGGTCCTCGAGGTCGGTGTCGGTACCGGGCGCGTCGCCCGACCTCTCACGGACCGACGGATCGACGTCACCGGCGTGGACGCATCGAGGGGGATGCTCGCGAAGGCGCGCGCGAAGGGCCTCGTGCGGCTCGTCCGGGGGAGCGGCTATCGGCTCCCGTTCGGGGAGTCCGCCTTCGACGCGACCCTCTTCGTCCACGTGCTGCACGTGCTCGAGGACCCGGAGCGCGCCCTCCGCGAGGCGTCACGGGTGAGCCGCGTCGGGACGTTCGCCCTCGTGCACCCGCGGGCGAACGACGGGCGTGAGGAGGACCGTCGGGAGGACGGCCCGCGCCAGCTCGTCCGGAAGATCCTGCGCGAGCAGGGGTACCCGATCCCGCCGCGGGCCAGCCCGCGAGCCAAGGAGCGGGACCTCCTCGCCCGACTCCCCCCGGACGCTCTCACGGTTCTCAGCGAACGCGACGTCACGGAGTCCGTTCGCGATCGGATCGACCACCTGGCCAAGCGCGGCCACCGGAACCTGCTCGCCGTCCCGCCCGAGGCGCTCCAGAAGGCGGTGGCCCTTGCTCGCGAGCAGGTCGGGGACCGGACGGTCACGTACCATCGGGTCGAGGCGCTGGCGACGTGGAACCCGCGACGTTGGGCGGATCCCGCGTCGTCGGCGCCCGCTTGAGGCGAGTCGGCGGCCCCCGGGGGACGACGGTCAGTCGAACCGCTCGTCCGTATCCATCCGGCTGACGACCGCCCCGCACTCCGGGCATTGCACCAGCCGCCAGTCGGGGGTCACCGGGACGAGCTTCCCGCACTGCGGGCACCGCACGGAGCTCGGTCCCGATTCCATCGGCGCGTCACCAACCCCCGGGCCGTGAGGAGCGCGATCTCCGGAGCGGTACCCCTCGCGCATCGACGGAACCCATCGTGCCGCCCCCCACGCACCCTACGCCCGCGCGGGCCCAAGAGTGTTGTCCCGGCGTCGAGCCGTCACGGCCTTTGCTTCCGGAGGATGGCGTTCGCGGGGCGCGACGATGACGACCGTCCGGACGCTTGCGGCGTACGAGATCGTCCAGGCCGTGCACCCCCGCCCGGTGACCGAGCGCGACGAGCTCGGTCTCGCCGTCGGACGGGCCATCGACAGCGTGCTCTCCCGGTACAGCCACGAGTTCCGCGCGTCCCGCCGGCCGACCGCCGCCGCGATGAACCGGCTCGCCGCGGAAACGCTCGACGGCGAGCTGGCGGACGCGGACCTGTCCCTTGTCCCCGCGGACCGGGATAAGCAGCTGGCCCAGGTGGCGGGGGTGCTGCAAGCGTTCCGGCGGAGCGAGGTGATGGGGCTGCTTCGACCGAAGAGCCGCCTGGTCCTGATCAACGAGCGCGCCGGATTCTATGCCCAGCCCGACTACTGGAACGGACGCGACCGGTTCTACGAGATGAAGAGCTACCTCGCCTTACCAATACCTTCCGGCGTGGAGCTGCAGCTGCAACTGTTCCAACTTGCCTTCCCGAACTTTGCCGCGGTACTCGCGTCCTTCGACCGGCACGTCGCGCCGGTCGCTACCGTGCTGACGGAGATCCCCGCACTGAGTGCGGCCGATCGGGACCGGTTGCTTCCCCTCGCCTTCCGGACCGCCGGCGAGCTCGGCAAGGACCGGGTGCTCGAGTACATCGACAGCCCGATCGTCCGCTACTCGATCCCGGTCTGAACGGGTGGCGGTTCCGACCACGCGCGGGGACCCCGCCCCGCAAGCGCCCTCGGACCGGGAACCGAAAGGGGTGCCCGGGGAAACGGCGAGTCGTGCGCGAAGTCGGGTCTTGGCTTGACCAAGCCCTCATATACTTTGGGGGGGGTCCCAGGGCACGCAGCAGCCCGCGCCGCCTCGGCGCGGGTCCGGGGCGTAGGGGGGGGCTGTCGACGCAGCGCGAGGAGGCGGGCTACCGCACGAGGGTCGAAGTCCTCCGTGACTTCCTCCGGGCGGTTCGGCAGGAGCCGAAAAAGACCCGGATCATCGGGCTGGCCAACCTGAACCCCTCCTCCTTCCGGCGGTACCTCAACTTCGGCATCGCCTTCGACCTGGTGCGACCGACGCCGGGCGGGTTCCGCCTCACCGTTCGCGCCGAGGCAGTGCTGGATTCCATCGAGCGGTTGCTGGCCAAGACCGCCGAGTTCGAATCGATCCTGGGTGAGCTGTACCGTTCGCTCGGGGGTGCTCCCCTGGGACAGGGCCCACGAAGTTCCTCGCATGGGCGCACGGTCTCGAGGATCGCCCTCGCGGAGATCGCCCTTCCGCACATCGGACGGTCCGGGGGACTCGTCTCCCCGGGGGAGCGGTTCCCCGACCCGGGACTTCCGATCGACTCGATCGAGCGCTGGTGGTTGCGTGACGGGCAAGCCCCCGTCGTGGGGCCGCGCCTAGATTCGGGGGCCCGGGGGGATCTCGCCGTCATGCCGGCATCGGTCAACATCCGCCGCTCGGCCCGCGCCCGATCCCGAAAGTGAGGTGAGCGTGGCCGCCACCGTGCCCCGCACGGCCCTCGCATCGCCACCCGCGGGAGGACTATCCCGCCGCCAGAGCCTCGCGATGGCGCTTGGGATCGCCGCCGCCGCGATCCTGACGACGCAGGTCTACGGCTTCCTCGTCCGGTGGCTCACCGGCTACGGCAGCTACCTCGGTCTGTTCGCCCTGGGCGCCGCGCTCGTCGGCCTCCTCCTCCTCGCCGCGAAGCTGGAGCGGCGCCCCCTTCGCGATTTTGGGTTCGCGCTTCGCGAGCCGCTGTCGGCGAGCATGACGTTCGCCGCCCTGCTCATCCTGCTCTACCTCGCCGTGTCGATCGACCCGGGATTTTTGTTCGGGTTCGGCAAGCTCGTGCCGACCCCCCCCATCCCGTTCGGGCTGCTGCTGCTGAGCACCCCCGTTCTCGCGCTCGCCGAGGTCGGGCTGTTCTTCGGGTACGTGTTCCGTACCCTCACGCGGGTCCTTCCGCTCCGGGCGGCCATGCTGGCCGCTGCCGGGATGTACGCCCTCAACGCGACCGATCTCCGAGCCCTCCCGCTCCTCGGGCCGACGGCCGCCGTGCAGTTCCTCTTCTCCACGACGATCCTTTCGTTCGTCGCGGGGATCGTGCTGGCCTTCTACCTGTACAAGACCCGCTGGAGCCTGGTGGGCCCCATCACGCTGGCCGCCGGAGTTTCGGCGCTGACGACGCTCCTGCCCTACGCCGCCCGGTTCCCGGGGTGGGAGACCGAGTTCGCCGCGGCGCTGGTCGCCTACGCCGTGGTCCTGGTCATCGTCGGGCTCGGGCTCGAGGAACCCCGGCTGCAGAAACTCCGCTACCTGGGCGAGCGCATCGGCCCGCGCCGATTCCGGTTCCGTAGTCGCGCCCGCGAGCGCGCCGCTCTCCGGGGAACGTTCGTCAGCGCGGCCGTCGTCGGAGTCGTCGCGATCTCGTTTGTCTACGGCCTGCCCGTCGTCCTCGGCACCCCGTCGCCGGTGCTCGCGATCGCGACGGGCAGCATGGTTCCGACGTTCCATCGGGGCGAACTCGTGGTCGTGGAGCACGTCGCACCGGCCGACATCAAGGTCGGCACCATCATCGCGTTCGACGTCCATTGCCTGCCGTCGCCGACCGTCCATCGGGTGATCCGGATCGTCTCCGGCGGACCGGACTGGGTCTACCAGACGAAGGGCGACGCCAACCCCGTGGAAGACCCGTGCACGGTCGCGTACGCGAATGTCTTGGGGGCGGTCGTCTTCTACGTGCCGTACGTGGGCTACCTGATCCTGGACCGCTTGTTCGCCGCGTCGGTGGTGTTCCTCGCGATCCTGGTTCCGGTCGTCTGGCGAGGAGAGCGCAAGTGAGGGTCTCGGCGCGGGTTCGGACCGTCGCGTCCGCCTTGGCGGTCGTCTTCGTTCTCACGACCGTCTGGGCGGCCTACTACTTGGACGCCCAGGTCCATCCGGCCGGTTCGAACGCGGCGGGCACCACGGTCGCAACGTTCTCGCAGACGGGCGCCAACTCGTTCGCCGCGGCCGTCAACGCGAGCGTGCTCTACAACAACTCCACCGAGGTCTACGGCGGCAACATCACGCTGTTCACGCCGATCACGAACTGGATCAACGTCAGCCTGATCTACGCCCTGGTCGCCGATCGTCCGGCGTCCATCACGGTCAACGAGTCGCTCGGCGTCGACCTGTCCACGACCGTCTGGTCGAAGCCGCTGTTTGCGTCGACCAACCAGACGACGTTGACCGACGCGACCTTCCTCGCCCTCCCCAGCCACTACGACGTGAACGTCTCCGCCGTCGTCGCCCTGGCCCAGTCGATCAACCGCCAGGTCGGCTTCGCGGGCACGGAGTTCGTCCTCTCGCTCGAGCCGCACATCACCGGCTCGATCGCGGTGGCGGGGATTCGCCAACCGTTCGCGGAGGCGCCGATCCTGAACCTGACGTTCGCGGGGTCGCTCATCACGCCGACCGGGCTCAACTACTCGAGCTCCGGGGCGATCGTCGCACCCCCGGCCGGCACCAGCACCGGTGCGACGACCGCGCTCGTGCCGTCGACGGCCCTCGCGCTCTCCCTCGGCGGACTGGGAGGCAGCCTCTGGTTCGCGACCCGCCGGCCGGAGGACGAGGCGGTCCCGCCGCTCGAGCAGATGATCGCGCCGTACGAGGAGGCGATCGCCGAGACCGAGACCGTCGTCGGCTCGGCGTCGCTGATCCGGGTCGACCGATTCGCCGACCTGGTGAAGGTCGCCGACACTCTCGGCAAGCCGATCCTTCGCCCGGGCGGCAGCGACGCAAGCCGATTCGATTTCGTGGTGCTGGACGGAACGTGGGCGTACACGTTCCGGTATCCCGGGGGACCGAGCGGGGGTTCTCCGAGGCCGACCGGTGTGAGCAATCCACCGGTGACCCCGCTGCCGGCACCCGCCGCCACCGGGGACTCTTCCCCGGGAGCCACTCCCGCCGGTCCGGTTCGGACGGTCCCTTCCAGCGCCCCTTCGAACGCCGTGCGACCGGTCGCGACGCCCGGCGGGGCGCCGGGGGGCCGACCCTCGATGGCCGCGTCGGGAACATCCGCCCCGGCCCGTCCGCCCACCGCGGCCCCCCCGCCGGAGGGCCCGACCGGATTCGACGACCTCGCCGGGCTCTCCCCGGGATCGCTGGCCGTAACGCGCCTTCTGAAGCGCGAGGTCGCCCGGATGGAAACCCTGCAACTCGACCGCCAGACCTCATTCGAGGCGCGGGCCCGGATCAGCCGAACGATGGCGCTGGTGCGGGAGAACGATCTTGCAGCCGCCTACCTCGAGGTGACCGAGCTCTCGCAGCTCTTGACGCGGGGCGCCCGGCGCGGCGGACCCGCGCCGGGGCCGGCTTCGAGATCGAGGTGACCGCAGTGGCGCGGCGACGCTCGCGAGGCGTTTCGTATGTACAATTCCAGCGAATGGTACTGAGAACATTCGAAACATCTTCTGTTGCCGTATAACTCCCCAACCCCTTTCCTGCTCGGGTACTGGTACCCGGAGTGTTGGGCAGTATGGGAAAGCGGTGGATGTTGGGTCTTGTCGCCGTGGTCGCTGCGATCGCGGTCGGCGGGATCGGGTTTGCGAGCTTTACGACGAGTGCGTACATCGACGCCCAAGCGCAGGCGGGAACGCTCGGGCCGCTCTATTGGAGCAACACGGCCACACCCGTGGGCACCGAGAGCTTCGACGTCTGCACGAACTTCATCACGACGACGTTGAACACGAGCGACACGCTGAACTTCACCGCGGGCAACCTCGCCCCGGGTGACTCGTGCACGTTCAGCGCGGACCTCAACAACGGAGGGTCCATCCCGGCCGCGGTCGAGATCACGTCGACGAAGGACAGCGGGGCCGGATGCTACGTGACGTACACCTACGACAGCTGGTTCGGCTACGAGTCGTACGGCGTCACGCACGGGTACGTGACCATCGGCGGCTACTCGTACCAGCAGTACACGGTCACCGAGAGCCTCGGCGGCGGTCTCGGGAACGCCGACCAGGGTGTATTCTGCAACATCGTCCTGACGTTCTCCGCATCCGCGGGGACCTGAACGGATCGGTTAGGAACCGGATCGGACCCAGCGAGCCCAACGGCCGGTGAGGGTACCATGCGCCTAACGAAGGCGGCGACGACCGGGTTGGTCGTGGTGGCCGTGCTGGCCACCGTCGGCACCGGCTTCGCCGCCTTCACGACTGCGGCGTACGTCGACGGCGGCGCCCGGGCCGGGACCCTGGGACCCCTTGTATGGGGCCCGGACCCGGCCTACGGCGGATTCGAGCCGAACGACGTCTGTTTCGCATCGCTCGGGCCGGCGACCCACTTGCCGGACGACACCCTCTATCTGACCGCCGACACCCTGCTTCCCGGCGACATTTGCAGCTACGGGGACACCCTCACGAACCTCGGGTCGATCCCGGCGACCGTCTCGGAACAGGTCACGAGCGTGTCGGGTGCTCTCTGTGGCGTGCTGGTGTTCGGGGACAATTTCTTCTCTCCGGCGGTCACGATCGGCGAGGGCGGCCAAACGAGCGCCGAGACGCACGTCGTGCCGGCGACGGGATCGATTCAGTGGGCCGGGTTCATCCATTTGCTGCCGAGCGCGAGCAACCTGGGCGCGGGCGAGAACTGCACCTTCGTGGTGACGCTGACCGGGTCGGCCGGGACGTAGGCCTGTCCGCAGGCAGCGAGCACCGAGGGGCCGGCGCGGACGGTACGGGGGCCCCGACCCACCATTCGCCCGGCGTGGGGCTCGTTCGCGTACGGAGCGTCTTCCGGACTGTGAGAGGATGATCGTGTGAAACAGTTGCTGGCCCTGGTGGTCGTCGTCATTGCCGCTTCCGGTGGGGTGGCGTTCGCCTGCGGCGGGGGTGGGGGGTCCGGGTGCAACCAGGGGCATGACGACTCGAAGTGCCCGACCCTTCAGATCGAGTGGAAGAACCCCTCGAGCACGGTCGGGAACGCCGCGTACGTGCACTGCCAGTTGAGCCTCACGACGTCCACGCTCACCGCGACGGCCGACGTCCTTGCTCCCGGGACCTCGTGCACGATCAACGCCGTCCTGGCGAACGTCGGAAGCGTGGCCGTGACCCTTTCCCAGTCCATCAGCATCGGCCAGCCGCACGCGTGCCCCTTGTTCACCTACACCGACAACCTTCCCAATTCTCCCCCCCGCGAGCTCGCTTCCGGCGGAACGTTCTCCTACCAGGGCGTGATCGGGCTCTCTCCGACCGCCGGGAACGCATGCCGGGGCGCTTCGACGGTGATCGTCGTCACGATCACGGGAACCGAGCAGTCGTCCGGCTGCGGCGACCCGCTGCTGCTGCCCTCGGCTTGAGCCGGCGGCAACCCTCGGGCATCGGGCCCGGCCCGGGCGTACACCGTCCTCGACCGGCAAACCCTCTATACCGCACCCTCCCTGCCACGTGGGGCCGCACCATGACGACGGAGTCCCGGACGATAGCGATCCAGCTCGCCCGACAGCTCGAACTTGACCGTCCCCCCGTCCAGCTATCCTACCTGGACCAGCCCCCGAGCGGCGTCCCGCAGCACCCCGGAGGGGTACCCTCCGTCTGCACCTTCTTTGCGTTCGGCACCGAGAAGCCGTTCTACGCCCCCCTGACGGAGCACGCGGCGTGCGAGATCGGCGCGTTCGTTCTGGGAATACCTCCCGAGGGCGAGCTGGGGGGCCGGCTGATGTCGACGCTCGGCACGATGCAGAAGGAGGGGTACCTCAATCCCGGCGAGGAAGCCCGCGTCCCGCACAACGCCGCCGCGCCGAAGTTCGTCGCCTACGGACCGCTTGGCTCGCTGAGCATGCCCCCGACCGCGGTCCTCTTGTTCGCGAGGCCGAAGGGGGCGATGCTGGCGGTCGAGGCCGCGGGCGCCGGCACCGACGCGAAGCCGGTTCCGATGAACGGGCGGCCGATGTGCGCGATCGTGCCGATCATGAACCAGGGTGCCCCGGTGGCGATCTCGCTCGGGTGCACGGGCTCCCGGATCTACACGGACCTGGGGGCCGACACGATGGTCGTCGGAATCCGGGGCGACCACCTCGCCCGATTCGCGGAGAAGCTAACGCGGATCGTGAAGGCCAACGAACAGGTGGCGGCCGAGACACGATCTCGGAAGGGCTCGGCGGGCCGTCCACAGCGCAAGTCGGGTTGACCCGGACGCTCGCGCTTCACCCCCCCGCACGGCGGCGGGCACCCCCGACGGGCTCAGACCTCGGTGACGAGCACGTTGAACGTGTTGACCGAGGAGATCGTGCTCTGGCTCAGGTCGACCGCGAAAATCGCGGTCTCGTTGGCCGTGATCGTAGCCGAGGTCTCGACCCAGGCGGTCGCGAGGATGCTGTCCGTGGCCGGGGTGGTCGACTCGAAGATGCTCACGTTGAACAGCGTCGAGACGGTCGCGCTCGTGTTCCACAGCACCTCCAGGATCCACATCGTGTCGCCGGTCAGGTAGCCCCCCGAGAACGCGTTGAGGCAGATCCCGACGGCCGCGCCGCTCGTGAGGTGATTGGGCGTGAGGTTCGTGCCGAGGTTGGTGGTGGTGCAAGCCCCCGTCGCCGGAGTCGAGCTCGGCGTCACGAACGTCGCCTCCGCGAGGGGGAACTGGACTCCCGCCGGCGCACCCGGGGCGACGCCGGAGGCGCCCGTCTGCTTGGGAATGAAACCGAAGCTCCCGAACGTGAAAGAACCGAGGGCGAACCCCGCGACCACGGCGAACGTGGCGATCGCCAAGACGAGATAGAACGTCCCGCGCGCGGTCGTGTTCCGCTTCATCAATCGGACCCCCGGGGGGAAGGTCGAGCGCGGAGGGGGTATTTAACCCCCACGAGGTCGAACGGCGCGACGGACGACGGCGGGTCGCTCTGTCGGGAACACGTCGCCGCCGGGATCCTTCGTGAACCGTCGGACGGGTGCAGTCGAAGGGAAGCGGCGACGCTCCACCGCTTTCTCGCCGACGTCGGCCCGCGAACGTGGTCGGGGCCCCGCGGGGGAGACTACGTCCGAGCGACCGCCACGCTCCATGAGATACGCACTGGATCCGTCGGCCGGCGGATGTGGTTCCCGCGGACCGTCGCGGTGATGGGCCGCAGGAAGCGTCAGCCGTCGTCTTTCGAATCGGCCTCCAGACGGTCCCGGTACATTCGCCACCGGTACCGCGCCGGCCGTGCCAGCGGGACCAGGCCGCCGGGCTCGTCGGATTCCTCCGGCGGCGGATGGGGTTTCGAGATCGCCGACGAGTACTCGAATCGCAGGTGCCGTCGACGGGCGAGGACCCCCCGGAGCGGCGGAGGGGGATCCGCGCGATAGCATTGGGGGCACCGACACGTGCTCGCGGCCGGGGGATACGGGGTCGTCGCCGGCACGGTAGGTTCCCTGCGGGCCGTCGAGCGGGAATAGCTCACGACCTCCGCCTGAGGAGCCGGTTCGGCGCGGGACTCGTCGTGGGCATGGGACGCCGGACGGTGCCAGTCCCGCCACTGGAAGACCGGAAGCGCGGCCAGTATCGGTGCGGGAGGGGCCGGCGACTCTTCCGTGGCCGGTGCCTCGGGAGGAACGGGCGCCGGATTCGACGCCCCGACCGAGGTCGCGAGCTCCGGCCCGGGAGCCGCGGAAGGTGACGGAGGCGCTGCGGACGGAGCCTCCCGCACCCCGAGTCGCATCTCGCCCGCGGCGCGCAGGCCGGCCGAGACGGAGAGGATTCGCGCAAGGAGGGCCGGTAGGTCGTAAAGTCCCGGCGTCGGGATCGTCGGAGGGCCCCCGGCGTCGGGCGGCGCCGAGGGCGGTGCCGGAAGCTCCGCCGCGACGAGCGGCGAACCCGCCTGCTTCTCCGGCGCCGGACTTTCCGGCGGAGGCTCGTCCGCCATGACGGTCAGCGGTTCGAGATACTCTGGCGTTGTGTCCGGGATGGCACTCTCGAGGACCGGCACCTCGGCGCGAGAGCCAGTGGACTCAGTAGGATGCGGCGGCGCGTCGGGTGGCTCGAGTACGATCGGCCCGCGAGAGGTCTCCGCGGGGGCCGGAGGCGGCGCCGGAGGTGGCGCGAGGTCCATCGGAGGGAGCGCGATCGCGGCGGAGAACTCGAGCCCGGGCAGCGACAGGGATCCGTCCTTCCGGTAGAGAGTGAGGGCGGTCGGTTCCATGCGCAGCGTCAGACGGGTCACGGGGCCGGTCGACAGGACCACTCGGGGGAGAGCCGCGGAGGTCGGCCTGGGAGCGGGACGATGCGGCGGCGACGAAGGCTCCCAGGCGGCCAGGACTCGAAACGTGGGGGGGCGGGTTCGGGCGACCATCCTCGCTTACGGTGTCGGTGCCGGCACGGTTTCCCACTATAACTTGTAACGGGGGGAAGGGAAGGCGCTGGGAGGGAGGGAACAACGCGAGCCGTACCCGCCCCCGGGGGCCTCCGCGTTCTTCCCGGGCGGGACCGAGAGACCTAAGGCGTCGGTCGCTGCCGGAGAGAACTGTGGCGCGACCTGTACGAGGATGCCAGAAGAACGACCGCCCCCGGGTCCTCGCGGACCCGGGGTGCGAGAAGGGGTTCTGTCGAGGATCTAATGGGTACCCGTCGTAGACGACGTTTCCTCGCCTGCGCCCGCCTCGGGCTCCTGCCACTGGGCGGCCGGAGGCGGAGGCGGAGCGCGCGGGCGACGCAGGAGCGCGAACAGCGCGACCAGCAGGGCGACGACCGCCAGGGCGAGAGCGATGTCGAAGCCCGTGTTGTACGTGGACGTTCCGACGTACGACGGCGAGCTCGACGGGGTGAACGCGACCGACGTTCCCGCGGACGACCCGGACACGGGGATCGACCCCGACCCGCCCGTGAGCGAGTAGCCGCTCACGCTCGCGACCGAGAAGGACCAGGTGCCGTTCGGCTCGTAGAACGTGATCTCGGTCCCCGACGAGGTCTGCGTTACGCCGTTCACGGTCGCCGACCAGACGGTGCCACTCGCGAGCCCGGTCTCCGAGACCGTGACCGCGTACTTGACCGTCGAGAACGCGACCGCGAGCGCGTAGTTCCCGCCGACGGTGACCGAGCCGCCGGACGGCGAGACCGTGTAGCCCGCGATCCCGACGATCTGGTAGTTGTACGTTCCGGCGGCCACCGTGAACACGAGGGACGTGCCGCTGGTCGACTCCTCGATCCCGTTGAAGATCGCGGACCACTCGGTATCGCCCGGCAGCCCGGACTCCGAGATCGTGACCGAGTACGTCGGCCCCGTGGTCGACGAGAAGGTCACGAGCAGGAGGAAGTTGCCGCTCACGCCGACCGAACCGGCCGAAGGCGACGCGGCGTACCCCGCCACCGAACCGATCTGGTAGGAGTACGTCCCCGCCGGCACCGAGAAGGCGAGCGACGTGCCGCCGGTCGATTCCTCGACCCCGTTGAAGATCGCGGACCACGTGACGTCGCCCGATAGCCCGGTCTCGTTGACCCAGACCGTGTAGACGGTCGGGGACGAGAACGCGATCCAGAGCGTGTAATTGCCCGTCACCGTCACGGTTCCGTTGGCCGGGGTGGGCGTGTAGTCCCCCACGCCCGGGATCTGGAACGAGTAGGTGCCCGCGGTCTCGGTGAAGGCGATCGAAGTTCCCGAGGTCGACTTCTCGACGCCGCCGAAGAACGCGCTCCAGGAAGTCGAGGCGGCGAGCCCCGTCTCCTTGACGGTCACGTGGTAGGTGGCCGCGAACTCGATCGTCTGCGCGACGGGGCCGGTCGACACCACGACGGATCCCGCGGCGGGGGTGATCTCGTAGTCCGGCACCGCCCCGACCGTGAACCCGTAGGTGCCCGGGTACTCGACGAAGGTGATCCAGGATCCGACCGAGCTCTGAGTCGTGTTCCCGAGCGTGACCGACCAGGAGGTCCCGGACGCCAGCCCCGACGCGTAGAACGTGACGAAGAACGCCCCTTCCATCGCACCGAGAGGGTGGTAGTCCCACGTCCCGTTCGAAAGGTAGTACGGGTTCAGGACGCCGTCCGTGTAGGAATGCCAGTCGGCCCAGTAGTTGCCGACCTCGTTCGAACTGTTGAACTCGTTCGAGGCGGAGTTGCTGAACGCCTGGATGTGGGCCGCGCTGTAGGTCGAGGTGGCGCCGTTGTCGCCGACGAAATCGTTGAGGTAGACGGTGTTGTCGACGCCGTGAGTGATGTCGACACCGAATCCGACGCAGTCGACGAACGAACTACCGGTGACGACGTCGTCGGAGGCGTTCGCGTAGACGTACTCCTCGTACTCGTAGTCGAAGTAGACGGCCCAGTTCATCTGGAGGCCGACCTGGTCCTGATACGCCTGAATTCCGGCGAAAACACTGCCGGTGGTGCCGTTCAACACGATCCCGAAGTCGCCCCCGGACGCGTTGACCGACTGGACCCCGAGCACGCTCGAGGAGTTGTCGTAGAGCGCGGCCGGGTAGCCGCTCGCCACGACGTCGGAGACAGTGCTCTGGAACGTCTCGTAGGTCACGACGGCGGACGTCGGCACCCCCCAGACGTACTGGTAGAGCCAAGGCGACGGGGGGCTGCCCGACCCCGTCGCGGTGACGCCGTCCACGTGGATCCCCGTGCTGAACTCGATGCCGACCCCGATCGCGAGGCCGGAAACGTCGGTTGAGTTGACCCAGCTGGCGTTCGACCCGACCACGCCGACCCCCAGCGAGAAATCGGAGGCGCTCGTGTTGGAGATCCGGGCTTCGCTGCCGTCCTCCTCGAGAACGCCCAACGAGTCGGCGAAGACGTTGGTATCGTTGATCCAGAGGTCCGTCGAGTCCTCCGCCATGACTCCGGCGGCCTCCTGGCTGACGACGGTCCCGGTGACGTAGACGAACGCGGACGGGTCGATCCAGACCCCGAGCGCGCCGTACGTTGCCGTCACGTTGGCGATGGAAACGTCGTACGAACTGGAAACGTCCACGCCGATCGAACCGCCTTCCGCGGAGACGTAGGAGACGTCCACGGCCTCGGAGACCAGCACGTCCACTCCGATGTTCGACTGCGCCGCGAAACCCGAGGCGCTGACCTCACGGACCTCGACGTCGAACGATTCGTAGGACTCAACCCCGATCGACCCGTTGGTCGCGTTCACGTCCGTGACGGTGGCCAGCACCGCGTTGAACCCGATCGCGACGCCGACGCTGTCGTTCGCGACCACCTGGTCAACGCCGACCGGTCCGTACGAGTCCTCGACGATGACCCCCGCCGAGTCGTTCACGGCCGTGACGTTGGTGACGGTCGATATGCCATCGCCGAGGAGCAGGACCCCGTAGCCCTCGGACGAGTTCCCGTAGACGTTCTGGACCACCGAGTTGTTGCTCTCCTCAAGCACGACGCCGGGGTCGAACTCGCTCGTCCCGATCGCGACGTCGTACACGCTCGAGAGGTTCAGGCCGAGGCCCTCGACGCCGACCGATTCGAAGCTCGCGTTCACGGCGTAGACGTAGAGGCCCGAGCCGAACTCCAGGTCGGCTGCCACCGACTCCTCGGTCGCGTTCAGCTGGTAGATCCCGGTGTCGTTCGTCCCGTACGTGACCACGCCGTCCGAGAAGCCCGTGGCGTTGAGCTGGTCCAGATCCCCGTAGAGCCCTCCCTCGTCGAGTACGTCCGCGGCAAATCCGAAGGCCGAGAGGTTGTACGTGAACGCGTACGCCGAGGCCATCAGCGTGAGCGCGACCGCACCGAGGTACGCGACCGAGTCGACCTCCGCGGTGAACGGAGAGTCGGAGGCCCACAGGCCGAACGTGTCGTCGACGCTCGTGAGGTTGTAGCCGAACGCGTCGCTGTCGTTCCACAGGGCGATGGCGCCGCCGCCGTCCGTGCCGGCCGGAAGGAGGTAGCCGGGGAGGAAGAGATTCTCGAAGAAGGGTGAGGGGCTGGACCATACGGCGATCTCGTCCCCGAAGTAGGGCAGGTTCTCGCCCGAGCCGTTGTAGTCGGGGGCGTAGTACGTGTCCCCGTTGGGGGCGTCACCGCCCTGACTGATGTTGTCGACGGCCAGCGGGGTCGTCAGGCCGTACGCCCACAGCAGGTCGAAGGTCGGGTAGTAGTAGTCGTTGACGTGGTTGAACGTCTGGTTGACCGAGACGTTCAGGTTGTAGAACTCGTACGGCGCGGAGCTCTCGCCCAGGGTATCCAGGGCCAGCGCCGCGGCCTGTACGTCTCCGTTCATGTAGAGCGGCGCGTTCCAGGTCCCCGGCGAGGAGACCAGGTCGATCTCGGCGTTGACCGCGCCCTCGAACGTCGCGTTGAGCTCCGAGAAACCGTCGGCGAAGACGGTCAGGTTGAAGACGATCGACGGCGGAAGCCAGGTGAGAACCGTGCCGTTCGCCGCGGACGGAGCGTAGCTGAGGTTCGTCGTGTTTGTCCCGTAGAGGCCGATGAACGCGAAGCCGTACGACGGGTCGAGGTGCCCGACGAACGGCACCTGGCCGCTCGGCACGCTGTAGGTGGTGTTCCACAGACCGTAGAGGATCGAGGGGCCCTGGCTCACCGACTCGTTCGTGCCCGACCACGTGGCCGCCATTCCGATGGCGGTCTCGCCGGTATCGGTTCCGTAGTCGTAGGCCGAGGGAGCGGGTTCCCAGGCGGAACCGTTCAGGAACGCGAGGGAAAGGTCCCCCGACATCGAGGAGATCTCGGCGTTCGAGCCGCCGCCGGGCCCTCCGAAGACGAGCTCGGCATCGTCCAGCAGGAAGTTGTCGGGCGCAAGGTTGAATCCGGAGATGAGGTAATCCGGGGTCAGCAGGGGGTCGACGACCGTCGGCTGGGAGTTGAACACCACGGTGTCGTAGACGCCCGTGTACACCGTCGCCCCTTCGACCACCCGGTAGCCGAAGGTGAGCGCGGATCGCCCGTCAATGATCGAGGCGTTGTTGTACAGGTTGATCGTCAGGGGGAAAGAGAGCGGAAGGGTCGGGCCGTAGTCGTAGTAGAGCTCGCCCGGAACGAGGACACCGTTCCCGGAGTAGATGGTCCCGTACTCCATGGCGGCCCCGGGCGAGGAAAGGTTCCAGACGTTGTCGATGAACTGGAGCGTGCTGCCGGAGAAATCGAGAACGTTCTGCGTCCAGAACGCGCCGATGTCCGACCCCGGATAGGAAACATTGTTGAGGACCGTGTTGAGCTGTACACCCGATTGCCAGGGCGTGACCACCGCGTTCGGGCTGAGCCCGTCCCAGTAGTACGCTCCCGTGGTCTCGTAGGTGGTGCCCGCGGTGGCGTTGTAGCCGGAGAGCTGGATGCCGCCCGCGACGCCCTGAGTGTAGACGCTGTAGGGACCGTTGGCGCTGAGTCCGAAGTCCGCAATCCCCATCGGCGCGGGGGAGACCGTGACGATCGGGCTCACGGCCTGGCTCGGGGTCGAAACATGCTCGTTCAGGAGCGAGAGGCTGGGCAGGTAGGCCGCGGAGGCCGGGACCTGGCCGTCCGCGATCGACTGATCCACGCTGGCGACCCAGCCGGGCGTCGAGGACGCAACGTCGGTCGCGACAGCGGGGACGCCGGAGGGCGCGTTCGAGCCGCCCGACCGGGCGCCGAGCGGGGGGGACGGGGAGGCGGAAAGACCGCCGTTGAAACCGGAGGCGTCAGCGAGGAGCGTCGGAGCGATCGCCGGGCCCGCCGGCGAGCTCGGGAGCGACGAATGCAGGAGGCTCGGCAGGTGCATCGAACCCGTGCCACCGGTCGACGCCGCCGCGGACAGCGAGGCGGCGAGGGTCGCTGACGAGGCACTCCGCGCCGCGAGGAGCCCCCCGGCGGGAGAGAGCATCAGGGCACAAACGACGAGGACGATCGGCAGCAGCCACACGCGATTCCGCACAGACCGTAGACCGGTCATACGAGCCGGGGACCATGTGCCCTCGTATAAGAACGTTGCCCGGTTTTTCGAGGCCCCGGCCACCGAGGCTTGGGCGAGCGCCCGCGGGGATACGATGCAGCTCGCGGGTCCCCCGGTTCACTTGGCGAACCGGTGCTCCATGACGTACGGGAGCACGCCCCCGGCCCGGTAGTAACCGAGCTCCGTGCCCGAATGGACCTCGATCACCGCCTCGAACTTCTTCGCGACTCCGCCCGGGGGCGTCGCGGTGACCTCTACCGAGGCCCGAGGGGCGAGTGCGCCGCCCGATGCCATCCGTAGGTCGTACGACTCGCGACCCGTGAGCCCGAGAGAGCGCCACCCGTCGTCGCGCGAGAACGCGAGCGGCAGGACCCCCATCTCGATCAGGTTGGTCCGGTGGATCCTCTCGTAGCTCTCCGCGATCACCGCGCCGACCCCGAGGAGGCGTGGTCCCTTGGCGGCCCAGTCGCGCGAGCTGCCCTGGCCGTAGCTCTTGCCGGCCAGCGCGAGCAGGGGAACCCGTTCCACGCGGTACCGCTCGGAGGCGGCGAAGATCGTCATCGTCTCGCCGGACGGTGCATGGGCGGTGTACCCGCCCTCGCGCGGGGCGACGAGCGCGTTGGCGAGTCGGACGTTCGCGAACGTTCCGCGTACCATCACCTCGTGGTGCCCGCGACGGGAGCCGTAGGTGTTGAAGTCGCGCGGCGCCACCCCCCGCGCCACGAGGTACTCGCCCGCGGGGGACGCTTCGGGAATCTCCCCGGCCGGCGAGATGTGGTCGGTCGATACCTTGTCGCCGAGCACGACCAGCGCCCGGGCACCCCTGACCAGGTCGCCGCCGCGAGGCAGCAGGGGGGCCGGCAACGCGAGGTACGGGGCTTCCGCGAGGTAGGTCGACTCCGCCGACCACGGATACCGCACCCCCGCGGGGGCGTGGAGTCCTTCCCAGTGCGGGTCGCCCACCTCGATCGACCGGTACTTCTCGCGAAACATCGCGGGGTCCAGGCTGCTGGCGACGAGGCGGGCGACCTCGGCGGGCGAGGGCCACAGGTCGCTCAACCGGACCGGCGCCCCGCCCGGTCCGTGCCCGAGCGGTTCCTGCTCGAAGTCGACGTCGATGCGTCCCGCCAGCGCGTAGGCGACCACGAGCATCGGGGAGGCGAGGTAGTTGGCTCGGACCTGCTGGTGGATCCGCGCCTCGAAGTTCCGGTTGCCGCTCAGGACCGCGGCGACAAACAGGTCGCGCTCCCGGACGGAGTCGCCTACGCCGGGGGCCAGCGGCCCGGAGTTCCCGATGCAGGTGGTGCAGCCGTAGCCGACGACGCCGAACCCGAGCGCGGTCAGCTCCCGCAGCAGTCCGGCCCTCTCGAGATAATCGGTCACGACCTTCGAACCCGGAGCGAGCGACGTCTTGACGTGCCCCGGCACCGACAGGCCCAGTTCCCGGGCGCGCTTCGCGATCAATCCGGCCCCGATCATCACCGTGGGGTTGGAGGTGTTCGTGCAGCTCGTGATCGCCGCGATCACGACGGCGCCGTCATCGACGGACGGCGGCCTACCGGACGGGGACCCCCCGCCCGCCCGGTTGAGCTCCCCGTTGTACGGCTTCAGCGGGTCGTCGGAAGGGTAGGTCCGCGCGGCGGCGCTATCGGAAGGACGCGGGTGGGCCTCGCGGTACTTCGTGAGGGCGCCGCGGAACGACCGCGACACCTCGGCGAGCGGGACGCTCTCCTCGGGGTTCCGGGGGCCGGAAACGGTCGGCACGATCCGCGACAGGTCGACCGTCACGAGGTCGTCGTAATCGATCGCGCCCGACGGGGGCGCTCCCCATAGCCCGAGGGCTCGGGCGTACGCCTCAACGCGCGTCACGACCGCGCGGTCGCGGCCGCTGGCCCGAAGGTACTCGAGCGTCGCCTCGTCGACGGGGAACAGTGCGGAGGTCGCCCCGTACTCGGGGCACATGTTGGACACGGTGGCGCGGTCGGGCACCGACAGCGACCGGACGCCCGGTCCGAAGAACTCCACGAACTTGTCGACGACGCCCTTCTCTCGGAGGCGACGCGTGACGGTGAGTACGAGGTCGGTGGCGGTGGTGCCGGTCGGCAACGTGCCGGTCAGCTCGATCCCCACGACCTCGGGGCGCGCGAGAAAGTACGGCTCCCCGAGCATGACCGCCTCCGCCTCGATGCCGCCGACGCCCCAGCCGAGCACCGAGAGGCCGTTGACCATCGTCGTGTGAGAGTCCGTCCCGATGACGGTGTCAGGATAGGCGACCGGAGTCGAGGGGTCGCCCCCGAGCGCGACGACGGACGCGAGGTACTCGAGGTTGACCTGATGACAGATCCCGTTCCCCGGCGGGACGACCCGCAGGTTGGAGAACGACGCCTTGGCCCACTGGAGGAGGCGGTACCGCTCCGAGTTCCGCTCGTACTCCCGATCGAGATTGAGCACGACGGACCGCGGCGAGTTGTAACTGTCGACCTGAACGGAGTGGTCGACCACGAGGTCGACCGGGACGACCGGGTTGATGCGTTCGGGGGGAACGCGTCCGCGGGCCGCGGCGTCCCGGAGCGTGGCGAGGTCCACGATTACCGGAATGCCGGTAAAGTCCTGCAGTAGCACGCGCTCCGGGTAGAACGGGAGCTCGACCGACCGGGCGGCGGGCTCGCGGTGGGCGAGCGCGACGAGCGAGGCCACGTCAATCGAGCCGGGACGATAGTGCCGGAGGACGTTCTCGAGGATCAGCTGCACGGTCCGGGGGGCGCGGGCCAGCCGCGCGGAGTCCACGCCCTTGAGGCGGCTGACCCGATAGACCATCGCGGGGTCTCTCCCCCCGAGGGGCAGTGGCTCCGTCACGTCCAGAGGGTCGCGGAGGCTCATGGGTTGCCCAGCCTGGGGGGCTTCTTGGGCTCTTTGGCCGGACGGAGGAGAGCCGTTCCGTCCCGCACGGGCTCGGACCGCTCCCAGGTCAATCGTCCGACGGCCCCGACCGGCCATGCGGCCGTGGGAGACGCCTCCACGCGCTGACGTTCGGGACCCTCCAGGACGACCAGCGCGCGTCGACCGATCGAGCCGGTCGCGACCACCGTGTAGAGCGGCCCCGAGCTGGGTCCCGGGGCGAACCGGAGATCCTCCGGATGGACCGCGACCGGTCCGTCCGGGCCCACCAGCACGTTGTAGCCGAGGAACCGAGCGGCCCGCGTCGTGGTCGGATGCGCATACCGCTCCTGCGGGGTCCCCGTCCACTCCAGCCGGCCCTCGAACAGCAGGGCGACGCGATCGCCGAGGAACAACCCCTCGTCGCGGTCGTGGGTGACGTGGACCGCGGCCGTGCCGGACGCCCGGAGCGCGGCGCGGAACTCGGTCCGCAGCGTGGCCTTGACCTCGACATCGACGGAAGCGAACGGCTCGTCGAGGAGAACGAGGCGGGGGCGGGCGGCAAGCGTCCGGGCGAGCGCCGTGCGCTGCCGTTCGCCGCCGGAGAGCTCCGCCGGCCGGCGGTCGAGGAGCGGCTCGAGCGCGAGCAGCGCTGCCAGCCGGTCGACCTCGTCGCGGACCTCTCGATCCGGACGCCGCTGGAGGAGCGGAGCGTACGCGACGTTCTCGAAGACGGTCCGATTGGGAAAGAGAGCGGGGTCCTGGAAGAGCAGCCCGACCTTCCGTCGGTGGGGCGGGGTGTCCCGCAGGTCCGCGCCGTCCAACCGGATCGACCCTCCCGCCACCCGCTCGAAGCCGGCGATCGCGCGCAGCAGCGTGGACTTGCCCGCGCCGTTCGGGCCCATGAGCGCGAGCAGCTCCCCCTCGGCCACGGCGAGATCGACGCCGCGCACGACGGGCTCGCCGTCGAAGTCGACGCGCAGGCCCCGGACCTCGAGGAGGGGGTTGCTACCGGTCACGAAGCCTCCCGAGGAGGGCGATCGCGAGGAAGACGGCCAGGCTCACCACCAGGAGCAGCGCGGCGGCCCCGTCGCTCGCATCGCTGAACCGCAGCTGCTCGAGCTCGTAGGCGGCGACGCTCAGGGTGGTGTACTGGGTCGTGACGAGGAAGTTCGTCGCCGTGAACTCGCCGAACCCGAGCGCGAACGCGAACAGGCCCGCGACCAGGAGTCCGCCGGCCGCGTACGGCATGTCCGCGTCCCAGAACGCCTGCCACCCCGAGGCACCGAGCGCCCGCGCGGAGTCGTTCCCCGCGCGGGGGAGGCCGAAGAGCGGGATCTCGAGGCTCTGCATGACGAACGGCAGGGCCAGGGTCGCCTGGCTCACCGCGATCAGGATCCAGACCATCGGCTCGCCGCCGAGGATCGGCCGCCAGAACTGGGCGAGGGCGAACGCGAGCAGGACGGGCGAGATGAGGAGGGGCAAGAAGAGGTAGGCCGTGAGCGGCCGGCCGAGGGCGGGGTGCGTCCTCAGAGCCACGCCGGCGGCCAGCGCGAGAACGAGGGCGATGGCCGCGGCGAGCACGGCGAACCCGAAGGTGTTACCGACCACCCCCGCGATCGAGAGGCCGAGAGCGTTCGCGGTCCGGGTACCGAAGAGGTCGGCCCACGGTCCGCCGAACCCCTCGCGGCCCCCGGGGACCAACGACCGGTACAGCACCGCGCCCAGCACGACGGCCACGCCGGCCCAAACGGCCGTGCTCACGGTCGCGAGAGCGTAGGCGACCGGCCCGCCCTCGCGTGTCGTCGGCCGAGGGCGTCGATCCGGCCAACCGAACCCCGAGAGCCGTCGGGCGATCCCGATGTAGGCGAGCGTGGGAAGCAGGAGGAGGAGGACCATCGCCAGCGCGAGCAGGCTGGCCCCGGTCGGGTCGAGCTGCGTGAAGTCGAGGATGTACACCTGGGCCTCCAGCGTGTAGCAGCGGGGGGAACCGCAGAGGATGATCGGCGCGGCGAATGCGAGCGCGGAAAAGAGGAACGTCAGCAGCGCCCCCGCCGCTGCCCCCCGGAGTGACGGGGCCCCCCACACATCCCGGAACGCCCGGGCGCGGGTCCCTCCCAGGGTCGCGACGCTCTCTTCGAGGTCGCGGGGCGCGCTCTCGCACCCGAGGGCGGTGAACAGGACGACGAGCGGGACATTGAAGACCAGGTTGACCGCGACGATCGCCGGGACCCCGCGCCCGAACCAGCCGAGCGCCGGCCAGGCGGCCGAGAGGAGGCCGCCCGGCCCGAACAGGTCCAGGACCGCGAGGACGACCACCAGGCTCGGCAGGAGGAACGGCACGAGGACGAGCGCCCGGACGAGCGACCGTCCCGGCCACGAGTACCGGGCGAGATAGATCCCGGAGGGATATCCGAGGGCGAACGCAAACGCGGCGCTGAGGCCGCCCTGCACCGTCGAGTTCCGCAGGGCGTCCAAGTCGGCTCCGCGAGCCACGGTCGCGAGGAACCCGGAGGCCCCGCCACCGTGCTCGAGGCCCGTCGCGAACAGGATCGCCACGGGAACGAGCGCGAACAGCAGGACAAACGATACGATCGGCCACAGGTAGACGGTCTCCGCCCACCCGCGCGCCCGGCCTAGGACTCCGCGAGGCTCTCCCATGTCGTCTGCCACCCGGCCAGGCTAGCCGCGACCTCGACCGGGGAGTCGCCCTCGAGGTACTGGTTGAGCGGCGTGATGGAGGCCGGCGGGATCAAGGGGTCGTATACCGCCGGCAGCGGGACGGTCGCGTTCGCGGGGTACTCCCACTCGTTGAGCGGGATCTCCGACTGGACCGAGCCGTTCAGGAAGTAGTTGATGAACGCCTCGTCGAGCGCAAGGTGGTGCGTCCCGGCGACGATTCCGATCCCGTAGATCGTCTCCCAGCCGTAGAGCGCGTCCTTCCACAGGCTCACGGTCGTGTTGAAGAAGTCCCCCTCGCCGTAGTAGACCGCGGACGCGGGGTCGGTGGTGTAGCTGACGACCATCGGGGTCGACCCGAGCTCGACGAAGTCGGTGTTGAACGCCGTGCTCCACGATCCGGCGTCCGTCGCGAGGGGAAGGATCGCCTTCCAGAAATCGGTCCAGTTCTCGTCCAGCACGTGCTCGTAGAACTCCACGGTCCAGGCGAGGAACTCCTCGCCGGTGATGTCCGTGAGCGGGTCCTCGTACGCCAGCCCGCGGGCCCAGGTTTCGTTGGTCGTGAAGTTCGCAAGAGACGAGTTCCCGATCGCACCGTCGGTCGCGTTCCCGAAGGCGTGCGTGTAATCGATCCCCAGGTACCCGTACTCGTACGGGGTGACGTAGTGGTCCGGCGACAGGTAGTCCACGACCGATCGGTTGATCGACACGAGCTGGGGGGAGACGTACGGGACGAGCAACCCAAGCTGCTCGGCCTGCGGGGCGGTCAGCTCGTCGAGCCCGATCACGAGGTCGGCGGACGGGGAGCTTGCCTGCGCCTCGAGCGTCTGGACGAGCGTGCCGCTCGGGCAGTCGACCTGGATCGGCGGGATGCCGTGAGCGGCCGAGAAGTTGGCGAGGATCCCCTCGAGCGGCTGCCCTCCGCAGCTGACCGAACCCAAGAGCCCGGGGTAGGTGTAGATGACCAGCGGGGCGGGTCCGGTGTGGGCGCGGTAGTACTGGTAGGCACCGATACCCCCCACCACGACCACCACGGCGATCGCCACCGCGACCACGACGTGGCCCCACCGGCCCGGCCGTCGCAGACGGCGGACCCGCGTCGGCTTCGGCGGGTCCCCGCTCATCCCCCCGCGGAGCCGGCGGAGTGCTGCCTCAGCGCGCGCATTGCGTTCCCTTCGCGGGCATTATCCCGTGCAGGTTCCTGGGGTCGACGAGGCGAACCTCGTCCTCTCAGCCGGTTCCGAGCTCCCCCTGCGTCTTACGTCAAGCGGGACCGTGATAAAACATCGCGCGGCCCGGCGGGGCGTCCGGCTTATACTGGCTTCGTGCCTATCGCACCCCGAGGAAGGACCGTGCCCGACCCGATCGAGAAGCTCCGCTTCGGCACCGAGCTCCTGAAGCGCGGCTTCGCCCGCATGCAGCAGGGCGGCGTCATCATGGACGTCACCACCCCGGAGCAGGCGGCGCTCGCCGAGGACGCCGGCGCCGTCGCCGTGATGGCCCTCGAGCGGGTCCCGGCCGACATTCGGGCCGCCGGCGGCGTGGCCCGGATGGCCGACCCGAAGCGAGTCCGCGAGATCCGCGAGCGCGTGAGCATTCCGCTGATGGCGAAATGCCGCATCGGCCATACGGCCGAGGCGCGCATCCTCGAGTCGCTCGGCGTCGACATGATCGACGAGTCGGAGGTGCTGACCCCCGCGGACCCGTTCGGGCACGTCGACAAGAAGCAGTTCAAGGTCCCGTTCGTCTGCGGGGCCCGCAACCTCGGCGAGGCGCTCCGACGCATCGACGAGGGTGCGGCGATGATCCGCACCAAGGGTGAGGCGGGGACCGGCAACGTGGTCGAGGCGGTACGCCACATCCGGCAGATCGCGACCGAGGTGGGGGAGGTGAAGAGGCTCCCGAAGCGGGAGCTCGCGGCCTGGGCTAAGAACGAGCGCGTGCCCGAGGCGCTCGTCGGGGAGGTCCGCGCGCTCGGGCGGCTCCCGGTCGTCAACTTCGCCGCCGGGGGGATCGCGACCCCCGCCGATGCGGCGCTGTGCCGCCTGCTGGGGGTGGACGGGATCTTCGTCGGCAGCGGGATCTTCAAGGCGCAACAGCCGCTGAAGGTCGCCCGGGCGATCGTCGAGGCGTCGCTCCACTATGACGATCCGGCCGTTCTGGCGCGCGTCTCCACCGGACTCGGCGAGCTGATGCACGGGCTCGAGATCGCCGGCCTGCCGGCCGACGGGATGTTCCAGTCGCGCGAATCCGCCCCGATCGAGGGCGGGACGAATCGACGCGACACCGCCCCCGCGTGACCCCACCGGATCGGCCGCGCTCCCCCCGCCGACGGCCGTAATACGGAACGGCCGGTAGCCCACCACCGTGCGGATCGTCCAGGTCTCGCCGTTCTTCCATCCGCACGCGGGGGGAGTCGAGTCCCACGTACGGTCGCTGGCCGCGGAGTTCGCCCGCGAGGGCCACGAGGTCACGGTCGTGACCTCGCAGTACCGCCCGGACCTACCCGCCGAGGGGACCATGGAGGGATTCCGCATCGTCCGGGCCAGGACGCTCGGGGTTGCGTTCAACACCCCGATCGACGTCGGCACCGGGCGCACCCTCCGCCGGCTGCCCGCGGACGTCGTGCACCTCCACTACCCGCCGCCGCTCACGTCGTTCTTCGCGACCCGCGCGCTCGCGAACACGGACGTTCCGGTCTGCCTGACCTACCACTGCGACCTCTTCCTGTCGGGGCTCCTGGGACGGGGCCTCGCCGGGGTCTACCAGAGAGCGTTCCTTCCCCCCACGCTGCGTCGGGTCCGCCGGGTGATCGTGCACACCCGGAGCTACGGCACGACCTCCGCGGTGCTGCGCGGTCGACCCCTCGAGATCATCCCGTCCGTGGTCGACCTCGGACGGTTCCGGCCGGGGCTCGAGGTCGGCGACCTGAAACGGCGGCTTCGGGTCGAAGGGAAGCGGGTGATCGTGTTCACCGGGCGCCTCGTCCCCCACAAGGGCGTGGACGTCATCCTCCAGGCGCTCCGCGAGCTGCCGCGGGACGTCGTCCTGGTCGTCATCGGCTCGGGGCCCCGGCTTCAACCGCTGATCGGGTTGGCCCGGCGAATTGGCGTGGGGGACCGGGTCGTGTTCTGCCCGAACGTATCGGACGACGACCTGCCGCGACTGCTCGCGCTCGCGGACGTGTTCGTCTTCCCCTCGCAGAACCGGCTCGAAGGGTTCGGCCTCGCGGTCGCGGAGGCGATGGCCGCCGGCCTGCCGGTCGTGATCGCGGACGTCCCGGGGGTTCGGGAGGTGATCGAGGACGGCAAGGAGGGCCTTCTCGCGGAGCCGCTGATCGCGGACGACCTCGCGCGCAAGGTCGGCCGCCTCCTGGACGACCCCGCGCTCGCGCGGCGGATGGGCGCGGCCGGCCGACTGCGGGCCGAGACCCGCTACGGGCTCGAGACCGTGGCGCACCAGCTCATCCGGCTGTACGAAGCCCTAGGCGCAGCTGGTTGATCTGGACCTTGAGGCGAGAGGCCTCCTTGCCCGCGGCCCGCTTCCAATCGGGACCGGCGGAAGCGTAGAGGATGCTTCGGGAGGCGTTCACGAGCAGGGCACGCCCGTGCGCGTCGACCCCCTCTCGGACCGTGGTCGCGAGCGAGCCCCCCTGGGCCCCGATGCCGGGCACGAGGATCGGGACACCGTTGCCGAGCGTGGCGCGGGCCGTGCGGAGCCCCTCGGAGAACGTCGCCCCGATCACGGCCCCGACATTGCCGTGCGAGTGGGCCAGGCGACGCACCTCGCCGACGACCGCCACCCACAGAGGCCCGCGCGGCGTCGGAATCTCCTGGAAATCGACGGAACCCGGATTCGAGGAGTGCGCCACGACGAACACGCCGTGCGCGGTGTCCTCGAGGAACGGGGCGAGCGTCTCCCAGCCGTTCCACGGCGTGATCGTGACTGCGTCGAACCCGAACCCGCGGAACGCCCCGTCGCGCACCATCCGCATCGTGTTTGGGATATCGTTGGCCTTGAGGTCGAGGATCCGCAGCCGGGTTGCCCCGATCCTTCGGCTCCACCGGGCGAGCGCGTCGAACCCGTCGGGACCATACTGCAGGTACGCGCCGAGCTGCATCTTGTACGCCGCCGCGTGCGGGAGAGTCGCGCCGACCACGCCCGCCAGAAACCGTTCGAGCTGCGTCCGGGGGGAGAGCCGCCGGAGGCCGCGGGGCATCGCCGCCGGGTCGGGGTCGAGCCCAACGCACAGCAACGAGTCCCGCTGACGGAGAATCCGCTCGACCTTCTGGTTGAACTTGAGCGGCAACGGCCGAGGTGAGCGAACGCGGCTCTAAACGTCTTTGAACGCCGGAGGCCGCCATCGCCGGCGAGGGCGCGCGCCGGCACGTCCCAGCCCCCGCGTCGGAGTCGAGCGCTTTAACGTGCCCGACGTTTCCTCCGCCCCGAACGCCATGGCGGACGACGACCCCTCCCCGACGGTCCCCGAGGTCCGGCTGCGGGACCTGCGGCCCACGTCCTCGCCCGTCGAGGTGGTGGGGCGGATCGTCTCGTTGCAGCGTCGCGAGATCGTACGGAAGTCGGACGGCGGCCGCCGTCCGCTCCTGGCGGGCCAGTTGAGCGACGGGACCGCCAGCGTCCGCTTTACTTGGTGGGACCCGCCGCGGGAGGGTCTCGAGCGCGGAACGATCCTTCGCGCGACCGGCGTGGAGGTCGGCGAGTTCCGGGGCCGGCCCGAGCTCACGTTCTCGTGGAAGACTCGCGTCGGACCCGCGAGCGCCGCGGAGCTCCCGCGCATCGACCCGGAGTCGCTCCCCCTGCGGACGGTCGACTCGCTCCGGACGTCGGACGAAGCGTTCCGGCTCGAGGTCCGCGTGGCGCGGGTCGCCGAGCGGACCGTCAGCGTCGGCGAGGAGCGCCGCGTCGTCTACGACGGGCTGGTCGGCGACCGGACCGGTGTGATCGCCCTGTCGGCATGGAGCGACTTCTCGCTCCGAGCGGGGGAGGCCGTGCGCGTGGTGGGCGGTTACGTTCGGGCGTTCCGGGGCCGGCCGCAGCTCGTGATCGACGAGCGGACGACGATCGTCCGGATCGAGGGTGCGGCGCTTCCCGAGGCGGCCCATCTCGTGCGCGCCACGCCCCGCTCGATCGCGGACCTGGAGGACGCGGGCGGTGCGGAGGTGGCCGCGATCGAGGGGATCGTGGTCGGGCTGGTCAGTCCGAGCGGTGTTGTCTATCGGTGTCCCACGTGCCGGCGGACTACCACCGGCGGGATCTGTCGCCTGCACGGCCAGGTGGAACCATATGCCGATCTGCGAGCGCGCATCGTCCTGGACGACGGCACGGGCGCGGCCACGGTGTCCGCCGGCAAGGAGGCGACCGAGGCGCTCTGGGGGATCTCGCTCGACCAGGCCCGGAAACGACTCCGGGAGCAGCCCGACCCGACCGTGCTGGAAGAGGAACTGTTCGAGCTGCTCCTCGGCCGTCGGCTGAGGGTCCGCGGGAGCGCGACCAAGGACGACTTCGGGGTCACGATCCTGCCCGAGTCGATCGAGGCCGCCGAGGTCGACCTCGACGGGGCCGCGGACGAGCTCGGCGCCCGGCTCGAGGGGCGCGGCTGATGGGGCTGCGCGAGACCGCGTGGCGGGTCACCGCGCGGGAGCTCGAAAGCTCGCTCGAGGAGGAGAAAGGGCGTGGCGACCGCGCCCCGACCTACCTCTGGAGCCCGTTCGGGGCCCGGATGAGCCGCGTGCTGCTCGCCGGCACGCTCTCCCCTGGTGAGCCGATCGGACGCGACGAACCGACGTCCTTCTGGAGGGCGCGACTGTCCGACCCGACCGGGGCGGTCGGGGTCACCGCCGGCAGCTTCCAGCCGCGCGCGATGAACCAGCTTCGCTCCGCGACCGCCGCGCGGCCCGCGATCGTGGTCGGCCGAGCCCATCTCTTCCGAACGCGGGACGGCGTCGGGGCGGTCTCGGTGCGGGCGGAGGGGATACGGTCCGTCGCCGAGGGTCAGGAGCGGGGGGTGCTCGCCGAGATCGTCCGCCAGACGCTGGACCGGTTGGACTTGATGGAACGGCTCGAGAAGGAGCCGACCGTCTCGGTCGACACGCTTCGAGGCGACGGGATCCCCGCCGCCTGGATCGCGGCGGGACGGGAGTCGCTCCGCCGGTACCCGAACGTCGACCGGCCGGCGTTCCGGCGGGAGCTCCGGGCCGCGGTACGCCGGGTCGCCGGCGACAGCGGCCCGAGCCGATCGCCGACCCCGCTCCCCGCGTCCGTGACGCGGACCGTCGTGCCACCCGTCCGCACCACGCTGCCCGCCCCCACCGCGGCGGAGCGGGCCGAGGAGTCGCTGTTCCTCGACTTCGTGGACGAGGTCTCGGAGGTCTCCCCGGACGGCTACGCGGACCTCAAGGAGGTTATCCTGCGAAGCGCCGAGCGGGGCCTCGCGTCCGAGCGGGCGGAGCGGGTGCTGAACCGGCTCGAGGAGGAGGGCGTGCTCGAGGAACCGATCGTCGGCAAGCTCCGGCGCGCCTGAACCGGTCCTGCGGACGGCCGGCCGGCGGGGGAGGACGCGGTTTCCCGACCGAGGATATATATACGCGCCCGCCTCGGGGCGCGGGGGAATGAGGAACACCTGTCTCTCCGAACCGATGACGAGACCAGCGAAGAGCTGACCCCCACCCTTCGGTCGGATCGTAGGTCATGGTCGAGCGATCTCCTTCGGTGCTCCTGGTCACCGTTCTCACCGTCGTAGCGATCGTCGTCGCCGGCGTCGGGGGCGGTGTCCTGTACGAGCTCACCCACCCGGGACCGGCCACCGGACCGGCCACGGTGGCGATCGGGGACAACGTCACGGTGAACTACATCGGGCTGTTCGGCAGCGGCCCGCAGATCGGCCGCGTCTTCGACACGTCGATCAAGGCGATCGCGCAGAACAACGCTTCGTGGCCGAAGTCGCTGCAGTACACCCCCCGCAGCGCCGGCCAGTACACCCCCCTGCCGGTCCACGTCGGCCCCAACACCCCGAGCGGGGGGTACACGATCGGGAACCTGACCTACGGCAGCGTCGTGACCGGATTCTGGCAGGGCCTCGTCGGACTCCGGGTGAACCAGACTCGGTACGTGACCGTGCCGGCGAGTCTCGGCTACGGTCCGACCAACACCAGCTGCCTCAAGACCAACACGATCCAGTACACCGTGCCCACGGTCGTCACGCTGACCCCCGCCGAGTTCAACTCCACGTACAAGGGGGCTTCCCCCCAGGTGGGTGCGGAGTTCCCCGATCCGCTCTACAACTGGACGGACGCGGTGATCAGCGTGAACGCGA
>JASHSP010000112.1 GCA_030038655.1 Thermoplasmata archaeon | reverse complement strand
GGCGAGCGTACGAAGACCGAGTCCGTGTCCGAGTAGACGACGTCCATCCCGTCCTTCTCGAGCTCCTGGATGATCGAGGTGATCGCCTGGCGTGCGAACGCCGTGATCGCGGCGCCGATCTCCTTGTTGGTGAACCGGTAGAAGCTGGAGGCGAGCACTCCGTAGAACGAGTTCATCAGGACCTTGACCGCGTCCTGCAGACCGTCGTAGTACTTCGACGTCTCCGGGTCGGTGGCGCCCCGGCCGGCGGCCCGGAAGCGGGCCCGGTCCGCGAGGAGCTCCGCGAGGATCTCGGGGATGATCCCGCGGCGGACGGTCGGCGCAAGGAACCTGGCCCCGTTCGGCGCGACGGTCGTCCCTTCCGGCGACAGCGTCGTGAAGCAGAGGTTCCGGGCGATGATGATCGACGGATACATCGACTTGAAGTCGAGGACCACCACCCAACGGTAGAGCCCCGGCCGGATTCCGTGGACGTACCCTCCCTCGATCGGCGCGTCGCGCCCGGCATAGTGGTTCGGGGGCACTCCGACCGCCCGTGCGTCCGCGCGCGGGATGAGGATCGAGTCGATGAACAGGGAGGTCCGGCCGTTGAGTCCCTCCTCGACGGGAAGGTGCGCGACGGTCGCCAGGTCGGAGGCCTTCGCGAGGGTGCGCAGCCGGTCGAGGATGCGGTAGGCGAGGTCGGCGTCGTGCTCGCAGTACTCCATGACCGCGTCCGGGTCCCGGGCCCACTCCTGGTCCATGTTCCGCCGGTCGACGGCGAGCTTCGAGTCGCCGAGGAGGGTGCGGGCGACGAACTGGAGGGTCTCCTGCTTCGGCCGGAGATCGCGCCGGGCGGACCACCAGGCGTCGGCGACCACACGGCCCGAGACTTTCCAGAGCCGCTCGCCCAACTCGCGCGGCTCGGACCGTTCCCGCCCCAGCGCGAGGGGAGGCATCTTGAGGTGCTTGGCCCGCTCGATCAGGAGCGGGAAGTCGTAACCCCCGATGTTGTAACCGGTGATGACGTCCGGGTCGTCCTCGGTCACGACCGCGACGAACTCCTCGAGGATCCGCCGCTCGTCCGCGTTGCGGAGGCGGAACGTGCGTCGCGGTCGGCCGGCGCCCTCGGCGACCCCGCAGATCGTGAAGATCGTCCGCTCTCGGATCGCGTTCTCGATGTCGAAAGAAAGGACCCGGAGCGACGGGCGGAACGGTTCGGCCGGCCGGATATCGTGCCCCTCGGTCGTCACCACCCGGACGACCTGCGCGACGGTGTAGCGCGCCCGGACTTCCTCCGGTTCGTCCTCCGCCTCGAACGCGACCACGAGGCCGAGGTGCTTGTCGTAGAGGAACCGGTGGACGAACGGGATGTCGCACGAGAGGACCGACGGCTCGGCCTCCCGCTGACGGTAGGCGTCCCGATACTGCGGCACGAGCCACGGTCGGTGCAACGTGACGCGGAGCGCCGGCCGATCCCGCCCGCCGACCCAGGTCGAGGTCTCCTCGACCCCCACGACCTCGGCGTCCTTCGAGAGCCGATCGCGAGCCTCGGGGGTCGGCTCGAGCAGGACGAAGTACGGCCGGAAGCCGTAGTAGCGCGCGACCGTCGCGACGCCGTCCCGGGTCCGCCCGAACAGTTCGACCACCACGCCGTCGTCGACGGCCTGGTAGGAGCCGCCGAGAAGGAACAGTTCGAGCGAGCGCACGGCGCGACGAGCCCGGTATGAGTTAAAGTGCTTTAGCCGGGGCCCCCCCGGATCCGGTCGGCGAGTGCGTCCAGGTCGTGCTCCCAGCGGGCTTTGAGCCGTTTCGAGCGGAGCGTCGCCGCGGGGTGGACGAGAGGGAACAGCGCGCCGAGGGAGGGCCGCCGGGGGTGCCCGGCCACCTTGAGGATCGGGGGAGCGTCGGGGTCGAGCGAGCGGAGCGCCCACGCTCCCAGCGAGACGATGAGGTCGGGGTGCAGGAGCGCGATCTGCCGCTCGAGGTACGGGCGGCAGGTCGCGGCCGCCGTCCGGTCGAAGCGGTTGGAAGGAGGGCGGCACTTGAGCACGTTCAGGACCCCGAACTCGGTCGGCGAGAGCCCGAGTCGGGCGATCCCCGCGTCCAGGATGCGGCCGGATCGCCCGACGAACGGAAGGCCGGTGCGGTCCTCCTCCGCCCCGGGCGCCTCCCCCACGAACACGATGCGGGGCCGAAGGCTCCCCCGGTAGACCACGGCGTTGGTGCGGGTCGCCCCGAGGGGGCAGCGGCGGCAGGCGACGATCTCGCGCGAGAGCAGCTCGAACTCCGTCCGAGTCCGCTCCGAGGCCGCAGGGGACCCGACCGTGCCCGTCGAGGGGTTCGGCGGGTCGGGGGTGGGCCCGGTACGTTCCAACGGCGGCTCCGCGAGCGGGTCGACGACCCTCGAGAGGAAAACGCGGGTGGGACCTTAAATAGGGCCGCCTTGTGGCTCGGCCCCCATTCCGTGAAATGCCACCGCCGTCCGGTCTCCACACGGCGGGCCGTTTGGCCCGGCTCCGCCAGCGGCGACGCTGGTCGGATCGGTACTACAAGCGCCGAACGCTCCACCTGAAGGAACGGTCCGACCCGCTGGAAGGGGCTCCCCAGGCGCGCGGGATCGTGATCGCGAAAGTCGGGGTCGAGGCGAAGCAGCCGAACTCGGCGATTCGCAAGTGCATCAAGGTGCAGCTCATCAAGAACGGCCGTCAGGTCACGGCGTTCGCGGTGGGCGACGGCGCCATAAACTTCATTGACGAACACGACGAGGTGCTCGTGGAAGGGATCGGGGGACGGATGGGCCGATCCTACGGGGACATCCCCGGCGTCCGGTACAAGGTGATCCAGGTCAACGGGGTCTCGCTCGACGAGCTGGTCCGGGGACGGAAGGAGAAACCGGCGCGATGAAGGGAGCCACCGACGCCCCGGTACCGCCGGAGCCCGAGGACGACGCCGGCCCGATCGTGCAGCGGCCGCAGCCGGTCGCCGCGCCGCCGTTCGCCATCCCGCCGCTGTTCGGGAAGTACTCGTTCGAGGGCGTCGAGGTCCGCGATCCCGGCCTCCTGCCGTACCTTTACCTGCACGCGGTTTACGCCCCGCACACCGAGGGCCGGCTGTGCGGACGGCCGTTCATGAAGGTCCACATGCACCTCGTGGAGCGGCTCGCGAACCACCTGATGAAGGGGGGCAAGTTCACCGGCAAGAAGATGAAGGCCCTGACGACCGTCCGCCTCGCCTTCGACGAGATCGCCCAGAAGGAAGGGAAGAACCCGATCCAGATACTCGTCGACGCGGTGGAGAACGCCGCGCCCCGCGAAGAGGTCACCCGGCTCCAGTTCGGCGGGATCTCGGTCCCTCGGGCCGTGGACGCGTCGCCCTCCCGGCGGCTCAACGTCGCGGTCCGCAACCTCGCGCTCGGGGCGATTCAGGCCTCCCGCAAATCCACGAAGCCGATAGAGTCCTGCCTCGCGGACGAGATCCGCCTCGCCGCGAAGGGCGAGATGACCGCGTTCTCGATCGGGCGGAAGGAAGAGGTCGAGCGCGTCTCGCAGTCGGCGCGCTGAGTCCGAGGGGCCGAACGTGACGCACATCCGAAGCGAGCTGGCGAAGGCCATCCCCGACATGATGCGGAACGTCGACAAGATCCGCAACATCGGGATCGTCGCCCACATCCACCACGGCAAAACGACCCTCTCGGACAACCTCCTGGCCGCGGCCGGGATGATCTCGAACGAGCTCGCGGGCAAGCAACTGTACCTCAACTTCGACGAGCAGGAGCAGGCCCGCCTCCTCACGATCAACAACGCCGACGTGACGATCGTCCACGAGTTCGAGAACGAGCGCTACCTGATCAACCTCATCGACACCCCGGGCCACGTCGACTTCGGCGGGGACGTCACGCGCGCAATGCGGGCGGTCGACGGCGCGATCGTGGTCGTCTGCGCGGTCGAGGGTGTGATGGCCCAGACCGAGACGGTGCTTCGGCAGGCGCTCCGCGAGAAGGTAAAGCCGGTACTCTTCATCAACAAGGTCGACCGGGCGATCAAGGAGCTCAAGCTCACCCCCGAGTCGCTCCAAAAGCGGTTCACCGCGATCATCGGCGAGGTCAACGAGTTGATCCGCCGGATGGCCCCCGAGGAGTTCGTCGACGAGTGGTCGGTCGACCCCCGCGATGGCTCGGTCGCGTTCGGCTCCGGCTACGAGAACTGGGCGATCAGCGTCCCGTACATGCAGCGCACCGGCGTGAAGTTCCCCGACATCATCGACTACGTCTCGACCGGACGCTCCCGCGAGATCGCCCAGAAAGCGAAGATCAACGACGTCGTGTTCGACATGGTCGTCCGGCACCTGCCGACGCCGCGCGTTGCGCAGAAGTACCGCATTCCGAACATCTGGAAGGGGGACATCGGCTCGCCGGTCGGCCAGGCGATGATGGAGACGGACTCGAACGGGCCGACGTCGTTCATGGTCACCGACATCACGATGGACCCGAGCGCGGGGGAGATCGCCACGGGCCGGGTCTTCTCGGGGCATCTCGCGAAGGGGATGGAGCTCTCGATCGTCGGCACGAAGGCGAAGAACCGGATCCAGCATGTCTCGCTGTTCATGGGCCCCGAACGACTGATGGTGGACGACGTGCCGGCCGGCAACATCGCCGCCGTGATCGGCCTCACGGACGCCTTCGCCGGGACGACCACCTCCACCTTCGCCGAGATGACCCCGTTCGAGGAGATCCGCCATGTCTCCGAGCCGGTCGTCACGGTGGCGATCGAGCCGAAGCGGATGGCGGACCTGCCGAAGCTCATCGAAGTGATGCGCAAGATCGCGAAGGAGGACGCGAGTCTCCGCGTCGAGATCAACCCCGAGACCGGAGAGCACCTCCTTTCCGGGATGGGCGAGCTCCATCTCGAGATCACAGAGTTCCGCGTCATCAACGACTACAAGGTCGAGATCGTCCCGTCGACCCCGATCGTCGTCTACCGCGAGCTCGTCCGCCACCCGGGGGGTCCGTTCGAGGGGAAATCCCCCAACAAGCACAACAAGTTCTACTTCGAGGTGGAGCCGCTTCCCGCGGCGGTCGTCCAGGCGATCAAGGACGGCGAGATCCCCCAGGGGAAGTCGTTCAAGGACACGAAGACGCTCGTGAGCAAGCTGAACGAGCTCGGCATCTCGCGGGAGGAGGGCCGCGGTATCATCGCGGT
>JASHSP010000111.1 GCA_030038655.1 Thermoplasmata archaeon | reverse complement strand
TCGGAGCCCTGGGAAAAGCCCTCCATCCCGAGATCGCCCGGGCGCAGGCGTGACGGCAGGCCCCGCCGCCCGGCGACCTTGGGACCGCCGCCCGGGAGTCGGGCGATGATCGTTGTCGACCCCGACGTTTGCGTGCTCTGCGGCCTCTGCACCGGGGTCTGCCCGCCCAACGCGCTCGAGCTGACCCCGACGCGGCTCGAAGTCCTCCCGAACTGCACCGAGTGTGGATGGTGCGTTCCGTACTGCCCGGTCGGGGCGATATCGGGCGGGCGGACGATCCGCCATCGCGGAGGGGCCGGTGACTAGCCGGACCGCCCGGGCGGAGGGCTCGACCCCGCGGGTCCTCTTGGTCGACCCGTACATCGCCCGCGAAGACCCGATGGAGCGGAAGTTCGTCGAGCTGTATCCATCGCTCGGGCTCCTGACGCTCGGTGCCTACCTCCGCGAGCACGGTGTGGACGTCTCGATGGTCGACCTCACGTTCGAGCGGGACACTCGCGCGATCGCCCGGGCGATACGGACGTTCCGGCCGGACGTGATCGGCGTTCACACGAAGACCTTGACCGTGCCCCGCGCGCTCGAGATCGCGCGGCAGGCCCGGGACGCGGGCGTTTTCTCGCTCGCGGGCGGGCCGGATTCGGCGAGCCGCCCCCAGGAGTACCTGGACGGCGGCTTTGATGCCGTCGTCCCGGCGGAAGGCGAAGTGGCCACGGTCGACCTCGCCCATCGACTCCGCGACGGGACCCCGATCGCCCGGACCCCCGGGGTGATCGTCCGGGACGGGCCCGACGTCGTCCGCGGCCCGAGCCGGCCGCTCCTCGCCGACCTCGACCAGCTGCCGCTGCCGGCGTGGGACCTGGTCGACATGGAAGCGTACCTCGGCCACTGGCAGGCGGAGACCGGCGAGCGCCGGGCGGCGGTGCTGACGTCGCGCGGATGCCCGTTCGACTGCTCCTGGTGTTCGAAGCCGACGTTCGGACGGACGTTCCGGCAGCAGTCGCCGGAACGCGTCCTTCGGGAGCTCGTCGAGCTCAAGCGGCGCTACCGGGTCGACTACGTCCGATTCTGCGACGACGTCTTCGGGGTCTCGCGCGCCTGGCTCGAGCGGCTGCTCGACCGGATGGTCGAGAGCGAACTCGGGCTGCGGTTCGAGTGCCTGGCTCGGGTCGACCTCCTCAAGCCCGACCTCCTCGGCCGGATGCGCTCGGCGGGGCTCGCCCGTGTCTATGTCGGCGTGGAATCCGGCAGCCAGCGGATGCTCGACGCGATGAACCGGGGGACGAAGCTGGCCCAGGTCGAGCGGACGGCCGAGGCACTGCGCGCCGCGGGCGTGCGCCAGTTCTGGTTCCTCATGCTCGGCTACCCGGGCGAGACAATCGAGGACATCGAGGCGACGTTCCGGCTGTTCCGCCGGTTCAGCCCCGAGGAGTACTCGGTCTCGATCGCGGTGCCCGTGCCCGGGACCCGGTTCTACGACAAGGTCAAGGGGACGCTCCGGGGTCGCGCGGCCCCCTCGCGCAAGGCGGGGGGCTCGACTCTCCTGTTCGAGGCCGCCTACGGCGAGCGCCTCTACCGGTGGGAGCAGGCCCGCTTCGGGCTCGAGGCGGCGCTCGGAAAGGCGCGGCGGCGGTTCCAGCCGCGCGTCGTGGAGAAGATCGGCCGCGTGGCCGACCGATTCCACGAGGAGGTCGCGACCCCGCTGCTCGCCGGCAAACGTTCCGGCCCCCGGACGGCGCGGCCGCCCTAGTTCCGCGCGACGCGCGGATGGACCGGGCAGGGCCGCTTGAGGCGGCAGAACCGGCACTTCTCGACCGGCACGGGAGGGATCGGCTTCCTCAGTCGACCGTACTTCCGGCGGGGCATCGTGCGACGGCCGCCGCGAGACGCCGGAGGCTCTTCAGCCTGCCGCCGACGCCCGCGCCCGCCGCCTCCCCGGCGTGAGCCTTTAGCCTCGCTCCCGATGCTCGGGGGATGGCGCTGCCGGGTCGCGCCACGCCGGCGGGGACCCGCCGGTTCCGCGACCGCTCGATCAAGGACCGCGCGCTGCCGCTCGAACACTTTCGCGACGCGCCGGGAGGCCTCTCGCTCAGCTCGCTCGGGCTGGGCACCTACATCGGAGCCCCCGACGGGCCGACCGACCTCGCCGTCACCGAGGCGGCGATGATTTGCCTCACGTCGGGCCGCGTGAACGTGCTCGACACCGCGATCAACTACCGGCATCAGCGCGCGGAGCGGAGCCTGGGGCGGGCGATCCAGAACCTGGTCGCGAAGGGCGAGCTCCGACGCGACGAACTGTTCGTCGCCACGAAGCACGGATACCTCGCCCCCGACGGCGAGTCGAAGCAGGGCGCGGGCCGGTGGGTGGAGGAGGAACTGATCGGGACCGGGGCGCTCGACCCGGCGGACATCGTGGACGGCTCCCACGCGATGAGCCGGTCGTACCTCGCCGACCAGTTCGACCGCAGCCGCACGAACCTGGGCGTCGAGGCGATCGACCTGGTCTACGCCCACAACGCGCCCGACGCCCAGATCCCGACGGTCGGCCGCGAGCAGTTCGTCGAGCGACTCGAGGAGGCGTTCGCCCTGTTCGAGACGTTCCGCGACGCGGGGACCCTCGGCGCGTACGGGATCGCCACGTGGGATAGCCTGAGGGTGCCGCGGAGCGCGCCCCAGTACTTCGCGCTGGAGACCGCGGTCCGCACCGCGCGGAAGGTCGGTGGCGAGCACCACGGGTTCCGGTTCGTCCAGTTCCCGTTCAACCTCGCGATGCCCGAGGCGTGGACCGCCGCGAACCAACCGGTCGGGGGCTCCCTTCGTTCGCTCTTCGACGCCGCCGCCCGGCTCGGCGTGGGCTGCTTCACGAGCGTCCCGCTGCTGCAGGGCCAGTTGGCCCGCTCCGGGCCCCGACGCCAGGGGCTCTCCCCCGCGCAGACGGCGCTCCAGTTTGCCCGGTCGGCTCCCGGGACGGTGGGCCCGGTCATCGGCCAGAAGGGCTCGCACCATCTTTCGGAGAACCTGGAGGTCGCCTCACGGCGTCCGTGGGACGCGGCGACGTTCGGGTCGCTGCTGGCCTAGCGACCCCGCGCGCGCGTCGCAGGCGTCGGGGCCGCGGGCCGTTCCGACCCGCCCCCCTCCCCGCTCCGTTCGCGCCCCGCGTCGTCCGCCAGCACCGTCGACCGGCCGTCCGACTTGGCCACGCGGAGGCTTCGGTCCGCGATCGAGAGGAGCTGGGTCTCGTGCGATACGACGATCACCTGCGGAAGCCCCAGCTCCTCGAACAGCTCGCCCATCCGGACCATCTGTTCGGACGAGAACCCGTCCGTCGGCTCGTCCAGGATGAGCGTTTGGAGACGCACCGCGCCGAGCGACCGGACGACCGCGGCCAGCGCGAGGCGGAACGCGAGCGCGAGGCTGGTGCGCTCGCCGCCGCTGAGCGCTTCCGCCGGCGTCGGGTCCCCCTCGATGCTCACCTCCGGCGTGAAATCGGGGTTCGTGCGCGCCACCAGCCCGGGGTCGTCCACGAGCGACGCGAAGTAGCGCGAGAACTCCCGGTCGAACGACGCCTGGGCGTGCGCCAGCACGTCGCGTTCCATGGCGAGGACGTGGAGCCGGAACGGCCCCGCTGCCCACTCGGCCTTCCGGTCGTACTCCGTCGCCCGCGCGACGAGCGCCGCGCGCTCCGACCGGCCCTTCTCGGCCAGCGCGGCCCGCCGGACCTCGCCGTCCAGCCGCGTGTCCGACCGGACCAGGGCGCCGCGGTCGTCGGCGAGCGACGCCTCCGCGCCCCGGAGCGACGACTCCGCCGCCGCGAGTTCGGCCGTCACCGCCTCGCGGCCGGCGAGCCGGTCGCGAAGGACGGCGATCCGCTGGGACCTCTCGGCACGCCGGCCGCGGACCACCCCGACCTCCTTGTCGAGACGGGCGGTCTCCGCCGTGAGCTCCTCCACGGCCCTCGCGGCCGCGCGCGCCCGCTCCCCCGCGATCGAGGCGCTCTCGACCTGCGCCCGGCGCGCTGCCGCGTCGGTCTCTCGCCGCTCGACGGCGGTCCGCAGCGCCGCCCCGCCCTGCTCGTGCGGTCGGAGACGTTCCACGGCCTCGCGGGCGGACTCGGCGTGGGCCTTCGCCTCGGCACCGGCGGCCTCAGCCGCCCGGAGGTCCTCCTCTCGCCGCACGATCGCTTCGCGCGCCGTGGCGCGTCGGGCCTCGAGGGTCACCCATCGCTCGCGGGCCCTCTCGTAGCGCTCGCGCGCCTTCCGGGTCTCCTCGAGACCGGCGACCGCCGCCGCGGAGCGGCGCCGAGCTTCCTCCGCGCGGGCGAGCGTCTCGCTCGCCTCCGCGCGATGCGGCGCGAACTCCGCGGCGCGCACCGGCTGGTGGCATGTCGGGCATACCCCGGCGCCCAGAAGCTCCTCGACCCGGCCGAGCTCGGCCCGCGCGGAGGTGACCGCTTCGAGCCGCCCCTGGTCGTCCTCCCGGGCGGCGGTGAGACGGCGGTCGATCTCGGGCAGCTCCCACGGCGTGGGCGTCGGCGGCTCGTGCGCCGGGCCCTCGGCGAGCGGCCCGGCCAGCTCCGCCG
>JASHSP010000110.1 GCA_030038655.1 Thermoplasmata archaeon | reverse complement strand
GAAGACGGTCCTCTCGAACGACACGAGCTTCGGGGTCGGGTTCGCACCGCTGTCCGACACCGAACGGGTCGTCCTCGAGAGCGAGCGGTTCCTGACGCTCAAGCTGAAGAAGAAGCTCCCCGCCCTTGGCGAGGACGTCAAGGTGATGGGCTACCGCCAGGGGCACCGGATCCACCTCACGGTCGCGGCCGCCCTGGTCGATAGCGAGGTGAAGAACGCCAGCGACTACGCTTCGGTCTGCGAGGAGATCCGCTCGAAGCTCCTCGATCAAGCGGCCAAGATCACGCGGCAAGAGGTCACGATCGACGTCAACACGGCCGACGATCCCGAGCTGGGGCGGTACTACCTCACCGTCACCGGTTGCTCCATGGAAGCGGGCGACGACGGGTCGGTGGGACGCGGGAACCGCGCCAACGGTCTCATCACCCCGTGCCGCCCGATGAGCCTTGAGGCGTCCGCAGGCAAGAACCCGATCAACCACGTCGGGAAGATCTACAACCTCCTGGGGAATCTGATCGCGAACGACGTGGTCAAGGACGCCGGGGGAACATCAAGGAGATCCATGTCCGGATCCTCTCCCAGATCGGGAAGCCCGTCGACCAGCCCCAGGTCGCCAGCATGCAGATCCTCCCGGCCGATGGGGTCAAGCTCGCCCAGGTGAAGGGGAAGGCCGAGGCGATCGCCGATGGGTGGTTCGACCGGATCGACACGATCCCCCGCCTCCTCCTCACCGACAAGCTTTCCGTCTTCTGAACCTCCGGTCCGCCCGGACCGCGAAGGAGGGCCCGGCGTTGCGCGTCTACATCGAATCGTACGGGTGCTCCCAGAACCAGGGGGAGGGCGCGGCGATCGCCCGCACGCTCGCCGACGGTGGGCACGATCTCGTTTCCCGCCCCGAAGGGGCCGACGTCGGGATCCTGGTAACGTGCGCGGTCATCGGGCCGACCGAGGCCCGAATGGCGCGCCGGTGGCAGTGGATCTCCGACCGGATCCCTCACGTGGTCGTGACCGGTTGCCTCGTGCCCCTGCGCACCTCGATCCTCGACGGAGAGGGCCGGGCAAGGACCACGTTCGTGCCGATCCGCGAGCAATCGCGGATCCCGAGCCTCCTGCTGGAATGGTCCGACTCGGTCCCTCCCGGGGTGGATCTGCCCGGCCGACCCTGGCCCCCCTCCATCGACCGTTGCGCACCGGTGACCGAGGAGGTGGTGATCGCCCAAGGATGCACGAGCGCCTGCACCTACTGCTTCAGCCGACTCGCCCGAGGTCGGCTCGAAAGCGTCCCCGCGCACGAGATCGTGCGTCGGGCCCAGGCGGCGGCCGCCCGGGGGGTGGTCGAAGTCCGGCTCACCTCGCTCGACACCGCGGCGTGGGGCTTCGACCTGGGGCCCGCGGAGCGGCTACCGGACCTCTTGGAGTCGGTCCGGAAGATTCCAGGGGACTTCTCGGTGCGGGTCGGCATGATGAGCCCCCAGACGCTCGCGCCGAACCTCGGGCGGTACCTCGAGGCGCTCGCCCCGGACCGGTTCTACAAGTTCCTCCACCTGCCCGTGCAGAGCGGCTCGGAGCGGATCCTCCGGGCCATGCGTCGGGGGTATCCCGTCGCCGAGTTCCGCCGACAGGTCGCCTCGGCCCGGGCGCGCTTTCCGGGCCTCACGCTCTCGACGGACGTGATCGTGGGATTCCCGGGGGAGACGGAGGAAGACCACCGGGAGACCGAGGAACTCCTCGCCTCGGTCGAACCTGAGATCGTGAACGTCACTCGCTATTCTCCCCGTCCGGGGACGCCCGCGTCGCGCTTGGGCTCGGTGGGCTCCCGAGTCGCGAAGCGGCGGTCCCGCTCCCTTGCTGCGCTTCGTCAGCGACTCGGGCGGAGCCGCCTCGAACGGTGGATCGGCCACTCCGGTCCCGCGCGGGTGATCGAGCACGGGCCGGGGTCGAGCTCCGTCGCCCGCCTTCCGAACTACCTACCGGTCGTGCTCGAGGACCGCCCGCCCCTGGGGTCGACCGTCGGAGTACGGGTCGAGGGAGCTCGATCGACGTACCTCCTCGGTCGCGCCGAGCGGGCCGCCTTCTAAATAGTCGGTCCCGCACTAGTTCAGAGATTGGTCCCCGGCGTCCGCCCGGGACGGACCCAGCGGTCGTGTTCGCGCTCACCACCACCGAGATCGTTGCGATCGTCATCGTCGTCATTCTCGCGGTCCTTACCGCGGGGGTCCTGCTTCTGCTCCTGCGGCGCCTCCGCGAGCGCCGAGCGAAACTCCTCGGGGAGCTCCGGGACCGTCCCGCGCTCATTCAGGACCGGGCGTTCAACCGGATCGCAATGGCCCGGCGCGAGGCGGAGATCCTCTCGCGCCAAGGTGCCGATGTCGGCCGGCCCCGCGATCTCATCGCCCAAGCCCAGGGGGCCTTCGACGTGCGGAACTACGACCATGCCTACGAGCTCGCGCAGCAGGCGCACGAGGCGCTCGTCCACAGCCGCCTGGACGGACCCCTTCCCTCCCTGTCGCCGACGGTCCATTCGCCGGCACCGGTCGCTACCCCTCCCCCGTCCGGTCCGGTCACCGTCTCCGACTCAGGAACGATGGCCGCTTCCACTCCGCCGCCGATCCCGAAGAACCGCGCGGAGTCCCAGTTCCAGCTCCGGTTGCTCGACCAGGAGATCGACTCCGCGCAAGGTCGGGCGACCGGATCCACATCCGTCCGGGATGCCATCAAACTGCGGACCGATGCCGGCGCCGCCTTCGATCGCGGCGAATTCACCGACGCGTTCCGCCTTGCGCTCAAGGGCCGCCGTGCCATCGGCGCACAGGTCGAAAGCCTGCCAGCCGTCGGACCGGTCGCAGCGATGCCCAACGGCGGAAACGGGGGTCGGATCGGAATCGACCCCGCGCGGACTGCTGAGGAGACGGCGAGCGCCGAGCGGTGCTTGTCGTGCGGCTACCCGATGCTCCCTGGGGATGCGTTCTGTCGCGGATGCGGAGAGCCCCGGATCCCGAGGATCTGCACGAAATGCGGTGCCGCCCGCCAGCCCTCGGACACCTTCTGCGGCGGATGCGGGACACCGTTCCGCTAGTTCGGGGCCCTGGCGGGGGTCAGCCAGTCTTCCAGCCGTCGCTGGGTCCGGGCCTCATGGAGGAGCGCACTGGTCGCCCGCCATCGTTCGCGGGGGATCGCGAACGTCTCGCCAATCCGGACGTCGAGGTCGGAGAGCGTCGGGAGACGCTCCGGCGGCGACGCGAGGGCCGTGCGAGCGTGCTCCCGGACGTTCCAGACTCCGAGCGGGAGGATCTCGCCCGGATGGACCTCCCGAAGCACGACCACACCGGCCTGCCGACCCAGACGAAGGAGTGACTCGCTGACCGCGAGGCGAGCCGCGTAGTAGCAACCCC
>JASHSP010000015.1 GCA_030038655.1 Thermoplasmata archaeon | reverse complement strand
AGACCCGGGCGTACCGCTCCAGGAACTCCGACGGCGGGGTCCCCCGGGGGTAGAACGGCCCGACCCAGTCCTCGTACGCCCAGCCGGAGCACCCGAGCCAGTAACGCGACACGTGCGGTTCACCGGGGGAGGGGTCGGCTCCGACCAGCATCGCCCTAGGAGCGGAACGAAGATATCATGGGGGGCGCACCCTCCGGCGATGGTCCCCCTGATACCCCGCTCCTCCACTCTGGTCCGCCTTCTCGAGGCCGCGGGGTATCGGCTGGAAGCGCGGGCCGGGGTGACGATCGCGGTGCGATCCCGGGACCACCGCTCGGTCGTCATCGCCCCGACCGCCCGGCCGCCCGCCGAGATCGAGCGGCTGTTCCCCGTCGACTCCGTCCGTCGAACGATCGTCTACGACGACGACCCCGGACCGAACACCCGGGGCCTGGCGGCCGATCACGGCATCGAAGTGCTCGACCCGACCACCCTCGGGCCGGCGCTCGGGGAGATGCTGCTCCCGTCGCCGAGCGACGCGGACGCGGCGCTCGACGCGTCGGAGGACCCCGGGTTCTTCGACCTCCCGTTCCCGATGGTACGCCCCGGCGACCGGACGATCCGTCCTCGGATCGGCCGGGCGGAGGCCGAGGCGCTCTCCGGGATCGACCATCCCCGCTACACGCTCCGCCTCGTCCCGTACTACGTGGCGGCCTACCACGTCCGGCCCGCGTCGGTGGACGGGGGCCGCGGCGCGGTCCTCCACCGGGTGGTCGCCGTCAACGCCGCGAACCGCCGGGCCGAGGTCTGGGAGGAAGGGGAGCGCGAGCTGGTCGGCGAGGTCCCGGAGCCGCACCAGCGTCTCTCCCCCCAGTTCGCCGAGTCGGTCGCCACCCCGCTGGCGATCGAGGCGATCCGGCGCGAGCACACGGTCCGCGTCGACCATTCGGAACAGCACGGGGGAGCGCTGGTCATCGAGACACGCCGCGTCCCGCCGTCGGCGGACGACGTCCGGCTCGGCCCGTTCGTCCTTCTCTACGTACCCCACTGGTACGCGGAGGGGGCGGAAGGGCGCGTCGTGATTGATGCGGTCACGGGTCGGCGCGACCCGTAGCGCCCCGCCCCCGTCCGTCCCGACGCCGGTGCCGCCGGTCCCCGCGCTCCCTCCACCGTAAAATACGGTGCCCCGCTCGACGCCCCGTGCTCCTCGAGCAGTTCCGCGTCGGCCCGTACCTCAACTTCACCTACCTCGTGGCGGAGTCCGAGGGAGGCGACGCGGTCGTGATCGACCCGTCGTACGGGATCGAGCCGGTGCTGAGCGCTATCGACGAGCGACGTGTGAAGGTCGGCTACGTCCTCAACACCCACAGCCACCGCGACCACGTCGCGGGCAACGACGAGGTCCGGTCCCGCACGGGAGCGAAGGTCGTCGCGCACCGCTCGGCGCCGCTGGGCCAGGATCTCTCCGTCGAGGACGGCGACGCGATCTCGGTCGGGCGGTTGAAGGTCGAGGTCCTCCACACCCCCGGCCACACGAAGGACAGCGTCCTCTACCTGTTCGAGGGCCACCTGGCGACCGGCGACACCCTCTTCGTGGGGGAGTGCGGCCGTACGGACCTTCCCGGCGGCGACCCGTCGGCGATGTACGACAGCCTCCTCCACCGGGTCGTTCGGTTGGACGACGCGCTGGTCGTGCTGCCGGGGCACGACTACGGGCCGACGCCGACCTCCACGATCGGCCGGGAGAAGAAGGAGAACTACACGCTGAGGCCGCGGACGCGCGAGGAATTCCTGAAGTTCCTCGCCGAATGAGCTTCCGTGTCGCCCCTTCCCCCGCCCGAGGAACGCGCCCTGCGCACGGCCGGCGCCCGGCGTCGGGCGCCCGGTGCGCCCAAGACCCGGGACGTGATCCTGACGCTGCGGACGCTCTCCCAGGAGTCGCCCGCGCTCGTCGCGCTCTTCGACGCGGACGCGATCGCGGGCGAGCGCCATCTCCTGTCGGCCTGGGCCCACCTGGGCCGGTCGCGGGGCCGGGGAGAGTCCCGCCTGCGGGACCGGTCGGCGGAGCTCGCGCTCTACGTCGCCGGGGACGACCAGCTGCCGCGAGCGTTGGCGAAGGTCGGGGTGGCGGACACGACCGAGCATTTCGTGCTCGTGGCCGAACGACCCCACGACCCCGCCGCGCTCCTGGCCCGGTTCGGGTTGGAGCCGGACCGGTCGGCCTTTCCACGTCCGGTCGACGCGGGCATGCTCGAGCGGCTGGGGATCACCGCGGCCGAGCGCGCGGCGGTACCCGAGTCGGCGTGGGAGGGGCTCGTGCTGGAGCGGATCGCCCTCGTGGACCTCGCGGCGCCGTCCGGCCACGAACCGACCCCAAAACATTAACGGCCGAACCCGGTCGCCCGCCGTTCGCGGGCGAGCGTGCAGGTGTAATCTAGTGGTAGGATGTCAGCCTTCCAAGCTGACTACCCGGGTTCGAAACGACGGACCGGCGCGGGGTCCGTGGCGAAGCTCCCGGCACCTGCATACCGGGCCCGCGGACCCCCGGCGACCGACGCTTTAATCGGGAGCCGGACGGTCCGGTAGCCCGCGCTGAGGTAGCCTAGCCCGGCAAGGCGCCAGCCTTGAGAGCTGGTGGCGGCAACGCCACGGGAGTTCGAATCTCCCCCTCAGCGGCGCCGGGCCGTCGCACAACACGGGACGGAGCGGTGGTCGACGAAGGCTCGCGGCGCCGCCCGCGGCCGCCGCGCACCGCGCCTATCCTTGGTTCGAGGCGGCGATACCCCCGGGGGCCGTCCCCCAGGTCGAGGCTTGACCGCCCCGGGACCGTCCGGAAGCGCGCGCGATTCGCCCGGCGCCGGTCCTGCGCGGCGGTTGAACGTCGCCCAGCGCCGGATTATAAGCGGTATCTCGCTCGCCGAGCCATCGATGCCCGACGCGAGCGTCGTCTCCCCGCTTCTCGACCAGTACGAGAGCGTGAAGTCCCGCTACCCAGGCCACCTGGTCCTGTTCCGCGTCGGGGATTTCTACGAGACGTTCGGCGACGACGCGAAGCTGCTCGCCCGCGAGCTGGACGTGGTCCTCACAGCCCGCGGCGCGGACGCGCAGGGCGTCCGGATGCCGATGGCCGGCGTGCCGCATCACGCGGTGGAGACGTACCTCGGGCGTCTCGTCCGAAAGGGGTACAAGGTCGCCCTGTGCGACCAGCTGGAGGATGCCCGGCAGGCGAAGGGTCTGGTCCGTCGCGACGTGACCCGGGTGGTGACGCCCGGGACGGTCGTGGAGGACCAGATCCTGGGGGGGTCGGACCACAGCTTCCTCGCCGCGGCGGTCCTGCGCCGGAACGGGGCCGGCGCCTACTCGGCGGTGGACGTCTCGACCGGCGAGTGGTTGCGGGGCGAGTCCGACGGTCCGGGGGCCGAAGGACTGGTCTCCGCGCTGGCGCCGTTCCAGCCGCGCGAGATCCTGTGGGCCGAGGAGCGGGGGGAGGCGCCCCCGCTCGTCGGGGTTCTTCGTCGCGAGTTTCCGGGGGCCCGGCTCGAAGAGGCCCCGTCGCCCCTCCTCGAGAGCGAGCTACCCGTCGCGCTGCGCGCGGCGGTCGAGGGGCCCGCGCTCGTCTCGGAGTCCGATCGACGGCTCGGGGCGTACCTTCGGGCCACGCAGCCTCGCTTGCTGCCGCATCTGGCGGTCGTCGAGCGCGGGGCCGCCGGGCGGCGGCTCGTGCTGGACGCGAAGACGCTGCGCCATCTGGAGATCAACCGGCCGATGAATCCGGACGACACGGAGGGCACGACCCTGCTCGACGTCTGGGACGAGACCACGACCGCCCCCGGGCGGCGGACGATGTCGTTCTGGCTGACGAATCCCCTCGCGGACGTCGGTCCCATCGTCGCCCGGCACGAGGCGGTGGCGGCCCTCGTGGAACGCGGCGCCTCCCTCGAGGAACTTCGGGAGCGGCTCCGGGACGTCGCGGACCTCAGTCGAATCGCCACGCGGGTCGCGGGCCGCCGGGTCCGCCCCGAGGAGCTGATCGCGTTGCGGTCGAGCCTTCGGGCGGTGGACGCCGTGCGCGCCCGGCTGGCGACGGGCGGGCTCGGCGGACGGCTCGCGGAGCTCCGGAACGAGCTCTCCGTGCCCCCCGAGCTCGCCGCGCAGCTCGACACCGCACTGCCGGACGCGATCGCCCCCGGTGCGGAGCCGCAGGAGCTGTTCCGGTCGGGTCACGCGCCGGACGTCGACCGCTGGAAGTCCGCGGAGGAGGCGGCGCTGGCGGAGCTCGCGGCGCTCGAACGCCGCGAGCAGGAGACGACGGGGATCAAGGGGCTCAAGGTCGGATACAATCAGGTGTTCGGCTACTACCTCGAGGTCACCCGACCGCACCTCGCCCGGGTACCGCCGCACTTCCACCGCCGGCAGACCGTGGCCCAGGCGGAACGGTTCGTCACGGAGGAGCTCGAGGTCATCGAGCACAGGGTCCTCGAAGCGCGCGAAGCCGCCCGGGCCGCGGCCGAGTCCCGATGGGAGGAGCTGCTGGGCCGCATCGATCCCCACGTGGTCGCGGTGCACCGCCTCGCGCGGGCCGTCGGGGAAGTCGACGCCCTTGCGACGTTCGCGCACCTCGCCCAGGCCCGAGGCTACGTGCGGCCCCAGGTGGATGGGTCCGGTAGCCTCGTCGTGCGCGAGGGCCGGCATCCCGTCCTCGAGCGATCCCTCGGCGAGCGGTTCGTGCCGAACGACACCGACCTCGATGCGGAGTCCGACCGGCTCCTGGTCCTCACCGGCCCGAACATGTCCGGGAAGTCGACCTACATGCGCCAGGTCGGGCTGATCGTCGTTCTGGCCCAGGCGGGGTCGTTCGTCCCCGCCCGGTTCGCCCGCATCGGGTGCATCTCCCAGCTGTTCACCCGGATGGGATTCACCGACGAGATCGGACGCGGCAAGTCGAGCTTCATGGTGGAGATGAGCGAGGTCGCGGAGATCCTCCGGTCCGCCGACGAGCGGTCGCTCGTCCTGCTGGACGAGGTGGGCCGGGGGACCAGCACGTTCGACGGCCTCGCGATCGCGTGGGCGACGCTCCGCCACCTCCACGACACCGTGCACGCCCGAACGATCGTCGCGACGCACTACCACCAGCTCACCGACCTCGTGCGGGCGCTGAAGGCGGCGCGCAACGCCCACTTCGCGGTCCAGGACCGGCCGGACGGCATCGTGCTGCTGCACCGCCTCGTACCGGGCGCGACGGACCGGAGCTACGGGGTCCACGTGGCCCGCCTTGCCGGTCTGCCGCCGTCGGTGCTCGCCGAGGCCGAACGGCTGCTCCGCGAGCTGGAGGCCGGCGGGGTCGGCCTCTCGGCCCCGGCCCCCGGCCGGGGCCGCCAGCGGACGCCGCGGTACACCCAGGCCGTTCTCCTCGGGGGCGGGCCGGACCGGGGCGAGGGGTGGGTCGACGAGCTCCGCCGCCTGGATGTCGACCGGCTCTCGCCCGAGGAGGCGCTCGAGCGGCTGCGGACGCTCCGCCGCCGGGCCGACGCACCGGCGGACGGCCCGCCATGACCGACGGACGAGCGTCGGCGCGGCCGATTCGTCGGCTCCTGCCGGCGACCGTCGAGCGGATTGCCGCGGGCGAGGTGGTCGAACGACCCGCGTCGGTCGTGAAGGAGCTCGTGGAGAACGCGGTCGACGCCGGCGCCGCGAACGTCTCGGTCCGCATCGAGAAGGGCGGCACCGAGCGCGTGGAGGTCGCGGACGACGGCCAGGGGATCGCCCCCGACGAGCTCGAGCTGGCGGTCGAACGCCACGCGACCAGCAAGCTGTCCCCCGAGGGCCCGGTCGAGCGGATCGATTCGCTCGGCTTCCGGGGCGAAGCGCTCGCGGCGATCGGCGCGGTCTCCCGGTTGCGGCTCCTGTCCCGCCCTCCCGGCCGCGAGGCGGCCGAGGGGATCTCGGTCGTGGGAGGCACGGTCGCCGGCCGGTTCGTCGCCGCGCGCGCGCACGGCACGACCGTCGAGGTGGAGGACCTGTTCTTCAACACCCCGGCCCGCCGCAAGTTCCAGCGGAGCCCCGCCGGGGAGCAGGTGGAGGTCGTCCGGGTCGTGGAGCGGCTGTACCTCGCTCGCCCGTCGGTCGGGATGCGGGTGGAGAGCGAGGGTCGGGAGATCGCGGTGTACCCCCCGACGACCGCGCTCCGCGACGCCGCCGCGCGCGTGCTGGGCCCGAACTTCCTGGGCGGCTCGTTCCCGGTGCGGGGGGAGGTTCCGGGGGGCCGGCTGTACGGTGCCTGCGGACTCCCGCCGCTGGCGGCGTCGAACCCGAGCTCGCTCTACCTCGCCGTGAACGGTCGACCCGTCGCGTCGCGTCCGCTCGCCCAGGCGGTCCGCGTGGCGTTTCGCGACGCGCTCCCCCGGACCCGGTACCCGGTCGGCGTTCTCCACCTGGAGCTGGACGCGGACGCGCTCGACGTGAACGTGCACCCCACGAAGCGGGAGGTGCGGTTCGCGCGCGAGCGCGAGCTCTCGGAGGCGGTCCTTCGGCTCGTTCGCGAGGCCCTGCTCTCCGCCCCCGCCGTGGCCGACGTCGACCGCTTCCCGCGCCCGGGCGGTCCCGCACCGGCCCGAGAGCCGGTTCGAACGGGGGTCGAGTCGACCCGAGACCTCGGGCTCCCTTCGCCCCCGCTCGCGCAACGGACCCTGGAGGGCTCGCTGCCGGAGGGAACGAGGGCGGTGGTGGAGGAAAGCCCGAGCCGTCCGCGGCTCGAGCTGCTGGGATCCTTCGCGGCCCTGTACTGGGTGGCCGCGACCGACGACGGGCTCGTGGTCATCGACCAGCACGCGGTGAGCGAACGCCTCCTCTTCGAGTCGCTGCGACGCGACCGGGCCCTCGGCCGGCAGATCCTGGTCGACCCGGTGCCCCTCCCCCTCTCGGGGGGTCAGCGGGCCGCGCTGGCCGCCCACGCGGATGCGATCCGCGCCGCGGGCTTCGAGGTCGAGCCGTTCGGACCCGACCGGTTCCGGGTCCGCTCCGTTCCCTCGTTCCGCGGGCGGCGCGCGCGCGCCGAGGGGGTTCGCGAGCTGCTCGACGAGCTGGCCGCGGGCGCCCGCCCCACGCTGCCGGACGACCTCGCCGACCGCACGGCCGCTACGATCGCCTGCCATGCGGCCGTCCGCGCGGGCGATGCCGTCGCGCGGGAGGAGATCGCGGACCTACTCCGCGCGCTCGACACGTTGCCCGACCGGCCGAAGACCTGCCCGCACGGCCGGCCGATCTTCGTCCGGATCGCTCGCTCCCAACTCGACCGCTGGTTCCTCCGGACCGGACCGTGACGCCGACGGAGGGCGCTCGCGCCCCACGGCCGTCGGAACGATCGATCGTCGAAGTCGCGGCCGGTTACCTCCGGGCCCTCGGCTACCGGACCTACCGGGACGTGGACGGGACCGACTACTTCGACCTGGTCGCCCGGCGAGGCGACGAGGTCGGCCTGATCGAGGGGAAGGTGGCGGACGCTCGGGGGGTCCTCCTTCAAGCCGTCCGGCGTCGGGCGTGGGGGAACTGGGTCGCGGTTGTGCTCGGCTCCCACCGGTCGGCCGAGCGACTGGCCGATAGGACCGCCGCGGGCCGGGCGGCCCCCGTGGGCGTCTGGTGCGTGCGGGACGGATGTCTGAGCGTGGTGCGCGCGGCGGCCCCCTGGACCGGGGGCGAAGGACCGGACCCGTTCCTCGAACTGCGGCTCCGGTTCCGGCGGATCCTCGACTCGGTCGACCGGGGCGAGATGCCGCCGAACGTGCGGTGGAACGACGTGAACCGGGAGGTCCGCCGGGCCGCCGGAGGACGCGGGTTCTCCGAGTGGCGGTTGGACGAGTCCGGGTCCGACCGCCGCTAGGGACCGGGGAGGACGCCGGCCCGCTCGAGGTCGGCGACCACCCGCGCGGGCTCGAACCGCGCGGCGTACTCGCGTCCGTGGCTCGCCAGCTCGCGCCGCTGGGCCGGGTCGGCCATCAGCTCCGCGAGCGCGGAAGCGAGGTCGGCGGGGTCGTCGTTCGCGAGGGTCCGTACCGCGGGTCCGGGGTCGACGGGGAACCGGACGGTCGGCAGGGTCACGACCGCGACGCCCTCCCGGAGGGCGAGGACGGCGCCCGGGTCGAACCCGGCGACGCGGGGCGCGAAGACGGCAAGGTCGGCGGCCGCGAGCGCGGCGAGGAATGACTCGGCGTCGCGTCGTGGCGTGGAGACGACGCCCGGGGTGACGGGGCCGGTCGACCCCGCGACGATCAGCCGGGCGCCGGGGAAGAACGGTCGAACCCGGAGGAACGCGTCCCGGACCCGGTCCGCCCCGGACGGCCCCGTCGCCTCGGAGGCGCAGAGGGCCGCGACCACGGGGACGTCGGTGGGGAGCCCGAGCGCGCCCCGGGCCCTCGCGCGCGGCGGGGGGGCCGGCCCGTGGGCCACCGCCCGGGCGACGGCCAACGTACGGCCCTTCGGAACGGCATACTCCCGGGCGAGCGTCGCGCCGACCTCGGGATCGTCGTAGAGCAGTCGGTCGGCCTCGCCGATCGCCGCCTTCTCGAGGCGACGGATCGTTCGTCGCTCCCGCCAGGCGTCGAGGCGCGTGACCACCCCGGTCAGGCCGGCGGCCGACCGGCCGCGGCCGAGCTCGCTGATCCCGAGCGACCGGACAAAGCCGACGACCCGCGGGCGGGCGGAGCCCCGGCGCGGACCGAGCAACCCGAGGCCCACGGGGTCCCGGACCACGGCCTCTGCCTCGGGCCGGAGGTGGCCCCCGGCCTCGTGGGCGAAGTCCGCCGGATCGGTGGCGGAGCCGGGGCGTCGGAGGCGTACCTCGACCGGGACCCCCGCCACACCCGCCGGCGGCGGGGGGTGCACCGCCTTCGGGGCCGAGGCGTACACGACGCGCACCGACCGACCGGCCGTCGCCAGGCCCTCGGCGAGCGCCCAGGCGGGCGCGCCGGGCTCGTACGGGTCGACCGGGGGAGGCCCGCCCGCTACGATGTCGATTGCGTGGGGGGCCATCGGGACGGTTCCCGACCGGGGGTCACCGTAAGAGCGTTCTGCTCGAGTCCCTCACGCGGGGGCGCCGAGCTCGGAGGCGAACGAGTGGCCCGCTGCGCCCGGAACCCCCATCGCGTCGAGGATGGTCGGGCCCACGTCCAGCAGGTTCAGCCGTGCCGGCCGGGCCCCGGGCCGGACCCCGTCGCCGGCGGCGATCAGGATCCCGTCCATCCGATGGCAACCGGACCCGTAGAAAAACTCCGGCCGGTCGCGGATCAGCGGTTCGTGGTAGCTCAGGTCCATGCGGGGCTCGGTGGTCATGCCGTCGACCCGGATCAGGAGGGCCGGCGCGCGGCCCAGGTTCCGGCCGCGGTAGATCTCCTCGGGTTGGAACACCTCGATCCGGGCCTCGTCGTACGTCTCGAGCCGTCGCCGGAGGTCCCGGAGGACCGCGGCGCGCCGCTCGGGCGTGAGCTCGGGGTTGAACGGGTTGAGGTAGATCCCTTCGGGCACCGGATAGGAGTAGGCAACGGTGCGCCGCCAGTCGACGCGGCTTGCCATCTCCTCGAACGAGGCGCCTCCGCCCAGGAGGGCCGCGAGCTCGGGGAAGCGGCCCTCGCGGAGGAGGTCGGCCATCCGCCGCATGAGCCGGCGGCCCATCGGAAGCCGCTGGGAGGCCAGCTTGAGCCGGGACAGGAGCCTTCGCCGGTCCGCTTCGCCCGGGTGGTGGAAGACCAGGAGCTTCTCGCGGGCGAGCCAGCGGTTGGTCAGAAAGTCCGACCGGACCGCGCCGTGCCCGTGGTCGGAGATCACCAACGTGACCGCCGCCCCGCCGCCGGCGCGAAACGCCGTGTCGACCTGTTGGCAGGCCCGGTCCACGGCCCGCCAGAACGCTCGGAGGTCGGCCGGGATCGAGCGCACCGGCTGGCCGAGCTCGGCCCAGTGCTGGTGTTCGATCCGGTCGGTCTCTCGGAACAGCGCGAACAGGAAGTCCGGTCGGTGGCGCTCGGCGAGCGCGGCCGCCGCCTTCGCCCGCTGGACGACCGCCTCGGTCGCCTGGGCGATCCAGGCGTCCCGCTCCGAAGCGCGGAACGCAGGCAGCTCGCCCGGATACCGGCCGCCGATCGCCGCCTCGACCTCTTCGCGGAGCCCGACCGGGTAGGTCACGGGCCGTTCGGAGAGCATCCCCGGCAGCACGAACCCGTGGAGCGGGTAGGCCCTCGCGATCGGGAAGTTCAGGACGCCGACCTTCTTTCCGATGCGGGAGAGCCGGTCCCAGAACGCCTCCTGAGGTCGGAACGATTGGACGAGCGTAGACCGGCCGGGCCGGTCGCCGGGCTCGGTGAAGCCGAACACCCCGAGCTCGCCCGGGTCCTTTCCCGTGGCGAAGGAGTACCAGGCAGGGATCGTCTTCGCCGGATAGACGGAACGGAGAGGGGCGCGCGCGCCCCCCCGGACCAGCGAGCGGAGGAACGGGAGGTCCCCCGCCTCCATCAGCGGGTCGAGAAGGTCGAACGTTCCGCCGTCGAGGCCCAGCACCAAGTACCGACGCGGGGTATGTACCATCGGAGACACCCGGGGCGGGTCTACGGCAACCAGCCGTCGGGCCCTATTTAGAGTACCGTCCTGAGGCGGTCGTCTGGGACGCCCACCGTCAGAGGACGCGGATCGACTCGAGGTTGTACGGGAGGCGGGACTCGAGCCCGAACCGC
>JASHSP010000109.1 GCA_030038655.1 Thermoplasmata archaeon | reverse complement strand
AGCCGAGGGAGGGAATCGAACCCCCAGGAAACAGATCTGCAGTCTGTCGCATTAACCATTCTGCCACCTCGGCGCGCCGGGGCGGATGAGGGCCGCGCATAAAGCGCTCGGGTCCCAAGGCGTGGGCCGGCACGGGCTCCGGGGATGTCGTTCTTGACGGTCGGGGTCGCCCCGCCCGCGGACGTCTCTCAAATCGGGCGAAAACCCCGCAGGGCTCGAAGCACGACCGATCGGGAACTCAGCCGGAGACGCTCCACCGCGCCCGAGCCGGACCCACCCGCCCGGGTCGACCCGCGGCGGATCGATTCGAGCAGGTCGTCCACGGACGATGCGCCCTCCGGGAACTCCGTGTATGCACGGCCGAGCTGTGTGGGATCGTGCGCGTCGCCCCCACCCGTGCCGCCGAGGTGGCGCGCCGCCGCCGCGGCCGAAGCCCGGAGGTTGGCGCGCGGGGCGTTGTGTCCGTTGACGACCTCGATGGCCGCCACCGGGGCCGACCGGGTCAGACGGGCGCCGACCCCGTGGCTCCAGCGGAACGGATGGGCGAGGACCGCCTCGCCGCCGTGATCCCGGACCCAGTCGATCGAGTCGGACAGGGGTTGCCCGGCCGGGGGAGCCTCGCCGACGCCGTAGGCGAGGAGGTGACCCTCGCGGGTGCTCACCTCCACCCCGGGGAGGAACAGGAGCGGGGCGTGGGTTCGCGCGAGCCCTGCGAGCTCCCGGTGCCCGGCGACCGAGTTGTGGTCGGTCAGCGCGAACCCTTGCAGCCCCAGCGCCGCGACCCGACTCACGTAGTCGCGGACGGGAGCTCGGGAGTCGGGCGAGAAGCGGGAGTGCACGTGGAGGTCCAGACGGACGGCCACGTTCAACGCACCCTCGACCCGACGGGCACCTCGTCGGATGGTCGGACCGCCCGGCCGGGCCCAAAGGAGAGGAACTCACCCTCGAGGGACGCGTCGGAAGGCCTCCGGACCACCCCGACGGTCCCTTCGGGCCAATCTCCCCGGACCGTGATCTCGCGAGCCCCGAGCGTGACCCGCGTGCGGCCGTCGGTTCCCGTGGCCGTCGCCCGACCCACGGCGAGCGCGACGCTCGCGAACTCGTCGTACGAGACGACCCGGTCGTCCGGACCGGCGCCGTCCACGAACGTCCCGGGCGGGGTTCCGTCCGGAGGGACCAGCACGACCGCCCGCTCGCCCGTGTCGACCGCGAGCACCATCCCCTGCGACGTCATACGGCGGATCGTCCGGGGCGCGAGGTTGGAGACGAACACGACGGTCCGTCCGCGGAGCGCCTCCTCGGTGTAGGACGACCGCAGGCCCGCGACGATCGTCCGCGGCTGCGCTTCGCCGGCGTCGACCTCCAGGACGTAGAGGCGGTCCGCGGACGGGTGCGGGCTGACCGATCGCACGATGCCCGCGCGGACGGCCAACGGCGGCGCTTCCCCGGGGGGCCGCGCGCCGGGAGGTACGGCGGCTCCCCCGGCCGAGCCCGAAACGTCGGACCGAGGGAACAGCGGGCGTATCTCCCCGAGTGGCTGGCCGGGCGGCACCGGCTCCAGCGCCCGGTCCCACTCGCCGGGGCCGGGCGGCCCGGCGAAGCCCAGCATCCGGAACACCTCGGCGCTCGAGAAAGGCAGCACGGGCGCGAGCCAGGTCGCAAGGGCCCGGAGGCGCCACACCGTTTCGTAGACCGCCTGGGCCCGGGCGGCGTCCGACGCCTGCCACGGGCGCGCCTCGTGGAACCGACGGTTCGCTTCGCGGACCTCCTCGAGGGAGAGTTCGAGGGCTTCCTTGAGGCGCACTCCCTCGAGGGCCTCGGTGATCTTGCGGTGCGCCTCGCGGATCCGCGCCCCCGCGCCGGAGGCGGAGTCCGCCTTCCAGCCGACCGGCGGGGGGGGTACCTTGCCCGAAAACCGGTCGCGAGCGAGGACGAGGGCCCGCTGCACGAGGTTGCCGTACTGGTTCGCCAGGATCTCGTCCCGCATCTTGTGGAACTCGTCCCAGTCGAGCTCCGTGTCGTGGTTCTCCGGGGCGAGGGCCGCCGCGTAGAATCGGATCACGTCGGGGGCGTAGTTCGCGAGGAGGCTGGGGACGAACGCATCCCGGGACTCGGTCCGGCCCTTGGACACCTTCTCTCCGCCGACCAGCAGCCACTCGTTGGCCGCGACGTCGTACGGGAGGCGAAGCCCTCCTACGCCGATCAGGATCGACGGCCAGACGATCGTGTGATGGAACTTGTTGTCCTTTCCGACGAAGTAGTACTGGCGGACGGACTCCCGCGCGTCCCAGAACCGTCGCCACGCTTCCGGCCTGCCCGCGCGGATCGCCCACTCCTTCGAGGCCGAGAGGTACCCGGTGAGCGCGTCGAACCAGACGTAGAACCGCTTCGTCGGGTACCCGTCCAGCGGGAGCGGGACGCCCCAGTCGAGGTCCCGCGTGATCGGGGTGGGATGCAGCCCTTCCTCGAGGAAGTTCTCCGCGACGCGCAGCGTGCCGGGTCGCCAGTGCCGCTGGCCCGCGAGGTACTCGGCGAGCTTCGGCTGGAGGCGGTCCAGCTCGAGGAAGAAGTGCTCCGTCGGGCGGAGCTCGGCGGCTGTTCCGCACAGCGAGCACCGGGGACGCCCGAGCGAGCGCGCCTCCAGCGGCCGGCCGCATCGATCGCATTCGTCGCCCCGCGCGGACTCGAATCCGCAGTGAGGGCACGTGCCGACGAGGTACCGGTCGGGCAGGAACCGGCGGTGCTGGGGGCAGTACGGCGCCTCCTCGGTCCGACGGCGGACGAAACCGTGCTCGAGCAACGCCAGGAACAGTTCCTGGACGGTCCGCTCGTGCACGATCGTCCGGGTCGAGGTGAACAGGTCGAACGAGAACCCGAGCTTCTCGAACGCCGCCCGGTTGACCGCATCGAACCTACCGGCGACGTCGGCCGGGGGGTGGCCCTCCTTCTCCGCGGCCACGAGGATCGGCGTGCCGTGCATGTCGGACCCCGAGACCATCAGCACCTCGTCGCCGCGCAACCGATGGTACCGTGCGAAGATGTCGCCGGGGAGATAGGCCCCGGCGAGGTGACCGATGTGGAACGGACCGTTCGCGTACGGCCACGCGACCGCGACCAGGATCCGCGCCGTCGACCCCCTCCCGGAATCCCCTCGAGCCGGCGACCGACCTAAGGGTTTCGTCGCACGGGGTTCGGGAGCCTCCCCGCTTCGATCGACGGGGGCGCTCGCGCGACCCGCGACGGGCGGCGTCGTCCGGGCGCGCCGGCTTTATTGGAGACGAGCCCTGCCGAACCCGGCATGGCGACCGACGATCCGCCGATGACCCGCCCGGTCGTACCGGCGGCCGAGCACGAGATCGGGGTCAAGCATCCGGTCCTGCTGCACGGGTATGTCGTGCTCGTCGATTACATGGGCAACGACGCCGCGATCGTGCAGGCGGCGCGCGTCTCGTACGGCCGTGGCACGAAGTCCGCCCGCGACGACCGAGGGCTGATCCGGTACCTGATGCGCCACCGCCACACGACGCCGTTCGAGATGGTCGAGTTCAAGTTCCTCGTTCGGCTGCCGATCTTCGTCGCCCGGCAGTGGGTCCGTCACCGCACGGTCTCGCTGAACGAGGTCAGCTACCGCTACTCGGTCGTGCCGGACGAATTCGAGGTGCCGGTGCCGGAGGAGGTGCGCCACCAGTCGCTTCTCAACCGGCAGGGTCGGGGCGGAGCGCTGCCCGACGAGGTCGTCGAACGGTTCCGCGCCGACCTCGACCGGGTCTCCCGCGACGCCTACGCAGCCTACTCTCGCGCGCTGGAGGCGGGCGTCGCGCGGGAGACGGCCCGGCTTCTGCTCCCCGTCGCCTACTACACGCAATGGTACTGGAAGACGAACCTGTGGAACCTGTTCCACTTCCTTTCGCTGCGGCTGGACGCCCATGCCCAGGAGGAGATCCGGTTGTTCGCGGCCGAGCTTGCGAAGATCGGCCGGCTCGTCTGCCCGGTCGCCTTCGAGGCGTTCGAGGAGTTCCAGCTGAACGCCATGTCGCTGAGCCCCCGGGAACGGTTCGCCGTCCGTCGGCTCCTGGAGGGGGCGACCCCCGAGGCGGCGTGCGCGGAGGCGGGCCTCCCCCTGGCGCGGGACGACGGGAAGCCGATGAGCACCGGCGAGGGCGTGGAGTTCCTCGGGAAGCTCGACCGCCTCCGAACGGCGAGCGGCGGGGCCGGCTGACGGCACCGGCCCCGGACGGGGCGGAAGGGGTTGCCGAACGGTCCGCCGCCTAGGGGTGCTTGGACATCGCCATCACTTCGGCCTCGGAGACCTTCTTGTGATGGCTGTGGTCGACATGCCACTGGGTCAGGGCGACGAGCTCGTGCTTGTCCTTGGTCACGACCTCGAAGCCGTCGTCGCAGGCCACCTTCATTTTTCCGCACCCCATGGTCGGTACCTTCCGCCGCCGCACGGCGCTGTCCCGTACGGACCCCTCGGATAACTAAGTATGGGGGCGGGGGGCGCTGCGGGACCCCGGGTCCCGTTAGGCCCAGGGCCCGGGGTGAGGGTCCGCCGGCTAGAACCGAGGATCGGCGCCGCCGTCGAGCGTGAACCCCGGTTTCGGGTCGAACGGGCGGGGTTCGGCGGCGAACCGGGTCGGCTCCACCCCGGCCAGGCGCGCCGCCTCTCGCGCGCCGCCCCCGCTCGCGATCAGCTCGGCCAGTCGTCGCGCCGAACCGCCGGCGCGCATGACGCCGAACCCGTTGAACCCGGTGATGCAGTACAGTCCGTCGCCACCCCGCAGCGCGCCGATCAGCGGTCGCCGGTCGGGTGTCGCCGTGCAGACGCCCGCCCACGCCCGAACGAGTTCCGCGTCCTTCCACCCGGGGAACCGACGCGCGAAGCTCTCCGCGAGGTGCGCTACGAACGCCTCGTCCCCGGAGGCGCGGAACGTCTCCGGGTCGCACTCGACCCTCTCCGTACCGTCCCCCGCCAGGATACGGCCACCGTCCTCGGGCCGGGCGTAGACGTCGAGATCGAGGTCATGGACGGACGGGAGGGCCACCGGCGCGGGTGACGGCGGACGCACCAGAGCCGCCTGGGTGCGGTAGGGAGCGAGCGGCACCGGCCGGCCGACGGACGCCAGCAGCCGCTTCGACCACGCCCCCGCCGCCACCACGGCCGCGGGGGCGCGGACGGTGCGTCCGCCCGTCGCGAGGTTCCAGGCGCCCTCCTCCGAGCGGAACGAATCGAGGGGCGCCCCCAACAGGAACTCGACCCCGGCCCGTCGCGCGCCGAGTACGTAGAGGTCGGCCAGGGCGCTGGGGGTGACGACCCCGTCCGCGTCGTGCCAAACCGCCTCCCGGACATCGTCGCACCGAGCGATCGGCACCCGGAACCGGAGCTCGTCGGGGGAGAGGGAGCGGACGGGGACCCCCCAGGCACGAAGGCGGTCGGAGCTCTCGCGCAGGGCGGCGGCCACGACCGGGTCGGTCGTCCACCGCGCGAACCCGACCGTGCGGTAGACCGACGGGTCCGCCGCCCCGGCCAACCGGGCATACTCCTCCTTCGATTCGCGCACCACGTCGACGTCCCATCGGTCCCACAGCTGTTCCGAGACGATACCCGCCGCTCGCCCGGTGGCCCCGGCGCCCGGGGTCCCCGGGTCGAAGACGACGACGGGCCCGACGCCGCGGTTCGCCAGGTGGTACGCCGTGGCGGCGCCCGCGAGGCCGGCGCCGAGCACGATCACCCGAGCCCGTTCGAGGCGCACGGTCGGCGGCGAGAGCGTCCCGGGTTAATACTGGGGCTTGGCCCGCTGGTAGGCATCCCGCAGCGCCTGGGTGTCGACGTGCGTGTAGATCTGGGTCGTCGCGACGGAGGCGTGCCCCAGGAGCTTCTGGATGTACCGGATGTCGCACCCGCGAGAGAGGAGCGCGGTCGCCAACGTATGCCGCAGCACGTGCGGCGTCACTTTCCGGGGAATCCCCGCGGCCAGCGCGGCGCGCCGGACGACCCGCTCGACGGTGACGGGACCGACGCCGAAGAGGCGGGGGCCACGCGCCCCCGAGGCGGTCCGTTCTGACACGTACCGGTCGATCGCCGCCCGGGTGCGGTCCTCGAGCACGACCTCCCGGTCCTTGTCGCCCTTCCCCGAGCGGACGTGGAGGATGTTCCGCTCGAACTCGATGTCCTCGTTCAGCAGGTGGCACAGCTCCCCGACGCGCAGTCCCCCGAACGCGAGGACGTGGACGATCGCACTGTCGCGAGGCGACTCCTTCACCGCCTCGAGAAGGCGGTGGACCTCGTCCTCGTTCAGGTACCGCGGCAGCCGCTCCGGCCGGCGCGGGGGGTCGAGCGTCTCGGCCGTGGTGAGCCCGAAGCTGCGGAACAGGCACGCCAGGCCCCGGATCGTGGTGTAGATCGAGTTCTTCGAGTAGTGGCGCTGGAGGACGAGATACTCCCGGAACGTCTCGAGGTCCCGCTCCGTCACCTCCTCGAGGGGCTTGCGGGCGTACGAGAGGAAGGTGCGCGCGATGTGTCCGTACTGCTTCACCGTGCAGGGACTCCGTTCCTGCACCTGGAGCATCCGCTGGAACCGCTCCACGAGGTCGGTCACGCTGAACTCCTCGCCGGGGGCGGGGGGGACCCGCGCCGTTCTCGGACGCCGACCGAACGCGTTCGAGCGGGAGAGCGACGCCGGTGACGCCATCCCGGCTCGCTGGCCGGGGGTCGCCTAATAATCGTATGCGCCCATCGGAAGCACCGGCCCACGCTCTCTCAAATACCGCGGTCCCGTGGACGGACCGTGCGCTGTTCCCGGTGCGCCGCGCCGGCCGTTGTCGACCAACCGTACCGGGGTGCCCACGTCTGTGCCGACCACCTCGCCGCCTCGGTCGAGGAGCGGTTCCGGCGGGAGCTGCGCCGGCAGCTCCCCGGGTTCGGCCGCGGCACGATCGCGGTCGCGCTCTCCGGCGGCAAGGATTCCGCCGTCGCGCTCTTCCTGGCCCACCGCGTCCTGGCGCCGCGGCCGCGCGTCCGGCTCGTCGCGATCAGCGTCGACGAGGGGATCGCCGGATACCGCCCCCGGACGCTGCGCGCCGCCGCGAAGCTCACGGACTCGCTCGGCGTCGACCACGTCATCGTTCGGTCGCACACGGAGCTGGGCACGACGACGGACCGGACGGCGCGCCTCACGCAGGGAACCCCGCCGTGCTCTTACTGCGGCGTCTGGCGACGGCGGCTTCTCAACCGGACCGCTCTCGCCGAGGGGGCTGCGGCGATGATCCTGGGATTCAACCTGGACGATCTCGCGCAGACCGTGCTCATGAACCTCGTCCGGGGGGATATCGACCAGCTGGGCCGGATGGCCCCGCACCGCGGGGGCCGCGCGGAGTTCGTCCCGAGGATCGCCCCGCTCGCCCAGGTGCCGGAGCGGGAGGTGTTCCTCTACGCTCTCGCGGCCGGGCTCCCGTTCGACCACGCCGAGTGCCCGCACGCGTCCCGGGCCCTCCGCAACCGGTTCCGCGAGATCGTCTGGGAGCTCGAGTCGGCGCAGCCCGGAACCCGGCAGGCGCTCCTGAAGGCCCGCGACCGGATCGTCGACGGATCGACCGGGGGCGCCACGGAACGCGCTCCGGGTCGTTGCGGGTCCTGCGGAGGACCCGCGGCCGGGACGATCTGCCGGGCGTGCGAGTTCCTTCGGTCCGCCGCCACGGCGACGCCGCTCCCGGGGACCGCATGAGCGGCCCGGGCGGCGACGGCGACGGCAGCGACCCGCGGGCCTCGGTGCTGCGGCGCGTCTTCGTCGCCGGGGCGGGGATCATGGGCAGCGGCATCGCGGCGCAGTGCGCCCTCGCCGGGTACACGGTAACGCTCGAGGACGTCTCGGAGGAGATCGCCCGCCGGGGGCTCGAGAACGCCGCCCGCGCGCTCGGGCACGCGGTCGAGCGGCAGAAGGTCGCTGCGCCGGACCGGGACGCCGCCCTCGGCCGGATGGAGGTCGCGATCGGGCTTCGGCGGGCGGACTCGGCGGACATCGTCATCGAAGCGGCGCCGGAGGACCTCGCCATCAAGCGCCGCCTGTTCTCGGAGCTGGAGGCGGCGACCCGGCCGACCACGCTCCTCGCCTCGAACACCTCCTCGCTTCCGATCACGTCCATCGGGCAGGAGCTGAACGACCCCGGGCGGCTGGTCGGTCTCCACTTCTTCAACCCGGTGCTCCAGATGCCGCTCCTCGAGCTGATCCCGGGGCACCGGACTCGCCCCGAGACCGTCGAGCGGGTCCGGCTGTTCGCGGAGAGCCTGGGGAAGACGGTCGTCACGAGCGCCGACACCCCGGGGTTCGTCACGACGCGGGCGCTCGCGGTCCTCCTGAACGAGGCCGCGTGGATGCTCTACGAGGGGGTGGCCTCGCGCGAGGACATCGACACGGCCTACAAGCTCGGCTTCCATCACCCGATGGGACCGTTCGAGCTCGCCGACCTGGTGGGGCTCGACACGGCCCTCTCGATCCTGGACGTGCTCTGGGACGGCTTCCGCGACAGCCGCTACCGGGCCTGCCCGCTGCTGCGCACGATGGTCGCCGCCAAGAAGCTCGGACGTAAGAGCGGCGAAGGGTTCTACTCGTACCCGAAGCCGGGATCGGCCCCGTGAACGCGACCGTCGCCGCCGAGGACCTTGCGATCCTGATCCTCCTCTCGCTCGTGCCGGCGCTCGTCTACCTCGCCTGGGTGCGCAAGTCGGAGCGGTACGGCGGCGAGCCGTGGGGGGCGCTGCTCGGCGGGTTCGCGTACGGCGCGCTGTTCGCCACCGTGGTGGCGGGGGTGCTCGAGCTCGTGATCGTCGAGCTCGGAACCTCCGTGAGCCAGCGGTACCCCGCGCCCGAGTTCGTGTTCCTCAACGGCAACTCGACGCTCGGTGCGTTCTTCCTCGTCCTGGTCATCGCTCCGTTCGTCGAGGAGGCGCTGAAGGGATCCGGGGTCGCGGCGCTCCGGTCGCGCATCACGAAGGTCGCCGACGGGCCGGTCTTCGGCGCGTCGGTCGGCCTCGGGTTCGGGTTCTTCGAGACGTTCCTCTACGGGGCCGGGGCGTACGCGGTCGGGGGCCTCGCCGCCGGAATCGCGCTCATCGCCCTGCGGAGCGTCTCGAGCGTGGTCCTCCACGGCAGCTCGACCGGGATGTTCGGGTACGGGTACGGCCGCTCGAAGTTCCGCGTCCCGGGGGCGGGAACCGGGTCGTACTACCTGCTGGCCGTGGGGATGCACGCTTCGTTCAACGCGCTCGCCTCGCTGAGCGCGATCCTGGTCGTGCTCGGCGTGACCGGGTTCGCCGGAACGACCGCCTCGCTGGTCGCGTTCCTCGCGGCCGCCGCCTTCGCGTTCGCGGCGATCGAGCACGTGCGGACCGTCATCAACGCGGCCGACTATCCGTCGATCGGACCGTACGTGCCGCGGGCTCCGGCGGCCTATCGCCCGCCGTCGAAGCGCTGAGCGGGGTCAGCGCGGTCCGGTACCGGGCTCGGTGGCGTGGCGCCAGTCGGCGGCCCCGATCGACCGGTAAACGGACGAGGCGTCGTCCGCGGCCGGCGTCTCCCCGCTCTGGCCGACGTCCCGGATCTTCGCCTTCTTCAGCAGCCAGTAGTGGATCCGCCAGGTCTTCCCGCGGGAGACGGTCGCGTCCTCCTCCTCGCTCGTCAGCAGGCCCTCCTCCTCCAGGAGGTAGAACCGGTCGCGGTCCTCGCTGGAGAGCTTGTTGTCGAGCACGGAGTCCTCCGCGCCGAAGTACCCGAGGACCATCCGCGCGGTCGGCCGGGCCTCCGCGAGGGGCATCTTGCCGTGCGCGACGAGCGTCCGCTCGATCGCGCGGGTCAGCTCCGCTTCCGTGATCGGCGCCATCGGCTCCCCCGGCGGAGCCGACGGCCGAGTAAAAGGTTCGCGCGGGAGGGGCGGCGTCCCGAACGGCTTTAGTGGGCCGGCCGGGTCGCGGCGCCCGTGGCCGACCTTCCGACCTTCGAGCTCTCCGACGGCGTGGTCGCCGCCGCGCGGCGCGCGCGCGGGCGCAACCTCTGCCCCGAGTGCTTCGGGCGGCTGTTCGGCCGCTGGGGACACGGGCTGACGAACCCGGGCCGGGCGGCCCGGCTCGACGCGGTGTCGGGTCCGGCGCCGCCGCGGGGGACGGACCCGTGCTCGATCTGCGGCGGCGCGTTCGACCGGCTCGAGGTCTGGGCCGACCGGTCGGTGCGGGCGGCCGAGGGGTTCGAGTGGCGGCGGTTCACGTGCGGCTCGCGCTGGGACCCGGAGCGGCTCGCGACCGAGGAGGCGGTCTGGACCGAGGTCGGCACCGAGTGGGGGGAAAGCATGCGACCGGCGTTCAACCGCGAGCTCGGCAAGGCGATCGAGGCCCGGTGCGGGGCTTCCGGGGGGACCGAGCGCCCGGACGTGGTCCTCCTCGCCGACCTTCCCGTCGGGCGGGTCGACGTGACCGTGATGCCGATCTACGTCCGGGGGCGGTACCGGAAGCTCGACCGCTCGCTGCCCCAGACCCGGTGGCCGTGCCGGCGCTGCCGGGGCCGGGGATGCGACACCTGCTCCGGGACGGGGAAGACCTACCCGACGAGCGTCGAGGAGCTGGTCGCGGCGCCGTTCGTGCGCGCCGCCCGGGCGGAGGGCACTCGGTTCCACGGCATGGGGCGGGAGGACATCGACGCTCGGATGCTCGGGCGAGGGCGCCCGTTCGTGCTGGAGCTGCTGCGGCCGCGCGTGCGATCCCTCGACCTGAGGTCGCTCGCGGCCGACCTCGGCGCCGACGCCGCGGGCCGGGTCGAGCTCCGGGACGTCGCCGCCGCCACGGCGGAGGACGTGGTCGCCGTGAAGGAGGCCGCCCCCGAGAAGAGCTACCGTGTCGGCGTGGCGGGGCCGGTCGGCCTGGCAAAAGTTAATGAGGCTCTCTCTCTCGTGGTCGGCCGCACGATCGACCAGCGCACGCCGACGCGCGTCGCGCACCGTCGGTCCGACCGCGTCCGGACGCGGCGGATCGTCAGCGCGACCGTCGTGGACGCCGCGGACGGCCGATTCACGATCGACCTGAGGACCGAGGCGGGGACGTACATCAAGGAGTGGGTGGAAGGTGACTCCGGACGGACGGACCCGAACCTCGCCGCGCTCGTCGGGGCACCCCTAAGGGTCGAGTACCTCGACGTCCTGGAGATCCACGATCAGGAGGGGTAGATGGTCAAGAGCTCGAAGGGGTTCCGGTCCCGCTCCCGCGGGACGTTCACGAAGGAGGTCCGCGAGAAGGGGATGCCCCCCGTCAACCGGTTCCTCCGACGGTTCGAGATCGGCGACAAGGTCGCCGTCCGCATCGAGCCGTCCGACCCGCACGGCCAGCCGCACCCGCGCTACCAGGGGCGGATCTGCACCGTCGTCGCCCGCTCGGGACGCTCCTACCGGATCGAGTTCCTGGACGGTGGCAAGAAGAAGGAGCTGATCGCCGCGCCGATCCACCTCGTCCCGTCCCCCGGCGGAGGCGGCGGTGACTGAGCCCGTCCCGCTCGCCCGCGTGAAGGAGCTCCTGGTCGAGGAGGCTGCCCGCCGGACGCTCCCGCGGGAGGCCGCGCTCGCCCAGCAGCACGCCGAGCTGTTCGCCCGGCTCACCGGCGAGGCGACCGACAAGCTGGTCGCCGAGCTGAGGACCCTGCCGTTCGTGGACGCCGGGCTCGCGGTCAAGATCGCCGACGTGCTGCCCCAGTACCCGGAAGAGATCCGCCTCCTGTTCTCGAAGGAACGGGTGGCGCTCGACGAGGCCCAGGTCACGCGTCTCCTCGAGATCGTGGCCCACCACCGATGACCGGAGGGGGCGGTGGAGAACTTCGCGTACATCCTGGATTATCTGCCGAACGGCCGGCAGACCGACCGCGGGTTCCACCGCGAGCCGCTCGCCCTCGCGATCGGTGAGGACGAGCTCAAGCTGTTCGAGGTCGTTCCCAAGCCGGGCGTACCCCTCCGGGCCGGCGAGCGGATCCCGCTCCTCCCGGTCGGCGGCGCCGTGCCCCCGATCGACCACGTGCGGCGTCGGGTCGGCTACGAGGAGCTGACCGTCTCCGGTCGGACCGAGCTCTCCGCCGCGCTCGAGGCGATCGTTCGGGCGAACGGGCCGAGGTACCTCCGCTTCTTCAACGAGGCGCCCGCCGTCTCGCGCCGGTTCCACCTCCTCGAGCTTCTTCCCGGGGTCGGCAAGAAGACGATGCAGCAGATCGTGGACGAGCGGCGCCGCGCGCCGTTCGCGTCGTTCGAGGAGATCGAGCAGCGCCTCCACATCAAGAGCCCCGAGAAGCTGATCGTTGGTCGGATCGAGCAGGAGCTGCTCGGTGTCGAAGACAAGTACCGGCTCTTCGTCGCCCCGTAGGCTCGGCGGGCCAGTGCCCGCGGGGCCGGTCCCGGAGAGCCCGCTCGCGGTCCGCGGCACCCTCGTGGGGCTCGGCGTCGTCCCGTCCAAGCTCCTGGGGCAGTCGTTCCTCGTCGACCCGTTCGTCGCGGACGCCGAGGCCGCGCTCGCCGCCGAGGCGGCGCCCCGGCCCGTGGTCGAGATCGGCGGCGGGCTCGGAATACTGACCGCCGCGCTCGTCCGAAGGGGGATCCCGGATATCACCGTGATCGAGCGCGACAGCCGGCTCGCCCACCACCTCCGCACCGCGTTCGGCCCACGGGTCACGGTGCGGGAGGCGGACGCCTTGGACGTCGAGATCCCGGCGGATGCGACGGTCGTCGGAAACCTTCCGTTCGCGAGCGCGACGCCGATCCTGCTCCGCCTGTTCGCCCGTCGCGTCCCTCGAATCGTCGCGTTGGTCCAGAAGGAGGTCGCCGCGCGGCTTGCCGCCGGGCCGGGATCCCGCACGTACGGCCGGCTCACCATCGCCGCCCGGCTGTATGGCGAGGTCGAGCTGTTCCGGGAGGTCCCTCCGGCCGCGTTCTATCCGGCCCCCGCGGTGCACGGGCAGATCCTCGTTCACACCGCGCGGGCCGGACCGCTCCCGGTCCCGTCCGTCGATCGGCTGGAGGAGGTCGTTCGAACGCTCTTCTCCTCCCGCCGAAAGCAGCTCGGCAACCTCATTCCCCGGGTGCGCGGTATCGGCCGTGACCCTTCGGCGGTGGCGGCGGCCGCGGGATGGCCCGCGGACTGGGCACGGAAGCGGCCCGAGGAACTCCCCCCGGAGGCGTACTTCCGGCTCGCGTCGACGCTGACGTCACCCCGCGGCCCGACCACCGCCCGGGCCGCCCTGTCCGCGAGCCGGGAGCCCCCCGGGTCGTCCGTCCGTTCCTGAGAGGGCTCCGGCCTATCGGACCGGAGGAGGCCACGGCATCCCGCGCTCGATCCGCCGTACGAAGTCGAGAACCAAGGCGTCGAACTCGGTCCGCGCCGAGAGACTGGCCGTGTGGTCCCCGTCGGCCAGTTCCACGTGGCGGGCGCTGGGCGTCTCGGCCGCGAACCGTGACACCATCATTCCCTCCGCGGGGTTGTCGTGCGCGCCGGTGAGGGCCAGGATCGGGATCCTCCCCTGCCGCAGGAACGACGCCACCGCGTACGAGGGAGGGCGGCTGGTCGGTCGGTCGCTGAGGACGAACTCGGCGAACGGGTCGTAGTTGTCCAGCGTGATCTGTCGCAGCCGGTCCCGGTCGGCCGGCGGAACGTTCGGCGCCCAGAGGTCCAGGATCTTCTCGACCGCCTCGGCCTTTCGGCCCGCCCGGAGGGCTTCGACCAGCTTTCCCTCGCCGTCCGGGAACGAGTCCATGAAGCGGGCCTTCTCCTCCCCGGTCGGCTCCAGGTCGGAAGGGCCCCCGGCGACCAGGATGAGCCCCCGAACGCGGTCCGGGAGCCCGGCGGCGAAGTCAGCGGCGATGCGGGCCCCGTTCGAATTGCCCAGGACGAACGCGGTCGGCAGGTTGAGGTAGTTGAGCACCGCCGCGAGGTCCTCCGCATGCGAGGCGTTGGACCGGTCCCCCCGCGACTGGCCCTGACCGCGGACATCGTACCGGACGACCGTGTGGTCGGTGGCGTAGGCCCCGAACTGGGGGTCCCACATCCTCGAGTCGAGGAACGCGGAGTGGATCAGCACGATCGCGGGCCCACTCCCCGTGCGCTCGAAGTACAGTTGGCCGTCCGTAACGGGAACGAAGCCGCGGGTCGCGGGGGCCGGCATGCTGCCCGCACGCCCCCGAGTCGGATAACGCGGTGGACGACGACCGACCAACCATTATATAGAAGTCCAATTTGTCCAAAGTTGGTGAGTCCGATGATGCAGGGTACGCCGATTCTCGTCCTGAAGGAAGGAACGGAGCGCGAGCGGGGCAAGGGAGCGACGGGGAACAACATCGCCGCGGCCCGGGCCGTCGCGGACGCCGTGCGTTCCACCCTCGGTCCGCGGGGGATGGACAAGATGCTCGTGGACTCGATGGGCGACATCACGATCACGAACGACGGGGTCACGATCCTCAAAGAGGTCGACGTCGAGCACCCGGCCGCCAAGATGCTGGTCGAGGTCGCCAAGACGCAGGACCAGCAGTGCGGCGACGGGACGACCACGGCGGTCGTCCTCGCCGGCGAGCTGCTCAAGCGCTCGGAGGCCCTGCTCGAGCAGAGCGTCCACCCCACCGTCATCACCCGCGGCTTCCAGCTCGCGGTCCAGGAGGCGCGGCGGCTTCTGGACACGGACATCGCCACCTCGGTGAAGCCCGAGGACGAGGCGATCCTCCTCGACTGCGCCAAGACCGCGATGGGCTCGAAGGGGGTCCTGGGGGCCCGGGACGAGCTCGCCGCGATCGCTGTCAAGGCGGTCCGGAAGATCGCGGAGCAACGCGGCGGCAAGACGATCTGCGACGTCGACCAGATCAAGGTCGAGAAGCGCCACGGCGGCACGATCTCGGACACGGAGCTCATCGAGGGGATCGTGCTCGACAAGGAGCGCGGCCACCCCCGGATGCCGACCGAGATCGGACCGGCGAAGATCGCGCTGCTGAACTCGTCGCTCGAGATCAAGAAGACGGAGATCGAGAGCAAGATCAACATCAAGTCGCCCGGCCAGGTCCAGGGGTTCCTGGACGAGGAGGACAAGACGTTCCGCAAGATGGTCGAGGCGATCAAGGCCTCCGGCGCGAACGTGGTCGTCTGCCAGAAGGGGATCGACGACGTCGTCCTCCACTACCTGGCGAAGGAAGGGATCTACGCGGTCAAGCAGGTGAAGGAATCGGACCTCCAGAAGCTCGCCCGGGCGACCGGGGGGAAGATCGTCACCGGCATCAAGGAGCTGTCCGCGTCCGACCTCGGCAAGGCCGGCAAGGTCGAGGAGCGCAAGGTCGGGGACGACGACATGACGTTCGTGACGGGATGCTCCAACCCGCGGTCGGTCTCGGTCCTCGTCCGCGGCGGGACCGAGCACGTCACCCAGGAGGTGGAGCGCTCGCTCCAGGACGCCCTCAAGGTCGTCGGCAGCGTTCTCGAGGACGGGGTCGTCTGTCCCGGCGGGGGCGCGACCGAGGTGGAGCTCGCGGTCAAGCTGCGCAAGTGGGCGTCCAGCGTTGGCGGTCGGGAGCAGCTCGCGGTCGAGGCGTTCGCCCAGTCGCTCGAGGTCGTTCCGTGGGCCCTGGCCGAGAACGGCGGATTCGACTCGATCGACACGTTGATCGGACTGCGCAGCGCGCACGACGGCCCCGGCGCGAACAAGAACGTCGGCGTGAACCTCGCGGATGGGAAGGCCGCGGACATGTGGAAGCTCCGCGTGATCGAGCCCGCCCGGGTCAAGCGCCAGGCGCTCAGCTCGGCGGTCGAGGTCGCGAACATGGTGCTCCGCATCGACGACGTGATCGCGTCGAAGAAGTCGGCTCCCACCCCGCCCGGCGGCGGTGGCGGCCACCCCCACTAGACCGCACCCGGCGGCGGACCTCTTCGGCCGGCCGAAGGCTTCTTAACGCGGGCACGGTAGGCGCGCGGGCATGCGGACGAAGCCGGTCGAGGGGGTCCTTCGGCTCGACGTGGTCGCGCTCGACCCGAGACCGGCGGCGTACCTCTCCTACGACGGCCTCGCCGGGCTGAGCCAGCGCCCGATCCTCCGGGACCTGTTCGAGGAGCTCGAACGCAAGGGCCCCGAGGAGGCGCGCAGGTTCCTGGACGCCCTCCGACGGCACCGGTCCGGCCAGGTCCACGTCTACTTCTCCGACTACGTCAGCTACGGGATCGGGGGCGGCGACGCCGCCGCCGAGTTCTTCCTCGGCACGTTCCTGCTGCTGCACGAGCCGGCCCGGCCCGCGGGGAAGGAGCCCGCGGCCCCGGAACAGCTCGCCCTCTACCGGGCCGCGGGCGTCGAACGGCTTTCGCTCGAGCACCCCGCGTCGTGACGCCGCTCCGTCGATAGCCATTTTCTACCCGACCCCCCTCGGACCTCCGGGGACCGACGGTGGAGGAGACGCGCCTCGAGGCGGAACGGCGGGCCAAGGTCGCCCGCCTCCGGAGCGCGGGAAAGGAGCCGTACCCCTGGTCGTTCGCGGGCCGTGTCCCCTCGTCGGCCGTCCGTTCCGCCGCCGCGGCGCTCGGCCCCGGCGAGTCCGACCCGAAGCGTGCGTTCCGCGTCGCCGGCCGGCTCAAGGCCTTCCGGGAGCACGGCAAGACGGCGTTCGCCGACCTCGAGGACGCGGACGGGTCGCTCCAGCTGCTGCTCCGCGCGGACCTCGTGGGAGAGGAGGAGTATCGTGCGTGGCTCGCCGACCTCGACCCGGGAGACATCCTCGGGGCTGACGGGGTCGCCGCCGTGTCGCGCCGCGGCGAGCCGTCGCTCGAGGTTCGATCGCTCACGCTCCTCGCCAAGGCCGTCTCTCCCCCACCCGAGAAGTACCACGGGCTCCAGGACGTCGAGGAACGGATCCGGAGCCGGTACCTCGACCTGATGTCGTCCCCCGAGACCCGGCAACGGTTCCGGGCGCGCGCGGCGCTCCTGGGGGAGATCCGCCGCTACTTCGACGCCGCGGGATTCACCGAGGTGGAGACCCCGGTCCTTTTGCCCGTGGCGAGCGGGGCGGCCGCCGCCCCGTTCGTCACCCGATCGCACTACCTCGACGAGGACGTCCGCCTCCGCATCGCGCTCGAGCTTCCGCTGAAACGGCTCCTCGTGGGCGGGCTCGAGAAGGTCTACGAGCTCGGCCGGTCGTTCCGGAACGAGGACCTCGACTCGACGCACTCGCCCGAGTTCACGGAGCTGGAGGCATACTGGGCGTACGCCGACTACCACGACATGCGTCGGTTCACCGAGGGCCTGTTCGAGCGGCTCGCGGCGCGGGCGGTCGACCTGTTGCCGGAATCCCCGGCGGCCCGCCAGGGAGCGGAGGCGTTCCGAACGCCGTTCCCGACGGTCGACTTCGTGGACGAGCTCGAGAAGCGGATGGGCGTCCGCGACCTCCTCGCGAAGGGCCGCGACGAGCTGCGGGAACTCGCGCGCGAGGCCGGGTCCACCGTCCCCGACCGATCGTCGACCGGCACCTTCCTCGACAAGCTGTTCGAGCACTACGTCGAGCCGACGTTCGACCGCGTCACGTTCGTGGTCGACCACCCCGCGGTCACGACACCCCTCGCCAAGCGCCATCGGTCGAAGCCGGGACGGGTCGAGCGGTTCGAGGTGTTCTACCCGGGGTACGAGCTCGGGAACGCGTACACGGAGCTGAACGACGCGGACGAGCAGGAACAGCGGTTCCGCGAGCAGCTGGGCGAGCGCGGCGACGACGTCTACGCCTACGACGCCGACTTCGTCCGCGCGCTGCGGTACGGGCTTCCCCCGTGCACCGGAATCGGCCTCGGCGTGGACCGCCTCGTGATGGCGCTCACCGGAACGGCCTCGATCAAGGACGTGATCCTGTTCCCGCTCGTTCGTTCGAGGTAGGCCCCGGCGCGCGGGATGGGGCGGGGTCGTTCGGGGCGGGTCGGATGAGCGAGGCGCGCCCGAACGACCCCACGTTGCCCCTCGCGATCGAGAGCCTCACGGTCGACTACGGCGAACGGCGGGCCGTGGACGGCCTCTCCCTCACCGTACGGCCGGGGGCGATCTACGGGCTCCTCGGGTCGAACGGCGCCGGAAAGTCGAGCACGATCAAGTCGGTGGTGGGGCTCCTGCGCCCGCGCTCGGGCCGGATCCGGGTCTTCGGGCTCGACACGATCGCCGACAGCACGCTCGCGAAGGAACGGATCGGCTACGTCCCCGAGACGTCGCTCCTCTACGAGGCGCTCACCCCGCGGGAGTTCCTCGAGTTCGTGGCGGGGGTACGCCGCCTCGCGCCGGCCGCGGCCACGGAACGGATGCGGGCGTACGCCGCGGCGTTCCGGCTGGAATCCGAACTCGAGGAACCGATCGCCGCGCTCTCGAGCGGAACGCGCCAGAAGGTGCTCCTGATCGCGGCGTTCCTCCACCATCCGCAGCTCCTGGTGCTCGACGAGCCGCTCAACGCCCTCGACCCCCGAAGCGTTCGGATCGTCAAGGACCTCCTCGTCCGATACGTCGCGGTCGAGGGGCGCGCCGCGCTCTTCTCGACGCATACCATGGGGGTCGCGGAGGAGCTCTGCCACCGCATCGCGATCCTGGACCGCGGCGTGCTGCGCGCCGAGGGGACGCTCGGCGAGCTCCGCGCGCGGGTGGCCCAGGGCGACGCGTCGCTGGAGGAGGTGTTCCTCCGGCTCACGGAAGAGGACGAGGGGCTCACGGCGGCCGTCGCGCTCCTGGAAGGGCCGTAGGATGGGATGGAAGGAGGCGTGGCGGCTGAGCCGCACGCCGCTCGCGGAGGTCTCCTTCCAGGCCGTCTACGCCTTCCGCCAGGGGAACCTCGCGCCGCCCGGTCCCCCCCGGGAGCTCGCCCCGAAGGCCGCGGCGCGCACGATGCAGAGTAAGGGGCTCATCGGCCTCGTCCTGGCGTTGCTCGCTCTCGGCGCGGCCGCGCTCCTCCGGGCGGGTCCGAACGCCACCGCAACCCTCACCGCCTACCACCTCCCTCCCGCCGCGTTCGATGCCGGTGTCCTGACCGGCCTCTACAGCATCGACGTGGCCCTCCTCTGGTGGACCGGGCTCCAGGTACTCCCGGTCCTCCTGAGCTCGGGCGCGCTCCCCGTACTCGAGTCGCTCCCGATCGACGAGGCGACCCTTCGCCGGATCGCGGGCCTCGTCTACCTCCGTCTGTTCGACGTGCCGATCCTCGCGATCCTGATCGTCACGCCGGTCTTCGTGGGCGTTGCGCTCGGTCCGCTCGCCGGGTTCGCCGTCCTTCCCGGCGTCGCGACCGTGATCGCGTTCTCCCTCGCCCTGTCGTTCGTCACCGGCCGGTACTTCACGCGGAAGATCCAGGGCTCCCGCGGCGGGGGCGGTCGCAGCCTCGTGCGCTGGGCCCACCTCCTCCTCTGGCTGGTGCCCGCGGTCGCGCTCCTCGGGTTCGTCTCCGCCGGCCCGGCGTTCTTCACGGTGCTGAGTTACGCCGCGTCCGGGACGGTCCGCGGGCTCCTCCCGACCCTGGAAGCGGCCTACCCGTTCACCCTCGCGATGCTGCCGGCGCTCGGGGCCCGCGGCCCCCTCGGCTGGTCGCTGAGCGGGGCCGGGTGGCTCGAGCTGGCGGTCGCCTCGGCCGGGTACCTCCTTCTCGCCCTCTTCGCGTCGCGGTGGGTCTTCGACTCGGTCCGGTCGGTGGGACGGCTTCCCGCCGCGGTCCCGGCGCCCGGGCCCGCCCCGGAGTACGTCCTCCGCCCCCAACGTCCGTCCGTTGCGGTCCTGACAAAGGACCTCCGGACCGCCAGCCGGACCCCGGGGTATGCGTTCCTCCTCCTGCTCCCGATACTCGATTCGGTGGCGATCGGGCTCGTCACGTTGGCGGACGCTCGCGGCGCCGGCACGGCCGAGGGGCTCGGCCTCGCGGCCGTCGTCTCCGCCGCCCTGCTCGCAACCTTCTTTGGCCCCGCCTTCTTTTCAATCGAAGTGCTCGCGTTCTCCTACGGCCGGGCCCTTCCGCTCTCCGATCGGAGCGTGATCCTCGGCAAGGCGGCGCTGGTCGTCACGGTCTATCTCCTCGCCGGGTTGATCGTGCTCGGGATCACGCTGCTCCGCGTTCCCGCCCCGTGGGTCTTCGCCGGGTTCATCGCCGCGGAGCTCCCCGCCGTGCTCGCGGCGGGCCTCCTTGAGCTCGGGATCCTGTTCCGATGGGCCCGGGCCCGGGGGGTCCCCGTCCCCAACCTGTACGGCGGGGCGTGGTCGGCCCTCCTGATCGCGCTCCCCGGCCTCGCTCTCGCCGCGGCCCCCCTCGTCCTCGACGAGGTGTACGGCTTCGTCGCCATGGCCGCGGTCTCTCTCACGGAGCTTGCCGTCGTCGCCCCGCTCATACTGGGGAGGAGAGGGCCCTGAGCACGCCGACCCTTCCGTCCCGCTTCGAGCCGGGGTCGATCGAGGCGCGCTGGCAATCGGAGTGGGACCGCGCGGGCGTCTTCAAGGCGCCGAAGGGCCCCGGAAGCGTCGGCTTCTCGCTCGTGCTCCCGCCGCCCAACGTGACGGGAGTGCTGACCCTCGGCCACATGCTCGGGAATACGGTCATGGATGTCCTCGCGCGCCACCACCGGATGCGGGGGGAGGCGACGCTCTGGGTCCCCGCCGTCGACCACGCCGGGCTCGCCACGCAGGTCGAGGTCCGCCGTCGGCTCCAGCGGGAGGGAACGTTGCTGGAGGACCTGCCCCGCGACGCGGCGCTCGCCGCGATCGAGCGGTGGAAGACGGAGCACGAGCGACGCATCCTCGAACAGATCCGGGCGGGCGGGTTCTCGGTCGACTGGAGCCGGTACCGCTACACGATGGACGCGGCGAGCGTTCGGGCCACGCGGGAGGTCTTCGTCTCCCTGTTCCGCGCGGGCCTCGTCTACCGCGGGGAGCGGATGGTCAACTGGGACCCCCGGCTCCGGACCGCGGTCTCCGACCTCGAGGTCGTTCATTCGGAGGAGGAAGGCGACCTCCTCTACGTCCGGTATCCCTGGGCGGACGGCTCGCCCGGTGGAGTCCTGGTCGCCACGGTCCGCCCGGAGACGATCTTCGGAGACGTCGCCGTCGCGGTCCATCCGGACGACGAGCGCCATCGGGGCGAGGTCGGCCGGGAGGTCGTCGTACCGATGACCGGTCGACGCGTGCCGGTGATCTCGGACGCCGCGGTCGACCCGCTGTTCGGGGCCGGTGCGCTCAAGATCACGCCGCGCCACGACGTCGTCGACCGCGACATCGCCCTCCGCCATCCGGAGCTCGCGGCACCGGTCGAGATCTTCGACGAGACCGCGCGGATGGTCGGTGACGGCGTGCCGTCCGAGTTCCGGGGGCTCGACCGCGACGCCGCCCGGGCGAAGGCGATCGAGCGCCTGGAGCGCGAGGGGCGGCTCGAGCGCCGGACCCGGTACAAGCACTCGGTCGCCCGGTCGGAGCGGTCCGAGGCCGTGATCGAACCCCGCCTCTCGACCCAGTGGTTCGTGCGCATGGCCCCGCTCGCCGCACCGGTCGTGGAGGCCGTGCGGCGGGGGGAGATCCGGATCCACCCCGAGCGATGGAACCGCACGTTCTTCCGGTGGATGGAAGAGATCCAGGATTGGTGCGTCTCGCGGCAGGTGCTCTGGGGCCATCCGATCCCCGTCCACTACTGCCGGTCGTGCGGCGAGGCGGTCGCGACCGTCGAGGTACCGACGGAGTGCCCGGCCTGCCATGGCCGGGAGCTGGGGGCGGACCCGGACGTGCTCGACACCTGGTTCACCTCGTGGCTGTGGCCGTTCGCGGCGCTGGGGTGGCCGGAGCCGACCGCCGACCTGGCCCGGTACTATCCCACGAACGTCCTGGTCACGGGCCGGGACATCATGTTCTTCTGGGTCGCCCGGATGATGATGGCCGGCTACCGGTTCACGGGAGACCGGCCGTTCTCGGACGTCTACTTCACCGGCATGATGCGGGACGAGGCCGGGCACCGGATGTCGAAGCACCTCGGCAACTCCCCGGACCCTCTCGAGGTGATCCGCGAGCGCGGGGCCGACGCCCTCCGGTTCGCCCTCGTCTTCCCGAACCCCACGGAGGAGGACTCGTCGTTCGGCCCGGCGACCCTGGACGGGGGCCGGAACTTCCTGACGAAGCTGTGGAACCTGACGCGATTCGCCCTCGGGCACCTCCCGCCCGGCACTCCGTCGCCCGCCGCCCCGCCCGCGATGGGGCCGTCGAGCGCCCTCGAGAACCGCTGGATCCTCGAGCGGTACCAGCGCACCGCCGCGGAAGCGACCGCCGCGCTCGCGGAGTTCGAGCCGTCGCGCGCCGCGACCGCGCTCCACACCTTCGTCTGGCACGACCTCGCCGACCGGCACGTCGAGATCGCCAAGGAGGCGTTGT
>JASHSP010000108.1 GCA_030038655.1 Thermoplasmata archaeon | reverse complement strand
TCCGCTCCTCGGGAACTACGGCGTCCCGCCGGCGGGCCGCCAGGACGCGGACGGGCTCCCCGTGGGCTTCGAGAGCGGAGAGGTCCAGGTCCGCGGCGTGGTCGTGCGCGGCGTGACCGCGCCCCACCACTGGGCCAGCCGACGGTCGCTGGAGCGGTGGCTCGCCGAGGAGGGAGTGCCCGGGATCCGGGGGGTGGACACACGACGTCTCACGGAGCACCTCCGGACCCACGGCGTCGTCCGCGGCGTGCTCGACGTGGGGCCCCGGGACGACCGGCCGGGAGACGACGAGCTTCGGCAGGTCATCCGCCGGGCTCCCGCCTACGGCGACATTGACTACATGCCCGAGGTCGCTCCCCGGGCGCCCACCTTGCTCGCGCGCAACGGGGGTCCCATCGTCGCCCTCCTGGATTGCGGCGCGAAGGCGAGCATCTCCCGGGCCCTGCTCGACCGGGGCGTCTCCGTGCTCCGTCTCCCGTACGACCACGAGGTGCCCACGCGCTGGGACGGGCGACCGGTCGCGGGCCTTCTGGTGGCCAATGGCCCGGGAGACCCCGCGCAGCTGGACACGACGATCCAGGAACTGCGGCGGCCCTCGACCCGCGCGTTGCCCACGCTCGGGATCTGCCTCGGTCACCAGCTCCTCGCGATCGCGCGCGGCGGGCGGACGTTCAAGCTCAAGTTCGGCCACCGCGGGCAGAACAAGACGGTGTGCTTCCCGGAGGGACGGGCGCTCATCGTCAGTGAGAACCACGGGTACGCCGTCGACCCGGCTTCCCTCCAGGGGACGGGGCTCGTCCCCTGGGCCACCAACCCGGACGACGGTACGCTCGAGGGACTGAGGGACCGGTCGGGCCGGCTTCTGGCGCTCCAGGGCCACCCCGAAGGGCACCCGGGCCCCCAGGAGGCGGGGTTCGTCTTCGATGAGTTCGTCGGCAAGGTGAAGCGGAAGGCATGACCCCCGAACTTCCGGAGAAGGTCATCCTGCTCGGCTCCGGGGCCCTCAAGATCGGGGAGGCGGGCGAGTTCGACTACTCCGGCAGCCAGTGCCTCAAGGCGCTCGAGGAGGAGGGCGTCTACGCGATCGTGGTCAATCCCAACATCGCGACGCTGCAAACGGACCCGCCTCGCCTCGGTCGCGTGTACTTCCAGCCCCTCGTCCCCGAGTTCGTCGAGCCGATCCTCGAGGCGGAGCATCCCGACGGGATCCTGCTGGGCTTCGGCGGGCAGACGGCGCTCAACTGCGGCGTCGGCCTCGCGAGCCGCGGTGCCCTGCGCCGCTCCGGGACACGGGTGCTGGGCACTCCCCTGTGGGGGATCCGCGCGACCGAGGACCGGGCGAAGTTCGTCACCACGATGCGCAGTGCCCGGGTGCCGACCCTCCCCAGCCAGGCGGTGTACTCCCTCGCGGAGGCCCAGCAGGCCGTCGAGTCCCTCGGCTATCCCGTGATGGTGCGCGTCGCGTTCACCCTCGGAGGGAAGGGCGGCGGCGTCGCCCGCACGCCCGCGGAGCTTCGCGAGGTCGTCGAGAGGGGACTGAGGGTGAGCCCCGTCGGCCAGGTGCTCCTCGAGCGGTACGTCGGGACGTTCAAGCAGCTCGAGTACGAGGTCGTTCGCGACCGGCGGGGGAACGCGATCACCGTCTGCAACATGGAGAATGTGCTCGGGATGCGCGTCCACACCGGCGACAACGTCGTCGTTGCCCCCAGCCAGACGCTCACCGATGCGGAGTACCAGATGCTCCGCCAGGCGGCGCTCCGCGCCGTGGAGAAGTGCGGGATCGTGGGCGAGTGCAACATCCAGTTCTGCCTCGACACCGCGAGCGAGGAGTACTACGCGATCGAGATCAACGCCCGGCTCTCTCGGTCGAGCGCGCTAGCGAGCAAGGCGACCGGCTACCCGCTCGCCTACGTGGCGGCGAAGCTCGCGCTGGGCTACACCCTCCCCGAGCTCAAGAACCGGGTGACCGGCGTGACGACCGCCTGCTTCGAGCCGGCACTCGACTACGTCGTCGTGAAGCTGCCTCGCTGGGACCTCGACAAGTTCGAGCGGGCCGACCGCCGCCTCGGACCCGCGATGAAGAGTGTCGGCGAGGTCATGGGCATCGGGGCGTCGTTCCCCGAGGCGATGCTCAAGGCGGTGCGCATGAGCGACCCCCGCTCCGAGCTCGTCCCGCCCTCCGCGTGTCGCCCCGCCGCGGAGATCCTGGAGCGCCTCCGGGAGCCGACACCGGAGGTCCTCCTCGTCATCTTGGAAGGCCTCCGGGCCGGCCTCGAGGCGGGGCGGATCGCCCAGGTGGCGGGCGTCGACCGGTGGTTCGTCGACTGCCTCGCCGAGGTCGAGCGGACCCACCGCTCGCTCCAGAGCGTCCCCGGCGGGGACCTCCCGCTCCCGCTCCTCCGTCAGGCGAAGGAGCTGGGGCTCTCCGACCGGGCGATCGCCCGGGCGGCGCGCCTGGACGAGGAAGCCGTGCGCCAGCGCCGGACCGCGGGCGGGATCCGGCCCCGGGTCCGCATGATCGACACGCTGGCCGGCGAGTGGCCGTCCCGGACGAACTACCTCTATCTCACCTACCGCGCCGATGCCGATGACGTGACTCCCGTCCCGGCCGGCTCGGTCCTGGTCCTCGGCGCGGGGCCGTACCGGATCGGGTCGAGCGTGGAGTTCGACTGGTCGACCATGAACCTCGTCGATGGGCTCCGCGCCGAGGGCGTTCCGGGAGTCGCGCTGCTCAACTCGAACCCCGAGACGGTATCGACCGACTACGACCGGTCCGACCGCCTCTACTTCGAGGAGATCACCCTCGAGCGGGTCCGCGACCTGGTCGACTTCGAGGGGTTCCGCGGGGTGGTGACGTGCGTCGGGAGCCAGCTGGCGCAGAACCTGACCCCGCTCCTCCACGCGTGCGGCGTGCCCATCCTGGGAACAGCGCCCGCGTCGATCGACGCGGCCGAGGACCGCGCCCAGTTTGCGCGCCTCCTGGAGGAGCTGGGGATCCCGCAGCCGGCGTGGCGGGCGTTCACGACCCTCGACGAGGCCGAGGCGTTCGCCGACGACGTCGGCTTCCCGGTCCTCGTCCGCCCGTCGTACGTGCTCAGCGGACAGGCGATGCGCGTCATCGCGGGCCGGCAGGACCTCGCCCGCTTCCTCACCGAGGCGACCCGCGTCTCGCCCGAGCATCCGGTGGTCATCACCAAGTTTGTCGAGGGCGCCGACGAGGTCGAGCTCGATGCGATCTCCGACGGGCACCGCGTCCTCGTCGCCGGGATCCTCGAGCACGTCGAGCGGGCCGGGGTGCACTCGGGCGATGCGATCTTCTGCCTGCCGCCGCGCCACACCCCGGCCGAGGTGCAGGCGCATCTGGTCGACGCCGCCGAGCGGCTCGCCCGCCGTCTCGAGATCCGGGGCCCGTTCAACGTGCAGTTCCTCGTTCGCGAGGGGCTCGCCCCGCTCCCCGCGGGTCGCTGGGGCGTGAAGGTCCCGCAGTTCTCCTTCCTCC
>JASHSP010000107.1 GCA_030038655.1 Thermoplasmata archaeon | reverse complement strand
CGAGATCAGGATTGCGTTCGACCCGTACGGTACGATTACCGCGGTGGATCCCGTGCCCTGGATGAGGACCCGCTGCGGAGCATCTTTCCCCAGCTCCGATCGAGCGGCCGCGGCCGCGCCAAATGCGGTGGCGCACATGATCGCGAGCGTTTCCGCGTGCGCTCCCTCGGGGAGTTGGGCGAACAGCACCGCGCCCTGGCGCGAGACCGCGGCCGTGGCGACTCCCCCGATGCGTCCGTGCAGATCCCGAACCAACCCGCCGACGTCGGCCGTTGCGTACATCTTCGTGTTCCTAGCTCCGCCCGCTCAGTCCGGGCGAGGCACGAACGCCACGTGCGGCGCACCACCAACCGTGTCACCCGTCACCACGAACCCCGGAAAGGACGGTCGGACGCCCCGGACGATCAACCCGACGTCCTCCCGTCGGAGCTCGAACTCGGTGTCGGCCATACGTCGCACGCCCGCGGCGCAGGAGAGCCCGGGGCCCAGCAGCCCGATCACCAGGTTGTCGCGCTGACGCGCGCGCTTGACGCCGTAGAAGAACGCCTGCGTCGCCTTCTCACCCCCGAGCAGCGTGTCGAACACCTCGAAGGCGCAGAGTTCGAGGAACGTTTTACCGCGACTCCCCTGGACTGCCTTCTCGGCCGCGACGACCTGGGTCGCCGCGAGCTTTCGCTTCTTCGGGTCGGGCTTCCCTCCGTACTCGGTCTTGAGCGACACGACGAACGGCGCCCCCTCGTCCTCGCCAACGTAGTCGCAGATCCGCACGCGCGTGTCGAACCTGCGACGGGTCACGTAACGCGTCAGGCGACTCCGGAACTCGTGCGGCGAGTCCCGCGAGGGGAGTATCGAGAGGATGCCTCGCGACCGATAGAGAAAGTTGAGGTACGTAGGAAAGAGGAGGAGGTCGAGGTCGTCGAGACCCACGGTCGCATCCAAGCCGAAAAGGGCCATGCTGCCCCGCTTGAACCCGCCGCCGAGCAGTCGATCGAAGTCGGCGATCCCGCTCGAGTACCGTCCCTCGGGATCAGGAATCGGGTGCCATTCGGTTGCCGTCGGTCGCGCGGAATTCCCGGTGGCTCGCATGCCCAGAGAATGGTCGACGGGGGTTCTTAGATTGATGCTAGGCGACGGGCGATTCTCTGACGGTAAACCAAGTCCATTTTCCCGAACGTGAGTGGCCGATGCGTGTACGCGAAATGCGTTTTCCGGTCGTGAAACCCCCCCGTCGGGAATCTTGGCTCGGCTGACCGATCCCGTGTTCGAAGGTCCGGAGTTCCGCTCCATGTCCGCGATCGCGCCGCGCAAACGACGCACATGGACTTCGGCTTGTCGAAGCCGGACGCCGGGCGAGCCGACATTGCGGTCGTAGCGACTTCGCGCCGCGAAGTCCTCCCTCAGAATTCTCCGATCAGGGTCTGACCGAGAGCGAACCGAACGCCATGTTCGCGTTGTAGCGGTTGTCCGGAGCTACCGTCGAGTCCGGTCGGCGTAAGGCACGGACATGGTCTCGCCGAAACGCCCTTGTGCCACTTGGTTGGTCCGACCCTTCGAACTCGTCCTTGTACGTCCCACGGACGGTCCCCCGCGAGCTTTGGAATCTGAGAACCCGGGGGTCGATTGCCGCACCCGCGCGCGTCGTAACTCCAGGAACGCTCCCGCCACCGTACGGATTTAACTAGCAGGTCGCCGTTCTCGCTCCGGTCCCCGCGCGGCGGGGACTCCGGGTAAGCCAATGAAGGGACTTTGGAAGGGTGTGGGGATAGTCGCCATCGTCGTGATAATGACCGTGGGCTTCGGAATAGGCGCGGCGTTCCAGAGCACTGGATCGCAGGCATCGGCGGGGGCCGGCCCGGTGACGAGTACACCGTCAGCGCCCGCTTCGGCGTGGACCCCCGCGGAGCTTAGCGCAGCGGCCCAAGTACCCGTTCCAGATCAGGAAGCCGGCCCCGGTCTCGTCGGGTCGGCCTATCTGGGGCCCGCGAATCTGGCCCAAGTCGACCCCCTCGCCACCACTGAGATTCTCATCAGTCTCGATTTTTCGAACGCCTCCGAACTTCAACAGTTCCTTTCCGAACTGTCCAACCCTGCCTCACCGGAGTACCATCAGTACTTGACGCACGCGGAGTTCGACTCCGAGTACGGAGGGAACCCGGCGGTTTACAATTCGTTGGTCGACTATCTGCAAACCTTTGGAGTCAGCCAGCTTACCCCCTCCGCGGATAGGTTGTCGCTCAGCTTCCAAGCAACCTCGGCACAGGTACAGTCGATATTCGGCACTGCCCTCGGCTCCTTCGTTTCTGCGTCGGGTCAACCGTACTACGCGCCGCTCTCCACCCCGGAGCTCCCTGCTCCCCTCCTTCCGTACATCGCCGAAGTTCAGGGGTTCAGCAACTACTCGGAGTACCTGAACCACCCGGATTCCCAGCTCGTGACGGAGCAACTTGAGTCGGGGATCGGTACGGTACTCGCCGGACCGGGCCCGTCGACGGTCTCCCATCGCGCACTTCTGAACCCGGGGGCGCCAGGGACCGCTAAAAACCCCTTCACCGGCACGAACGTGAGCGGGCATACCTACGATGAACCGGTCAACCTCAATCTCAGCAACGAAGCCGGTAAGACCTGTGACACGACCACCTGCGGTGAGTTCATCACCGGGGCGGATCTACAGGTAGCGTACAACGAGACCAGCCTCTTCGCAGAGTACGGTTACCCCGTCAACGCAACCGTCGCCGCCCTCCTCTGGACGGACAAGATGGCTACGGGCACGACGGGAACCGACGGGAACTCCTTCTGCCATACGGGGTCGACGTCCGACTACTCGTGGGACTTCGATATGCCCGACGTCACGACATACTGGAACTTCACCATACCGAAGGGTGAGCCGATGCCCCGAGCCGTATCGATGGCGCAGTCGGGCTCGAGCACCTACTTCTGGACGGCCGGCTCAAGCCCCAGCGACCAGGGCTACTCCGCCTCGTGCAACTCCGACGGGGACGAGGGAGAGAACACGCTAGACGTCTCGATGGAAGGATCCCTGGCGCCGGGGGCGAACATCTTCCAGGTCTTCGGCCAGGGAAGTTCAACCACGACGATCGAGACCGGCATGGCGGACATCCTCAGCCCGGGGACCCCCTCCGAGTGGAGCACGACCGGTGGTTCGGACACCGCGCTGAACCGAGCCGACCTGAACAACACATCGGTCATCGCGAACTCCTGGACGACCACCGGAAGCCTCGGGACGACCTGGCAGAACGATCTGGAGACCGCTCAGGCTCTCGGCATCACGGTCCTCGGCGCGTCGGGCGACGGCGGCGGCAACACCATCGACCCCCCGGCCGAGGCCGCGTACGATAACGAAGGAACCATCGCCGTCGGCGGGACAACCCTCGTCATCAACGAGACTCGCCTCAACCGCATGCTCCCTCCGGAGCTTGCGAGCGCCGCGGCCCCGTACTACGGCGTGGGGCGCGGGGAGATCACTTGGTACGAGCCTGACGGCGACGTCGACGGCTTCACGTCCACTTATGGTACCGTCGGGGGCGTCGCCTCGGCCTCCAGTTACTACGCCCCGACCTGGCAGAACAAGTCCGTGAACGCTCATGCTACGATCGTGGGCATCCTCGCCACTCCGGGTCGAGCGCTCTCCGACGTGGCCGCGATTGCGAACGACACGCTCGTCAACCTCGAGGAAGGCGTGTATTCCCTCAACGTCACTTGCTGGATTGCGTCGAACTGCACGGAGGTCGCCCCGAGCGACACCGGAGCGACTACCATCGAAGGTACGTACTTCATCGGAACGAGCATCTCCGCCCAGGCCTTGGGAGGGTTGATTGCATCGGTCGACTACGCCCTCCACAAGGTGGGACAGCCCAAGGTCGGGTTCGTCGACCCCGCATTCTACGCGCAGGGACAGCTTGAGATCAAGGGAGACCTCTCCCTCCACTCGTTCTACGGGATCACCCTCTACCACAACGCGGAGTCGCAGACCACGTACGGCGCCTTCGCGAACGGCACGTGGGATGCCGACGACGGTTGGGGCGCGCTCGACGCTGGGAACTTCACTCAGAACACCATGACGTTCCCCGTCACCTACACCGAGTCCGGCCTCCCCAGCGGCACTACATGGACCGTGGTCCAGACCCCGCACACCGGTAGCGCCGAGTGCGTCTTTACCACCGGCTCAGGGGACGTCTGCACGGCCGTAACGGAGTCCCAGAAACTGGCCACTCACACCTACAACGAGACGTATGGGACGTACGGGTTCACGGCGAGCGCATCCGGGTACGAAGCCGAGCCGTCGTCGGGGACTGTAACCGTGAGCGGAGCCAGCGTTTCGAAGGCGATCAGTTTCGTTCCGGCCTTGTCGGCAACGCTCGCGGCGTACCCGAGGACCACGCAAGTGGGGGCGCCGGTGACCCTCTACCTGAACATCACGGGCGGGTTCTCGCCCGTCACGTGGACGTTGACCAAGACCGGCTCCTCGGCTAACCTCACGGGCGCTACCGGAGGGCCGAACGATTACCGGTACGTCTACACTCCCCTGACCTCAGGTTCCCCGAAGTTCTACCTCAACGCGACGGACAGCATCGGAGACACTTCGGACGCCTCCGTGACCGTGACGGTCAACGTGGCCCTGACGGGGTCGCTCAGCGCAGCGCCGAACCCGACGCAGGTCGGGACGGCGTCGGTGGTGTCGATCGGCCTGTCGAACGGAGTGGCCCCGTACTCGTGGACCCTCCAGGTCGGCGGGTCGACGGTCGATTCCGGGACGGCGGCGAGCGGAAGCTACAGCTTCAGTCCGGCGAGCGCGGGGACGTACACGTTCTACCTGAACGCGACGGACTCGGTCGGTAGCGTGTTCCGGACGACGACCGTTGTGACCGTCGAGTCTGGCTTGGTCGCTACGTTGGCGGCGAACGTGACGACGACGCAGGTCGGCGGGTCGGTGTCCCTGACGGTTGGCCTCTCGGGCGGGGTGGCCCCGGTGACCTACACGATCCAAGCAAGCGGGCCGGGACTTTCGGGCACGACCTTTACGCCCACCGCGCCGGGCATCTACACGATCTATCTGAACGCGACGGATGCGGTGGGAAGCACTTCGGACGCGACCGTGACGATCACGGTCGAGCCGGCGCTGGTCGCCACGCTCTCGGCGAACGTGACGACGACGCAGGTCGGCGGCTCGGTCACGCTGAGCGTGGGGCTATCGGGCGGGGTGGAGCCAGTGACGTACACGTTGCAGGCGGGCTGCGCGGGTCTCGTGGGCGATGTGTTCACCCCGGTGGCCGCGGGCAGTTGCACGATCTACCTGAACGCGACGGATGCGGTGGGAAGCACTTCGGACGCGACCGTGACGATCACGGTTGAGTCTTCGCTCGTGGCAACGTTGTCGGCGAACGTGACGACGACGCAGGTCGGCGGCTCGGTCTCGCTGAGCGTGGGGCTATCGGGCGGTGTCGAACCGGTAACGTACACGTTGCAGGCGGGCTGTGCGGGCCTCGCGGGCGATGTGTTCACCCCGGTGGCCGCGGGCAGTTGCACGATCTACCTGAACGCGACGGACGCGGTGGGAAGCACTTCGGACGCGACCGTGACGATCACGGTTGAGTCTTCGCTCGTGGCAACGTTGTCGGCGAACGTGACGACGACGCAGGTCGGCGGCTCGGTCACGCTGAGCGTGGGGCTATCGGGCGGGGTGGAGCCAGTGACGTACACGTTGCAGGCGGGCTGCGCGGGTCTCGCGGGCGATGTGTTCACCCCGGTGGCCGCGGGCAGTTGCACGATCTACCTGAACGCGACGGACGCGGTGGGAAGCACTTCGGACGCGACCGTGACGATCACGGTTGAGTCTTCGCTCGTGGCAACGTTGTCGGCGAACGTGACGACGACACAGGTCGGCGGCTCGGTCACGTTGAGTGTCGGGCTATCGGG
>JASHSP010000106.1 GCA_030038655.1 Thermoplasmata archaeon | reverse complement strand
GCGTTCCTCGACCTCTCGGCCCGCGTTAAATATCCCGCCTCGGTCGTTCCGGTGTGAAACCCTCTCGACGGCTCCTCGACCTCGATTCGCGCTCCTTCGAGCGCCGGTTGGCCTCCAACCCGCTCGTGATCTTGCCCGTGGGCGCTCTCGAGGCGCACGGTCCCCACCTGCCGCTGGGGGCGGACCAGATCCAAGCGGAAGTGACGGCGTTCGCTCTCGCCGAGCGGGTGGACGCCCTCGTCGCGCCCACGATCGCCTACGGGTCGGCGCCCGGCGCGCGCCGATTCCCGGGGACCGTGTCGCTGTCGATCGGCGAGCTGGAGACGCACGCGGAGGGCGTCCTCCGCGAGCTGGTCCGCAGCGGCGTGCGCCGGCTGCTGGTGCTCTCGGGCCACGCCGAGCGGGGTCACATGGCCGCGTTGCGCGAGGCGGCGGACCGCGCGGTGCGGAACGAGCCGACCGCCCGGATCGTCGTGCTCTCCGACTACGATTTCGTCTACGAGCTGCGCGGCAAGGAGTCGCCGCCGACCGACGGGCACGCGGGACTCCTCGAGACGTCCCGCGTTCTGGCCGTCGCGCCCGAGACGGTGGGACCCGAGCGGCCGGTCGTCGAGTACCGCCACAGCCCGTTCGTGCCCGGTGCCCCGGCCCCGGAGGCGTGGCCGGAGAGCGTCATCGGCGACACGCGCCCCGCCTCCGCCGAGCTCGGGCAGCGGGTCCAGACCTACGTGCTCGACCGGTTGGCTGAGACCGTGCGCACCCTGCTGCCCGGGTGAACGACCGGACGATGGCCGAAGCGAGCGCCGCCATCCGCATCCGGGGGGCGCGTCAGCACAACCTCAAGGACGTGTCGCTCGACCTCCCCCGCGGGAGGTTCATCGTGATCACCGGCGTGAGCGGGTCCGGGAAATCGTCCCTCGCCTTCGACACGCTGTACGCGGAGGGGCAGCGCCGGTACATCGAGAGCCTCTCGTCGTACGCCCGACAGTTCCTCGGCCAGATGGACAAGCCGGACGTCGACTCGATCGAGGGCCTCTCCCCGGCCATCGCGATCCAGCAGCGGGCCGGGAGCCGCAACCCGCGCTCGACCGTGGGGACGGTGACCGAGATCTACGACTTCCTTCGCCTCCTGTTCGCCCGCATCGGCGTTCCCCACTGCCCGAACGACGGCGAGGAGATTGCGCCGCAGTCGGTCGACCGGATCGTCGAGGCGGTGCGACGCGAGGCCGGGGGCGAGAAGGTCGACGTGATCGCGCCCGTGGTCCGCGCGATGAAGGGCGAGCACCGCGACGTGATGGAGCGACTGCGGAAGTCGGGGTACCGCCGGTTCGTGATCGACGGCGTGGAGGTCCGCCTCCCCGGACGCGAGATTCGGCTCGAGAAGAACAAGAAGCACACGATCGAGGTGGTCGTCGATACGATCGAGGTCGCGGGCGAGGAGGCGAGCCGGCTCGCCGAGTCCGTGGCGCTCGCGCGCCAGCTGGGGGACGGCCTGGTCGTGCTGCGGCGGCCGGGGTCCCAGCGGACGACGTTCTCGAGCCGACGGGCCTGCCCGCGGTGCGGCTTCTCCATCGAGGAACTCACTCCGCGGATGTTCTCGTTCAACAATCCGATGGGGGCCTGCCCGGAATGCCTCGGGATCGGGGCCACGCTCCACGCCGACCCCGAGCGGATCGTCCCCGACAAGGACAAGCCTCTCGGGCGCGCGATCGCGGTCTGGGGGCTGACCCCGGACGGCGCGAGCCTGCACCGGTTCGCGGAGGCCTTCGGCTACGACCTTCGCAGGCCGATGCGCCAGCTGTCGGAGAAGGGGTGGAGGGCGCTCATGTACGGCTCCGAGCGCGGGATCGGCCCCGGCGTCCGCGGGCCGGGCCACTGGTGGACGGCCGGCTGGCTCCGGGAGGGGCTGGTGGCCACGGTCGAGCGTCGGTGGAAGGCGACCAAGAGCGAGAGCGCGAAGGAGTACTACCTCGGGTTCATGTCGTTCGTCAAGTGCCGGTCGTGCACCGGCCGCCGGCTCAAGCCGGCGAGCCTCGCCGTGACGGTCGAGGGCCGGTCGATCGCCGACGTCTCCGCGATGACCGTCGACGCCGCCGCCGCGATGTTTCGTGACCTGCCGCTCCTCGAGCGGGACCAGCAGATCGTCGGACAGGTCGTGAAGGAGATCCGGGCCCGGCTGGGGTTCCTGGAGAACGTCGGCCTCACCTACATCACGCTCGACCGGGCGTCCGGCACCCTGTCGGGCGGGGAGGCGGAGCGGATCGCGCTCGCCACCCAGATCGGCTCGGGGCTCGTCGGGGTGCTCTACATCCTGGACGAGCCGTCCATCGGGCTCCATCCCCGCGACCACGCCCGGCTCTTGGCGACCCTCAAGACGCTGCGGGACCTTGGCAACACGCTGCTGGTCGTCGAGCACGACGAGATGACGATGCGCGAGGCCGACTGGTTGATCGACCTCGGTCCGGGCGCGGGCGTGCACGGCGGCGAGGTGCTGTACTCGGGCACCCCCGATGCAATCGTCGGCACCCCCCGGTCGCTGACCGCGGAGTATCTCTCCGGCCGCCGGACGATCCCGGTGCCGGATCGCCGGGCCCCGCCCGCCGGTCGGTGGCTCACGATCCACGGCCCCCGCGAGCACAACCTGAAGGGGGACGATGTGAAGATCCCGCTCGGCGTGATGGTCGCGCTCTCCGGCGTGTCGGGAAGCGGCAAGTCGACCGTCCTCGAGGAGATCCTGTACCGGGCGGTCCGTCGCCACCTCGGCGTGGGGCGCGAGGCCCCCGGCCGGCACGACTACATCGAGGGGATCGACGCGATCGACCGCGTGCTTCTGATCGACCAGTCCCCAATCGGGCGAACGCCCCGCTCGAACCCCGCGACCTACACGGGCGTCATGACCCCCGTGCGGGAGCTGTTCGCGGGTCTCCCCGAAGCGAAATCGCGCGGGTTCGCCCCGGGGCGCTTCAGCTTCAACGTCGCGGGCGGCCGGTGCGAAGCGTGCGAGGGCGACGGGGTCCTCCGCTACGAGATGCACTTCCTGCCGGACGTCTACGTCGTCTGCGAGGAGTGCGGCGGGAAGCGGTTCAACTCGGAAACGCTCGAAGTGAAGTTCAAGGGGAAGACGATCGCCGACGTGCTCGGCATGACCGTCGAGGAGGCGCTCGGCTTCTTCGCGAATCACCGGCGCATCGCCTCGCGGCTCCAGCTGCTCCAGGACGTCGGCCTCGGCTACGTCCGCCTGGGCCAGAGCGCGACCACACTCTCCGGCGGCGAGGCCCAGCGGATCAAGATCGCGTTCGAGCTCTCCAAGCCGCCGACCGGACGGACCCTGTTCCTGCTGGACGAACCGACCACCGGGCTCCACTTCGCGGACGTGCAGAAGCTGCTCGAGGTCCTGTTCCGGCTCCGTGCGGGCGGCAACACGATCGTCGTGATCGAGCACAACCTCGACGTCCTGAAGAGCGCCGACTGGTTGATCGACCTCGGCCCCGAGGGCGGGGAGGCCGGCGGCCATGTCGTGGTCGCCGGGACCCCCGAGTCGGTCGCGAAGTCGCCGCGGTCGCACACCGGCCGCTTCCTCGCGCCGCATCTTCGACCCCCGATCGTGACCGCTCCGCGCGCGCGGGCATGACCGACCGCGTGCCCGTCGAGCTCCCGTCGTTCGTTCCGGCGAGCCAGCTCGCCGCCGCGACGCGGGAAGGATTCCGGGCGGGACCCGATCTCCCGGGGGTGTACCTGTTCCGGTCCGCCGGCAGCGAGGTCGTCTACGTCGGGAAGGCGACCAGCCTTCGCCGACGCGTCCTCGACCACCTCCGCGCGAGGATCGAGAAGGACGGGTCGATCGTCGCGAGCAGCGCGAGCGTCGAGTTCGTCCCGACGCGCACGGAGCGGGAGGCGCTGCTGCTCGAGGCGAGCCTCATCAAGCAGTACCAGCCGCCGTACAACGTCCTCCTGAAGGACGATCGAAGCTTCCCGTACCTGGCGGTCACGCTCCACGAGGAGTTTCCCCGCCTCCTCCTCGTCCGCCGCCCGAAGCGGCGTGCGGGGCTGCTCCTCTTCGGCCCGTACACGAGCGTCCGCGAGGCCCGCGCGGCGGAGCGGCTGCTCGCCGACCTCTTCCGCCTGCGCCGGTGCGTGCGCCTCCCGAAGGAGACCTGCCTGTACTACCACCTCGGGGTCTGCAGCGCCCCGTGCGTCGGCCTGATCGACGCGGCGGCCTACCGCCGGGACGTCGACCGGGCGATCGACATCCTCCGCGGGCAGGTAGCGACCGTGCGTCCGACCGTGGAAGAGGAGATGCGCCGCGCCGCGGCGAAACAGGAGTTCGAGCGCGCCGCCCTCCTGCGGGACGCGCTCGGAGGTCTCGGCGCGCTCGCGGAGCGGCAATCCGTGGTGGGCCCCGGCACCGGGCGCGCCGACGTCCTGGGCCTTGCCTACCCGACGGAACCGTCGACGCTCCGCGTGGCCGTGGGGCTCGTCCGGGTGGAGGACGGGGAGGTCCGTCACACCGAGCCGCACCTCGTCGCGATCCCCGCCGACGACGTCCCCGAGCCCGGAGAGGTGATCCGCCAGTTCCTGACGCAGTACTACGGTGGCCGCCTCGAGCTCCCCGACCGGATCTACATCGCGGGTCCCCGCCCCGCCGGGATCGACACGACGATCGACGAGCTGTTCGGTGTGCGCGGCATCGAGGTCCGGTTCCGGCCGACCGGCCGGTACGCGGCGCTCGCCGGCCTCGCCGAGCGCCTGGCCCGGGCGACCGTCGACCAGGTCGTCGCCCGCCCGCCGCCCCGCTCGGTCCTGGCCGCGCTCCAGTCGCTGCTCGAGCTCCCGACCCTCCCCAACCGGATCGAGGGGACCGACATCTCGATCCTGCAGGGGTCCGACGCGGTCGGTTCGATCGTGGTCTTCGTCCGGGGGATGCCCCAACGATCGGAGTACCGGCGATTCCGGATCCGGAACGTTCCGGGGATGAACGACTTCGCGATGATCGCCGAGGTGGTCCAGCGACGGTACCGCCGACGACTGGCCGAGTCGGAGCCGCTCCCCGACCTGCTGGTCGTGGACGGCGGGGCGGGGCAGCTCGCCGCCGCCGTCTCCAGCCTCGCGGCCCTCGGTCTGGGGGACCAGCTCCCGGCGATCGGGCTCGCGAAGCGAGAGGAGGAGATCTACCGGCCCGACCGGTCGGAGCCGATGCGCCCCCACCCGAACGCCGCCCCCATGCTCCTCCTGCGCGCGGTCCGGGACGAGGCGCACCGGTTCGCGGTCACGTACCACCGGACGCGCCGCCGCATCCGCCTCCGAGGCGAGTTCGACCGGGCGGACGCGGAGCTGGAGCCCTAGGTCCGGCGGCGACGCCGGGCCGCGATCCCGCGCTTCGTGTCCAGCCAGGTCATCGCCGGTGGCTCGAGGTCGTCCTGCCAGAGGGCGCCGATGATCTCCCCGAGGTGGTGCGCCTGCTCGAACGTTGTCTGAAGGAGCGCATCGCCGAGCGTGTATCGGCCGCGCATCCAGAACGCCTTCACCGGGCGCTCGAGGTCCCGCGGGGTGAGCCTCTCGAGCGTCTCGTCGATCCCCGCCCAGACCCGGCGGTAGTATGCGTCGAACCCCTTCCAGTTCTTCGGGTGCCGAGTCGCGTCCCGGAACAGCGGCTCGAGGACCCGGTCCGAGTTCCGTCCGCGGACGATGTAGACGAGCCAGACCTCGTGCGCGTTGAGGATGTGGACGAGGGTGTCGAACAGCGACTCATGGCCGATCCCGCGTCGTCGGCTCGCGGCCCTCCACGGCAGTCGGCGCACGCGACGGACGTACCGGTCGAGGACGGCGCGGTTGTAGGCGAAAAGCCGGCGGGCCCCGTCGGGAGAGAACGTCGGGGTCGGCCGAGCTGCCGGCATCGGAGGGCGTGCCTACCGGGGCGCGGATTTCTTGTCGGGCGTGCCGATGAACGACAGCCCTTGGACCCTGCGGGCGACCTCGGCGGTCGAGAGCCGTCGGAGCTCCGACTCCGGCTCGAGGATCGAGGCGTCCAGCGCGTCGGGCGGGAACGGTGTCGGTGAACCCTCCGCCACGGCCTGGACCGCGAAGCGGAACGCGGTCTCCTCGTTCGCCTTCTCGGGGAGCTTCTCCTCGAGGAAATCGGCGACCGCGCGGCGGTTCCGGCCGATGGCGTACGCCTTCCAGCCGATCGTGGCGCCGCTCGGGTCGAGCTCGATGAGGCCAGGAGTCCGCCCGTTGAATCCGCCGAGGAGGAGCGAGACCGCGAACGGGCGGGTCCCGCCGAACTGGGTGTACTGCTGCAGGAGCGTTCCCAGGGCGTGGCCCAGCACGGAGTAGGGGGCCGGCTCGCCGTAGGAGAGGCGGTGGCGCTGCGCTTCCACCCGGAGGAACTCGACCAGGACCCGCGAGTCGGCGATGAGGCCCGCGGTGACGCACCCGAGCCCGCTGTCGATCGCGAAGCTCTTCTCGATCGAGCCGGATTCGGCGAGCGAGCTCACGGGCAGGTTGCGGTAGGCCACGAAGACGATCCCGCCCTCGTACGTGACGGCCACGGCGGTCCCTCCCATCTGGATCGCCTGCAGCGCGTACTCGACCTGGAAGAGTCGCCCGTCCGGCGAAAACACGGTGCTCGCGCGATCGTAGGCCATCTGGCCCGGCTGCATCTCCATCGGTGTGGGTCCCCCGGTGCTCGCGCGCCGAGACGGGTGGGGGATTTGAGAGTGAGCCCCCGGCCTCCCCCGACCTCACTTGGTGGCGTGGGGACACCACGGGGGGTGCGGGCGACCGCGCGGGGGGCCCCGGCCGCTTCGAAAGGGTTAAGCCCGGGACTCGGGGTCGGCCCTCGATGGCGAGCGAGTCGCTGCACCTCCTGCCGATGGCGTCCCGCCATCGCGGTCCGCTGTCCCCCGCGTGCGTGCAGTGCAGCGAGGGTCGGAAGCTGGTGCTGTTCGTGACCGGCGTCTGCCGGTTCCGCTGCTTTTACTGTCCGGTCTCCCCCGTGCGGAACCAGCACGATGTCGTCTACGCGAACGAGCGCCGGGTACTGACCGACGAGGACGTCCTGGACGAGGCGCGGTCGATCGGCGCCGCGGGCACGGGGATCACCGGCGGGGATCCGCTCGGGGTCGTCGATCGCGTGGAGCACTACGTGCGCCTCCTCAAGGAGACGTTCGGGCCGTCGCACAACATCCACCTCTACACCCACGAACCGAACCCGGGGAAGCTTCGACGCCTGGCGGAGGCGGGGCTGGACGAGTTCCGCCTGCACGTCCCGCACTACCTCTGGGGGCCTCTCGGGAGCGCCGGCGGGGCGTACCGTGCGGTGCTCGAGGAGGCGCCGGCCTGGGGTATCCGCCGGGGCGTGGAGATCCCGGTGCTGCCCGAGAAGGAGCGCGAGCTGAGGAGCCTCCTCCGCGCGCTCGACCGGATCGGGGTCGACTTCGTGAACCTGAACGAGCTCGAATTCTCCGAGACGAACGAGCAAGCGATGCGGGCGCGCGGGTACCGGACCGACGCGTGGAACGGTTGGGGGGTCCGCGGGAGCCGGTCGGTCGCCGAACGGCTGGTCCGCGAGATGCGGCTGTCGGTCCCCGTGCACTACTGCTCGTCCCGTTTCAAGGACGGCGTCCAGCTGCGCCAGCGGCTCCTGCGTCGCGCGGAGCGGACCGCGCCGTCGTTCGCCGATCGGACCCCCGACGGGACGGTCCTCCTGGGGATCGTGGAGGCGCCCGACGGCGGCGACCTGCCCCGCTGGGCGGCGCGCGTCGCCCGTCGGGTCCGCGCCGCCGAGGGGGACTACCGCCTGGACGTGGTGCGCCGCCGCGTCGAGCTGGCGCCGGACGCACTGCGCCGCGTTACCGTCCGTCTCCCATGGCCCGCCTTCGAGGTGGAAGAGTACCCCACGTCGGACGCGCTCGAGGTCGAACGGACCCCGCTCAACGGTCCCGGCAGGGTGCGCCTCGGCGCGGGCGGAACGTAGCCCTCGTCGCACTCGTGCCCTCCGTAGGTGAGGTACCGAACGTCGCCCCGGCGGTTCTTGATCGAACAAGGGCCCCAGCCGCCGTCCTCCGCCCCGTACCACATCGGGCAGTCCTGGCACCGCAGGCGCGACCGACCGCCCGGATTCGGGGGGCGGGGGGTCACGGTTCCTCCTCGCCGCGCACCAGATGCCTCCACGAGCGGACCGTGCCCGACATCAGCTCGGCGACGGTGACCGGCCCGACGCCCCCCGGCACCGGCGAGAACGAGCCCGCCCACCCGTCCAGGGACGCCGCGTTGGCGTCGCCGACCGAGACGCTCGTGCCGGGCCGGTTCGGGTCCGGGACGCTCGACGTGCCGACGTCCACCACGTGCGCGCCCTCGGGGACGACCTGGCGGTCGAGGAGGTTGGGTCGGCCGACGCACGAGAAGATTGTTCGGGCGTCCGACAGCGCCCCCTTCAGGTCCCGCGTCTTCGAGTGGACGATTGTGACGGTCGCGTTCCCGCCCGGGGGGCGGCCCGCGAGCAGCAACGCCAGGGGCAGTCCCACCGTCTCGGACCGGCCGAGCACAACCACTCGCTCGCCGTCGACCGGAAGCTGGTAGTGGCGCGCGATCTCGAACGCCGCCCGGGCGACCGCCGGGACCTGCACGGGTCGCTGCGCGACCAGCCGCCCCAGGTTCCGCGGCCCCACCCCGTCCACGTCCTTCTCGGGCCGCAGCTCCTCCATCGCGCGGAAGAAGTCGAACGGGGGCGGCAGCGGGTGCTCGAGAAGGACCCCGTGGACCGACGGGTTGCGGTCAAGCGACCGGACCCGTGCGAGCAGTTCGGCCGGGTCGTCCCCCGCGGCGAGCGACTCATCTCGGAACGCGATCCCGAGCGCCTGCGCGGCCTTCGACTGCCGTTTCAGGTAGAATCGGAAAGGGCTGTCGACGCCCCGGTGCAGGCTCACGAGCGAGGGGGGCGGGGCCGCGGAGCCGACCGCCTCGATCGCGCTTCGCGTCGCCCGGTCGATCGCCTCCGCGACCGGACGCCCTTCCAGCCGACGGGTCGCCATGGACGGTCCGGGGCGGCCGAGTCCGCCTCGATAGATAACGGAGGACCCGGGAGCGCCCGGGGGCCGGCGGCCCGGGTCGAACCGCGGGGCCCGGGGCGTCGGCGGCACCGAAACCGAGCCACGTAACCGAGAGGATTTATACCGGCCTCCGTCTAGAACGACCGGCGCAGCGATTCCCGCTCACGCAGGGTCGGGCCGCCGTCATGGAAGAGGGAGCGGGAACACCGTCCGGCGACTCCGGTGGCAGTTCGCCGCACAACGAGCTGGACGCGTGGGGTAAGACCCTCTCCTACCAGTCGAGCGCGGACGTGGAGGTCCCTCCGCGGCTGCTGGAGCAGGTCATCGGGCAGGACGACGCCGTCGAGGTCGCCCGCAAGGCGGCGACCCAGAAGCGGCACATGATCCTGATCGGCGACCCGGGCACGGGCAAGAGCATGCTCGCCCGGGCGATGGTCGACTTCCTCCCGAAGGAGCAGCTCCAGGACATCCTCGCCTACCCGAACACCGAGGACCCGAACGAGCCGAAGATCCGTGTCGTCCCGGCGGGGAAGGGGAAGGAGATCGTCGCGGCCCAGAAGGTCGAGGCGGCCCAGAAGAAGGAGCAGCGAACGATCCTGTTCATCGTCATCGCGCTCGCGGTCTTCGCGGTCGTCCTGTACATCGTTCTGACGACCGACGACCTGACCGCGCTCCTCCTCGGTGTCCTCATCGTCGTGTTCATCTATGCGATCTCGCGGTTCTCCGGTGGCCGTAGCGATTCCGGGCCCGGGGTGGCGAAGCTGCTCGTGTCGCATACGCCGGACGAGAAGCCCCCCTTCGTGGACGCGACCGGGGCGCACGCGGGCGCGTTGCTCGGCGACGTGAAGCACGACCCGTTCCAGTCCGGGGGTCTCGAGACCCCGCCCCACGAGCGGGTCGAGGTCGGAGCGATCCACAAGGCGAACGGCGGGGTCCTGTTCTTAGACGAGATCAACCTGCTCAAGATCGAGAGCCAGCACTCCCTCCTGACGGCCCTCCAGGAACGGAAGTTCTCCATCGTCGGCCAGTCCGAACGGTCGGCGGGGGCGATGGTGAAGACCGAGCCGGTCCCGGCCGACTTCGTCCTGGTCGCGGCCGGCAACGTCGACAGCGTCCAGACGATGCACCCGGCGCTGCGGTCCCGCATCCGCGGATACGGCTACGAGCTGTACGTCAAGACGACCATGCCGGATGTTCCCGAGAACCGGCTGAAGATCGTCCGGTTCATCGCCCAGGAGGTCCAGAAGGACCGCAAGATCCCCCACTTCGACCGCGAGGCGATCGTGGAGGTCGTCCGCGAGGCGCAACGCCGCGCCGGCCGGTCGGGCCAGCTCACCCTGCGGCTCCGCGAGCTCGGCGGGCTCGTCCGCGTGGCGGGCGACATCGCGCTCTCCGAAGGGCTTCCGCTCGTTCACGCCGAGCAGGTCGTGAAGGCGAAGCGGGCGAGCCGCTCGCTCGAGCAGCAGATCGCGGACCGGTACATCGAGCGTCGGAAGGAGTACCGGATGTTCTCGACCGAGGGGAGCGCCGTCGGAACCGTGAACGGGCTCGCGGCCATCAACGCCCAATCCGGCATGTCGGAGTTCTCCGGCATCGTACTCCCGATCGTTGCGGAGGTGACCCCGGCCCAGACTCGGGACGGCGGCGTGGTCGTCGCGACCGGGAAGCTCGGGGAGATCGCCCGCGAGGCGGTCCAGAACGTGAGCGCCCTCGTGAAGAAGTACACCGGCGAGGACATCTCCCGCTACGACATTCACATCCAGTTCGTCGGCACGTCGGACGGTGTGGAGGGCGACAGCGCCTCCGTGTCGATCGCGACGGCCGTGATTAGCGCGTTGGAAGGAGTCCCGGTCGATCAGGGCGTCGCGATGACCGGGTCGCTCTCCGTCCGCGGCCAGGTGCTGCCGGTCGGCGGCGTGACCGCGAAGGTCGAGGCGGCCGCTGACTCCGGTCTCAAGCGCGTTCTCATTCCCGCCGAGAACGTGGAGGACCTCGTCCTGGAGTCGCGCTACCGCGGGGCCATCGAGGTGATCGCCGTGCGGACGCTGCGCGACGTGCTCAAGTACGCCCTCGTCGGGCAGGGCGGGCAGAAGGAATCGCTCCTCGGTCGCCTGGCGGCGATGGTGCATGCCACCGGCCGGTCGGGAGAGGAAGCTCCGGCGCTCGGGACGCCCCCCGCCCCGCCGGGCCGCCCGGCGGGATCGTGAAGGGACCGTACCGGCTGCCGCCGCGACCCGCGGCGCCCCCCCGCGTCGTGGCCGCGGCCGAGCCCCAGGACGAGGAGCAGCGGTTCTTCGACCGTCCCTGCTACGAATTCAACCGCCGCCTCCTGCCCGCCTGGAACGACCGCTACTGCGAGCATTGCCGCCACTATCTCACCCCGCGTTGTCCCCACATCGAGGAGTTTCTGGACGACGTGGAGGATTTGAGCCCCGAGTGATATTCCCGCGCCCGTGCGGGGCCTTCTCATCGGCCGATTCCAGCCATTCCACGCGGGCCACCTCGGGCTCGTCCGGGCGATTCGCGAGCGGCGCCCCGACGACGTGCTCCTGGTCGGGATCGGGTCAGCGGAGGAGGCCTACACGCCCGAGAATCCCTTCACCGCCGGGGAGCGGTTCGAGATGATCGACCGCGCGCTGCGCGAGGCCCGTCTGTCGGGCGTGGAGATCGTTCCTGTGGCCGACATCCGCCGCCACGCGCTGTGGGTCCGTTATCTCGAGGGGCTTCTCCCGCCGTTCCGCGAGGTCTACACGAACAACCCGCTCACCCGCCTGCTGTTCGAGCAAGCCGGCTACCCGGTCGAGTCGCCGGCCCTGATCGAGCGCGATCGTCTGGAGGGGGCCAAGATCCGCGAGGCGCTGGCGACGAACAGCCCTTGGCGCGACCGCCTGCCGGGCTCGGTCGGCCGCTACCTCGACGAGATTGGCGCTCCGGCACGTCTCGCGACGTTGCGGAAGGGCCCGGCGCCCGCTGACCGGCCCGAGAGACCGTGACCGACGTCCCCGCGGAGGAGGCGGCGCCGCGACCGGTGCGACGGCGGTTCCGCCCCGTACCGCCCTGGGCGGGCCCGTCGACCCGGCTCGTGCACGGGGGCCTGCTGCCGGACCTCAACGCCGGGTCCATCGTGCCCCCGATCTACCAGACCTCCACGTTCCGCTTCCCGGCTCCGTTCTCGGAGGCGGCGTCGCACAGCGACGTCTACCTCTACAGCCGGAATGCGAACCCGACGGTCGAGGGTCCCGAGGAAGTGATCCGGGACCTCGAGGGCGGCGAATCGGCCCGCCTCTTCGCCTCCGGAATGGGGGCGATCGCCTCGACCATCCTTTCGTTGGTGAACCCCGGCGAAGAGGTCCTCGCCCTGGCCGATCTCTATGGCGGAACGACCGAACTGTTGCATGGGCTGCTCCCCCGGTACGGCGTGTCGGTCGCCGAGGTCTCCGAACCCGACGCGCGCGCGCCGGAGACCGCGGTGTCGAACGCGACGCGGCTCGTCTACCTCGAAACGCCCACCAACCCCCTCCTGCGGGTCCACGACATTGCTCGGTGGTCGAGGGCCGCCAACTCGGTCGGCGCCATCCTCGTGGTCGATAACACGTTCGCTACTCCGGTGAACCAAAACCCGCTCGCGCTCGGCGCGGACCTTGTGGTCCACAGCGGGACGAAGTACCTCGGGGGGCATTCGGACCTGCTCGCAGGGGCGGTGGTGGGTCCCGCACGACTCGTTGACCAGATCGACCCGAAGCGCGTCCTCGGCTCGCCCCTTGACCCCTTCGCTGCCTTCCTGCTCCACCGGAGCCTGAAGACCCTCGAGCTGCGGGTGGCTCGCCACAACGAGGCCGGCCGGACCGTCGCGGAAGCCGTCGAGGGCCACCCCGGGGTCGTCCGGATCCACTACCCCGGTCGGGCCAGTTCGGAGGAGGAGGCGATCGCGTCGCGGCAGATGCGCGGTCGCGGTGGGGTGCTCGCGCTCTCCCTTCGGGGGGGGGCGGAAGCCGTTGACCGGTTCCTGAAGCACCTCCAGATCGTGGAGGTCGGGTCGAGCCTGGGGGGTGTGGAAAGCCTTGCGAGCGTCCCAGTCCAAACCTCCCACACGCATCTCTCCGCGGAGGAGCTCGACGAGCGGGGAATCGACGCCGGGTGCGTCCGATTGTCTCTGGGCATCGAGGATCCGGCCGACCTGGTCCGCGACGTGACCGAAGCGTTGGATGCTTCCGCTTGACCAATCCCGCCACCATTATAGGCGAACTTCGGTCGTCCGCCGCCGGTGCCACTGTAGCTCAGTCTGGCAGAGCGGCTGATTCGTAATCAGCAGGTCGGGGGTTCAAGTCCCTCCAGTGGCTGCTTTTCCTGGAGTCGTGCCCGGGCACCGGAAACATGCCCTGGGGGAACTAGGAGTTCCATCAAGTCGCTCCCGCGTCGGGCCCTGACGCTGCCGAGCCGGGTCGGTACCGGACAGACCCTGGCCCCGACCGAGAGCGTCTGGAGGACACGCTCCGAGAGGTACACCGGGACAAGGGAGCGGAGCTGCGCTGTCACGGCCCCTGGTCCAGGGTAGCCGAGAGAGCCGGCTCAGCCCTGGTGAACTTCGTGGATCTCGTCGGCGACGAGACCGTGGGCTTCCTTGTGAACCCGAGCGGCGGCCTCCGGCGACGGGGCTTCGACCAAACAGAAGATTGTCTCGGCCTTCTCGTCGACCCAATAGTTCCGATAGTTCACACCGTGCTTGCCCTGTACTTTGAGGTCCTTCGCGTGCGCTTCGGCGACGGCCGCGGCGGTAACTCCTTTCACCTTTCGGTGGGTGTCCATGTAGAGCGGCATAGGGTCCGCCATCTTCGCACGGAAGAAGAACCTTCCCACCTCGTCAAGCAACCTCCGCTTGGCCGGCTCGGGTGAATTCGGGCTGAGCACGGGCAAGCAGGGTGCCGCGGGACAGAAGGTACCGGTCGAAGACGCGCGGGGATGGGATGAAGCCGGCGTCACCGGTGGGTCCCCGGTCCGAATGGTTCCCCTCGGCCGGTCAACCGCAATGGCTAACTCGAGTGGGGGCCTAGTCGCAGCGGAGCCGGGTTCATGGCTCGACGTTCCCTCGCCGCGATGCTGCTCGGGGCCGTCGTGGGACTCGCTCTTGTCGGCTCTGCGACCGGATTTCAGTTGGCCCACACCACTCCCGTCGTGGTCCGCTTCGGGGGCGTCGCGCTTGACATCACTTATCTCAATGGTTCGGCTCACGTCTTCGGGGCGACCGACCAGAATGCCTGTAACGAGTCACTGGCAATCGGGCCCTCCACCCCCGCCCTCCGGCCGGACTGCCCCGGGGCGCTGGTCGGTGGCGTCTCGTACGATCTTCAGTTCTTCGTTGCAGGGAATGCCGGGAGCGCACCCGGTCTCTGGACCAACTGGACGGTGACAGCACCGTTCGACTTCGAACTGAACCCGAACATGTACGGTTGGGTCCCCACGACATTCTCCGCGGTCACCGGTCTCTACGAGGGCGGCGGCCACTTTCTGTACACCGCCGGCGAGTTTTCCGGGTGGGCTCTCGTGTTCACCATGCCGACGACACTTCACTCACCTCCGTCCGGGCTCTGGTTGAACGCGACCCTGATGGTCGAACCTACCAACCAAACCCAGGTTTGACCCGAGTGTCTCCTCTCCTCGCTCAAACGACCGGCTGGGCCCCAGCGGTCCAAGCGATCGTCCCGGGAACCCGCTCGACGGGGTCGACGGCCGATCGGCGGTTTTTCGTCCGTCAGAGTTCTGAGGGGGTGGAGTATCGCCGACAGGAAGTGAGGGCAGAGGCCTCCCGACAGCCGCATCGTTGGCATGGTCGGGGGGTCGCTTCCTGTCAGGAGCTCTTTGGAGCCCCGTTCGGGACCGGAGTCGACGCATCCATGCGCTGGACGCCGCGGCCGCGAGCCCAGGGCGGGCAGTATTGAAGCCAAGCTACGTCCAGCACGTGCCCCTGACTCAGGAGGGCAGTCCAAGTGCGACGCATGCTCGGCGGTGATTTGGAGCGAAAGTCAGGGAATCTCTCCGTTAGAGGTTCCAGGATTCATGGGCAGGGGGCGTTTGCCGAAAGGCCGTTCGCCCAGGGCGACGTGATCCTCGGGATCGACGACTCGGACCCGGTCGCCGATCGAAGCAAGCTGACCCCTCAGCAGTCGATCTTCATCGACGTGTTTGTCGCGGCCGATGGAAGCGAGAAGACCACGTGGATGAAGTCGCCGGAGAAATTCATCAACCACTCGTGCGAGCCCAACGCGTACGTACTGACCGACATGCGAAGCGGTGTCCGGTGGATACGGGCGGTGAAAACCGTTGCCAGGGGCGACGAAATCACCTGGGACTATGCGATCAACATTTGGGAGGAGTGGATCGGTCCTGTATCCTGCCGCTGCGGTTCCGAGACTTGCCGGAGGATCGTTCAGGGAAACTACTTCACTCTCCCCAGAGAGTTCCAGCGAAGGTATCTGCCGCTGCTGGACGAGCCTTTCATGAGGAGATTCGCGAAGGAGATTGAATCACTCCATCTCACCGCAGAGCACGGCACGGCGTGAAGCAATGGGCTTGACCTCCCCTGCCAGGGCCGACCGAGGGCAGGCGCGCAACGCGGCCTTCCTGTAGACTGCGTCGTGCGGCTCACGCGGGAAAGCAATCGCTCGTCGGGGGCCGGGGATTTCCGACGGCACCGGCCACGACGGTGCTCCCGGATGGGGACCCGAACGTCCGTTGCGATTCCCGCGAGCGACCGAGTCTCGGGATCGGGTCCTGAGCCCCCGGCGCCCGTGTTCCGAGAGCGAGCGCGTCGACCGTTGGCGGACCGGTACAACCGGTAGAATGCCCGACGGGTCATGTCCTGCGCCGGCGAGCTGAGCACCTTCGGTTAGGGTCGACGGAGGAAGGAGACGTCGAATGTGGATCCGATGTTCGACGGTTGTCCCTCCGAGGGTTCGGATCCGAGGCGCCACTTGGAGCCGAAGTGGATCAAGGTCAGCAGAACCGGCAGGACGTCGGTCCCCTTCTGCGTTAACTGCCACCTCGTGAACGATCGGGTTCGTTCGGCGCGGCAGATGAACCCGTGTCGTTCCAGATCGTTGAGTCGCATCGCCAGAATCCGTTTGCTCATGCCCGGCGTCACCCGTAGCAACGCGTTGAAGCGTTGGGCCCGAGACAGCGCGATGTTCATTAGGACCAGAAAGGCCCACTTTCGTCCCAGGACACCGAGGCTCGCTTGGACGGGGTACGCGGGGAAGTTGAGCTTGATGACGATGCGCCCGCGATGCGGAGATTTCGCGCCCAAGGCTGGCCTACTTTGATTCGCCTACCGTCCCTTATAGGCCGTTTGGAATAAGAGTGCCCACCACGGGGTGGCCGACGATGGTGTTCATCAAGGACGAAGGAAGCGTTTTCGAGGCGCCGATCGACGTCGTGTGGAAGTACATATTCGGCGGCGGGGACCACGACGTATCCCACAAGACCACGCGCAACCCGAAGTTCGAGAAGGTATCGGAGATCACGATCATCTACGCGTCGGAACGGTTCCTCCGAGGGAAGTGGGCCCCCGACCGGATGAGGATCTCCATGTTCCCGCCCGTCTCCGTCGTGACCGAGTGGCTGGAGGGGGTCCTGGCGGGCTCGAAGATGGTCTACGTCTACTCCCCCCAAGGGAACCAGACGCGCATCGACGTGTACGGCGAGTTCACGTCGAAGACGCTGCCGCCCCACGAAGTGGAAGCCGCCGCCCGCGAGTTTCTTGAGCACGAGTTCAGGGACGATGCTCCGGCCGTTCGAGCGGCAGCCCTCAAGGGCAAGTAGGCGCATCCCACAGCGGCCGGCAGGAACGCCAGACCCACTCGGATTCGTAACCGTCGCCGAGGACCAACGGCGTCGCCCTCGGGTGGGATCATGGCTCGCGCTCCGGTGTTCGGGGCGGAGACCTAGCGCCGGTTCCGTCCCGACCCTGCTGTCGTGGAGAGCCCGGCCGAGACGAACGCGCCGATGGCGTCGGTCGCATGCTGCGGCGACGCGCGCGTGTTGTCCCCGACCCCTGCGCGGGCGGGCACGAGGGGACCGACCCCGCACGGATCCTTCACGCCGCGATCCCTACCCCCCACACCCGGACGCAGTTTGGCGCAGCCCGCGGGCACCGTCCGGTCCCTGAAGATCGGTAACGGAGGGGTAAGCGAACCTACTCAAGGTCCGGCGAGCCTTCTCGAGAACGACCATCATGAGCGGCCTCAAGGCTCCCAAGGTTAGCGTTGCGCCAAAGTCCCGAACGGTCCTTGTCACGGGGATTTCCGGTCATCAGGGGGGTCACGTCGCCCACCACCTTCTCGCCCGGGGCCACCGCGTGCGGGGCCTGTCCCGGGATCCGGACAGCCCCCGGTTGAACGCGATCCGGTCGCTCGGGGCCGAGATCGTCGCCGGGGCGTTCGATGACCCCGCTTCGATCGAGCGCGCCACCCGGGGCGTCGACTCGATGTTCTTGATGGGCAGCCCCGCCGAGGGGGGGCCGGAGGCGGAGACGAGGTTGGGCACCGCGGCGGTGGACGCGGCAAGGCGAGCGGGGGTGCCCTGGCTCGTCTACTCCTCCGTGGGCGACGCGGACCGACGGACGGGAATCCCTCACTTCGATAGCAAGTTCGCCGTCGAGGTCCATCTCCGGCGCTCGGGGGTCCCGTACGCGGTGGCTGCACCGACGTCGTTCATGGAGAACTTGCTGCAGCCGTTCTCGACGAGCGGCCTCAAGCAGGGGACGCTGGCCGCGGGGACTTCGCCGGATCGGCCAATCCAGATGGTGGCGCTGGACGATCTCGGAGCGTTCGTGACCCACCTTCTCGAAAACCCGTCGGTCTTCCGGGGGAAGCGGATTAACGTGGCCTCGGACTCGTTGAGCGAGGCCGAGGCTGCCCGGGTCCTCTCGGAGGTCTCCGGGCGCACCATCCGGTACCAGCAGATCCCCGCGGACGCCCTACGTCGCCAGAACGCCGACTACGCAAAGATGTTCGAATGGTTCGAGCGCGACGGGTACACCGCCGACATTGAGGGCTTGCGGAGGGAGTATCCCGACGTAGGGTGGCAACGGTTCCGTGAATGGGCCGGCCGGCAGGCGTGGGCCCGCCTCCTCGCGTAGGTCGGTTGCCGCCCGACGGTGCGACGGACCATGGATTCGGAGGGGAGTCCTCGGGGCCCGGTGGCCGGTTCCCGACGGGTCGGTCCCGTCGGTCCCGAGGAGACGATCGATGTCACGCTCGTCGTTCGTCGCCGGGTCGGGGCTCCGTCGTTCCCGGACGTGGTTCGAATCGGCCGTACCTCTCCCCAGCGGGGTCGGTTCCCCACTCGGGAAGAGTTTGCCACCCGCTACGGTGCGGACCCGGCCGACGTGCGTCGCGTGTCGAGCCTCGTCGAACGGGCGGGTCTGACCGTCGGCCGGGTGTCGCTCGGAGCCCGAACCCTACACGTCACGGGAACCGCGGGGGCGATCGGTCGGCTGTTCGGCGTCACCCTCGAGCGATGGGCTCACGCGAGCGGTGAGTATCGCCGGTGCGTGGGGTCGCCGACGGCGCCGCCGGAGCTCCGTGACGTCCTCTTGGCCGTCCTCGGCCTCGACAACCGGCCCCAGGCGCGCGCTCACTTCCGGCGGCGAACGAAGCCGTCGACCACCGACGTCGCCTACTCTCCCCTGACGGTGGCCGCCGCGTACGAGTTCCCGCCCAGCACCGACGGCTCGGGGGAGACGATCGCCCTGCTGGAACTGGGCGGCGGGTTTGCGCTTTCCGATCTGGCGACGTACTTCGCCGGCCTGGGGGTCCCCGCCCCGTCGGTGATCGCCGTTTCCGTAGACGGTGCCGAGAACGCGCCGACCGGCAGCCCGGACGGCCCCGACGGTGAGGTCGAGCTCGACGTCGAGGTCGCCGGGTCCCTGGCCCCCGGCTCGAAGATCGCGGTGTACTTCGCGCCCAACACCGACCAGGGGTTCCTGGACGGGGTCTCCCAGGCGATTCACGATACGACCCACCGGCCTTCGATCCTGTCGATCAGCTGGGGCGGCCCGGAAAGTTCCTGGTCCGTCGACGCGCGAACGGCGCTCAACGCCGCGATCCAGGACGGCGCGGCGTTGGGAGTGACGGTCCTGGCCGCGGCCGGCGATCAGGGCGCCCACGATGGTGTGGCCTCTGGCGCCCTGACCGTGGACTTCCCCGCCTCCAGTCCGTTCGTGACAGCGTGCGGCGGTACCCGCCTGCTCCTCCGAGCGGGTGCGATCGCGAGCGAGGTAGTCTGGAACGAGTTGGCGCAGGGCGAAGGAGCGACCGGTGGGGGCGTGAGCCAAGCGTTTCCGCTCCCTGCTTTCCAGGCCGACGCAAACGTTCCGAGGGCTCCGAACGGGTTCGTCGGCCGGGGCGTTCCGGACGTCGCGGGCGACGCGGACCCAACCACCGGCTACTCGGTCTACGTCGACGGCGCCCCTACGGTGATCGGGGGAACGAGCGCCGTAGCCCCCCTCTGGGCCGCCCTGACCGCCCGCCTGAACCAGGCTCTCGGCGCTCCGGTGGGGTTCCTGGATCCGTTCCTCTACTCCCCGGCCGGCGAGGGGGCCCTGCACGACGTGACGACCGGGAACAACGACGGATACTCGGCGGGTCCCGGCTGGGACCCGTGCACCGGATGGGGCACTCCGGATGGAGTTCGCTTGCTGCAGGCGCTCCGGAACCTGCCGTCGCCCCCCTGATCAGGTCCGGGGGGCTGGTGAAGCGGCTCCCGTCGGCGGCAACGTGCCCTCCGCTCGCCCGGACTCCGAGCCGTCAACCGGAGGCCGATCCGGTGGGACGCGCGGCCGGAGCATTTATTCGGAGCCCGAGCAGCACCTCGCCCGACACGAGGCGCATCCGGGTGCGAAGGCCCCACGCTCCGAGGCCGCCCTCCTGCCAGTTCCGCTCGCTCCGGTCCACCAGGCGGAACCCTCGGGAGCGGAAGAGCTCCCGGGACGCGACGTTCTCCTCCTCGGCCGCGGCGTACACGACCCGCGTCGCGTTCGACCGGAATCGGGCGAGGGCGTCGTCGAGGAGCCGCCCCCCGATCCCTTCCCTGCGGTGGTGCTCCCCGACGAACACGTAGTAGACGTACCCCACCTCCGGGAGCAGCTGGTCCAGCATCGAGGCGCCGACGATCGTCCCGTCCACCTCGATCGCGCGCACGGTCGCGATCTCGTGCAGTGTCCGCTTGGCGTGCCACCGGTAGATCCCCTCGAACGATTCCTTGAGGATCGGGATGGCCCGGTCCCTCGCCTCCCCGACGAGGTCGATCAGACGGCCGGGAGCATCGACCGGCATCCGACTCCCCTCGCCGCAGGCCTCGCGCGCCTTGGCGGGTCGGAGCGAGCGACCGGAGGGACGCGCCGCGTTCGAGCGCCGCCGGCTCGGGTGCTGCCCTCAACCGAAGTCGAGCCCTTCGCGGCCGTTCACGCTCCGGACAGTGTCATCTCGACGATCCGAACGGGCGCCCGGGGCCGGTCGTTCGAGTCGCGCGGGACCGCGGCGATCTTCTCCACGACCTCCTGCCCCCCGCGGACCTTGCCGAAGATCGCGTGCTTCCCGTCGAGCCACGGGGTGGCGGCGAGCGTGATGAAGAACTGGCTGCCGCCGGTGTTCGGTCCGGCATTCGCCATCGAAAGGATCCCCGGCGCATCGTGGCGGAGCCCCGACCCGAACTCGTCCGGGATGGTGTACCCGGGCCCGCCGGTGCCGTCGCCCTTTGGGCAGCCGGCCTGGACCATGAACCCGGGGATTACGCGATGGAACGTCAGCCCCGTGTAGAATCCCTGTCGGTTGAGCTTGATGAAATTCTCCGAGGTTTTCGGTGCCCGATCCCGGAACAGCTCGATCCGGATGTCCCCGAGGGTGGTGCGCATCGCGACGGTGGGGTTCGGCATGTCTCGGGACTCCCGCGCGGGGCTAAAAGTCGCTCGGGGCGTCCGCTGGTCCCCTTCGTTTTATCAGGTAGGAATCGGGTAGGAACGGCGCACGGGGTGGGCCGCGGCCGCGCACGTTGAACCGCTCGCTGGCCTACATCGGGATCGGCATCATTCTGGCGGGGCTCGCGCTGGCCGCGTTCCCTCTGGTCGTGCTGGGCGTGGAACGGTTCGACATCGAACAGGAGCTGGGACTCTACGTTGCCCCCGTGGGTCTCGTGGTCATCCTGCTCGCGGCCGTCGCCCCGGACCCCCGCAAGACGACGGTGGCGGGGGCGTTCGGCAACCCCGACGAGGCCGTGACGCGCACGGCCCGACACCGCGCTCGGGCGCCGGTTCCCGGTCGCTACGACTCGAGCGAGCCGGCCTCGTGCCGGTTCTGCAGGACGTTCATTCCGGCCGAGCTAGCCCAGTGCCCCCGATGCGCCCGGGCCCGGGAGTGCCGGACCTGCGGTCGCCCCCTCGGCATGGTCCTGGATCGGGCCACCTGCCCGCGGTGCGCTCGGCCGGAGGCCCGCTGCGACTGCAGCGTGTTGGAGGTCGACGACCAATTGTCCTCGTACGGGGTACGCCCTCGGGGGCGGTGAGCGATGGCGGACGACGGCCAGGTGCCCCGCGGGATCGTGACCCTCGACGCTCCTCCGGCGGTCGTCGAATTCGACGGGGCGTGCGAGCACACCCGACGAGGATCGGTCGCGGGGTACGGGTTCACCGTCTCGGGCCTCGGGATCGGGCACGAGGGGCACGGCCTCGCCGTGCCGCCGTTCCACCCGCGGGCGACCAACAACGTGGCGGAGTACGTCGGAGCGATCTGCGCGCTGGAGTGGCTGGCGCGGCAGGGCTACCGCGGCGAGGTCACCGTGCGAGGGGACAGTCAGCTCGTGATCCGCCAGATGACGGGCGAGTACCGGGTCCGGAAGGAGCACCTCAAGGCGTACCAGGAGCGGCTGATGCAGCTCGCGGCGCTGTTCCGCAGGGTCGAGTTCCAGTGGGTACCTCGGGAGCAAAACCGGCGCGCGGACGCCCTATCGAAGCAAGCGCTCCGAGAAGCATCGTTCCCGACTACGAAGAAGAGTCGGGGGGGAGCGGGTGTTCCCGCCGAGGAAGACGGCGAGGACGAGCCCGACGACGAGGAGCCTTAACTCCACCGGACGGTGTAGACCAGGGTGCGGCCTTCCACTGCCGCGCGGGCCCGGGCCGTGTCCACGTAGGTGGCGAACGCGGCGGCCGCGTCCGGCGAGAGGCGCGGGGGACTGCCGTAACCCCGCGGCTGGCCAATGCCGAGCGTTACATGTGGGGCGCTGCGGGGGGGTTCGAGCTTCGGGGGTTGGATCGAGGCGCCTCTCACAGGGGGTCCCAACTCCATCGGGCGGCGGGCGTGGGGTAGCGCGGAAGCCCCGAAAGCGGGGTGAGGCAAGGGAGAGCCGCGAGGGGGGTGGGCACCTCGCGGCGGAAATCGGCATCGAGGGGGATGGCGGCAAGGAGCGCGGGCCGATCCAGTCCGTCCGACACGGTCAGTCGGAAGATGTCAGACGCATGTCGTACATAAACCTCGAGTTCGAGTGGAAATGGGGGGGTGTGGTAGGTCGGCCCCTAACGGGGGCGCGTGGCGGACAAAGGGCGGACCTCATCGAGGATACCCATCGAGCCGCTTCCGCCAGATCCGAACGAGGCGGCGGCGGACCCGGTGTTGACGGTGCGTGCCGGCACGCGGCGCACGAGATCTCGGGGCGGTTCCTGGGCGCACCGACACACCGACGTCTAGGAAGGCGGGTGCCTAGGGAGACGCGCGGCGGCTCGGGGACGCCGCTCCTCGTCCGTTCGGTCGATCGTCCCCAAGACAGGTATTAAGGTCGGCCTCTCTCGCGCCGCCCGGGGACGACCGTGGCAGCGCGGGCAAGTTCCGAGGAGGCGACGGCGTTCCTCCGGAGGGCCGAGGGGGAGCTCCTCGACCTTTCGATCGACTCGCAGCGGGCGGACTGGGTCTACGCGACCTACATCACCCCGGACTCCGAGGCGCTCTCGTCCAAGGCCCTCTCTCGGCTGATCGGCGCGACCGTCCGGCTTGTCAAGGAGTCGGCCCAGTTGTCTCCCCACGCGCTGTCGGCGGTCGACCAGCGCAAGGCGAAGCTGCTCCGCCTGAGTCTTCCGCTGCTCGCCCCGTCGGACACCGCCCTCTCCGAGCGGCTCACGAAGCTCGTCGCGTCCATGACCGGCACGTACGCGAAGGGCCGGCACGCTCCGGCGGGTGCCGCCGCCCCGCTCGACCTCGAGGCGCTGTCTCGGATCCTGTTCGAAAACCGGGACCCCGTCGTACTGGAGGATGTCTGGACGGGGTGGCACCGGGTCGGCCGCGCGATGCGGCCCGAGTTCGTCGAGTACGTGGACCTCGCCAATCGCGGTGCCCGGGAGCTCGGCTTCGCCGACACCGGGGCGATGTGGCGGTCGAAGTACGACATGGAACCGGACGCCTTCGCCCAGGAGGTCGACCGCCTGTGGGCCGAGGTCCGCCCGTTCTACGCGTCGCTCCACGCCTTCGTCCGGAACCGGCTGCGAGTCGTCTACGGACCCGACCGCGTGCCGGAGAAGGGCACCCTCCCCGCGCACCTTCTCGGGAACATGTGGGCCCAGTCGTGGGAAGGAGTCTATCCGCTGCTCGCGCCGTCGGGGTCCGATCCCGGATACGACCTGACGAAGCTCCTCGTCGGGCGGGGCACGGGACCGGCCGACATGGTCCGGTACGCGGAGCAGTTCTTCGTCTCGCTCGGGCTGGACCCGCTCCCGCCGTCGTTCTGGGAGTGTTCGATGCTGGTCCGGCCCCGGGACCGGGACGTCGTCTGCCATGCGAGCGCCTGGGACCTCGACTACGTGAACGACATCCGGATCAAGATGTGCATCGAGATCACGGGGGAGGATTTCCAGACCATCCACCACGAGCTCGGGCACAACTACTACCAGCGCGCCTACGGCCACCTGCCGTTCCTCTTCCGCGACAGCGCGCACGACGGTTTCCACGAGGCGGTGGGGGATACGGTGGGACTTTCCGTCACGCCGGATTATCTCGCCCGGATCGGTCTGTTGTCCGTGGTCCCGGACGCCTCCCACGACGTCGGACTCCTCCTCCAGCGAGCGCTCGAGAAGATCGCCTTCCTCCCGTTCGGGCTGGTCATCGACAAGTGGCGCTGGTCGGTGTTCTCGGGCGAGATCCCCCCCGCCGATTACAACCGCACCTGGTGGGGGATGCGGGCCCGGTACCAGGGGATTGCGCCGCCGGCTCCGCGCGACGACGCGGAATTCGACCCCGGCGCGAAGTTCCACGTGCCGTCCAACGTTCCGTACATGCGCTACTTCCTGGCCCACATCCTTCAGTTCCAGTTCCACCGCGCCCTCGCGAAGACCGCGGGGATCTACGGGCCGCTCCATCGCGCCTCGATCTACGGGTCGAAGGAGGCGGGGCGCCGGCTCGGCGAGATGCTCTCCATGGGGTCCAGCCGAGAGTGGCCGGACGCCCTCGAGGCCGCCACCGGCGACCGCCGCATGGAGGCGTCCGGGCTCCTCGAGTACTTCGCTCCGCTGCGCCGTTGGCTGGACGAACAGAACCGGGGAGTTCCCGTCGGGTGGTGAGGCCTCGAACGTGTCGAGCCACTCGGAGCGCCCGCGCCGGCGCGGAGTTCACCCCTAGCGGCCGGTTGCGACCGGAGGTCCTCGCATGTTGCTCCACCCCGGAGAAAGCATCCTCCGAAGCGCCTACGCCGTGGAGGACGGCCCGCGCGAGGCCCCGACCGGACGGGGTCCCGGCGTCCTCTACCTGACGAACCGCCGGGTCGTCTTCGAGTCGCACGTCTCCCGGGGCGTCGTCCGCGATTTCGTGGGAGGCCGGGAAGCGCGCATCCTGCTGGACGCATCGCTCCACGACCTCCGGAACGTATCGGTGCGTCGGGGACACCTCGGTCGCCCGCGTCTCCTGCTCGAGCTGCCGCAGGGGCGACCCACGTTCGACGTGTTGGCGCCGGAGGAGTGGGCGAACGCCATCGCCGAGGCGCGGCGCGAGGTTCCGCCCGTCGGCTCGGCCGGCTCCGTGACGGTCCGGACCATTGAGCGCGAGGTCGTGAAGATCCGATGCCGCTTCTGCGGCCAACTGAGCAACGAGGTCAACGGACGATGTCCGAGCTGCGGAGCGCCGCTCTGAGCGGGTCGATTCGCCCCGGGTGCCGGCGGCAGCTCAGTTGTCGATGACCCGCGGCGGGTAGTCGGGCGCGAAGGCACGGGCCCGCGCTTCCGCCGCGATCGCGACCTCGGCAGGAGACCGAGCTGCGTCGACCGCATGGAACAGAAGCTCGTAGGCGGCCTCCTCGGATTCCGTGGGGTCGTCGGAGGTCGCGTCGCCGGGAACGAAGACCTGGAGGGATCCATTCCGGATTCCCAGGAGGGCCATCCCGCTACCGTCCCGACGAGCCCACGCCAGCAGTCGTCCCGTCGGTCGCTCGATCGTACCGACCCACCGCAGCGAACCGAACCAGCGCCCGGTCATGCGACCCAGCAGAAACGTTGCCGCCACGCTCGGCGGGAGCTGCACGCGCGCGACCGATCGGAGTTCTTCGGCGCGGGGCGCGTCCAGCGGGGGCGACGGCCCCAGCGCGCGATATCCGCCATCGGCCCGCTCGATTAGCCCTTCCCTCTCGAGACGGGCGAGCGAACGAGCAAGCGACTCGGGGTGCGCCCCGAGCACACGACGCAGGCCGCTGAACGCGAGCCGGCCGCGGAGCCCCTGGAGGGTCTCCAGGACCCGGTCGTCCAGCCGGCCACCGGACGGCCGGACGGACGGGATGCGACCGGGCCCCATGCCCGGAAAACCCTCCCCCATGGATTTAGCGCCGCGCTTACGGCACCGTAATCGGATGGGTCCGCGCGCGCGGTTCCAAGAGCCGCCGTGTGACCGGTCGCCGCGCGACCCGGTCAATATCCTCACCCCGGCGGTGGGTGGCCAGGACGAGTTCAGTCCGGGAGGAGCTACGATGACCGACGAGGAGTTCGAGGGAAGCCGAGGGCGAATGCGCCATGGCCCGTGGGTCTGGACGGCCTACCGCGCGTACAACGAGCTGTTGCGAGAGAAGGTGAAGAAGCGATTCGAGGCCCGAGAGGGACCGTGGATGGAGAAAGTCGCCGACCTCCTGGTCGAGATCGTGAACGCCCGCTGGGAAGGCGGCCGGAAGAAGGAGAAGGAGGTCGAGGATCTGTTCGCGAAGCTCGACCGCCTCATCTCCGAGTGAGGAGGGAGCATGGGACCCCTACCGCCGATCCCGATCCCTCCGATCGGGCCCGAGCCGTCGATCCCGCGACCGGGCCGCCGCGACCGGGCCCTCGCCGAGTAGGTCGCGCCCCGTGGGACTCGAGGAGCTCGACGCGAGGATCGTCGCGTCGGTCGAGGCGATCGCACGCAGCGTCGTCGTAGTCGAGAGCCTGCGCGTTGGGCGGCGGCGCGGTTCGCCTCCGTTCGCCTACCCGTCGCAGGCGACCGGAATCGTGGTCGACCAAACCGGGCACGTCGTCACGAACCAGCACGTGGTGGACGGAGCGACCGAGGTCCGGGTCCGCTTGCCCGGGGGCCCCGAGCTCGCGGGCGACGTCGTGGGGGGGGATGCGGTGACCGATATCGCTCTCGTCCGCGTCGAAGCGGATGCGCTCGTCCCGGCACGTGTCGGGGACTCCGAGTCGCTCCGGGTCGGGCAGGTCGTGCTGGCCGTCGGCAACGCGCTCGGGCTGCCGGGGGACCCGACGGTCTCCCTCGGCGTCGTGAGCGCGCTCGCTCGTCCGCTCCCGGGTTCCGACTTCGTCTTCGAGGGCCTGATCCAGACGGACGCGGCGATCAATCCGGGGAACAGTGGCGGCCCCCTCGTCGACCTGACCGGGTCTGTGGTCGGCATCAACGCAGCGATGATCCCGTTCGCCCAGGGTGTCGGGTTCGCGATCCCGATCCACGCGGTCGGCCGGATCACGGACGAGCTGCGCCGGCGGCATCGAATCGTCCGACCGTGGCTGGGGGTGACGGTCGCCGAACTCCGGCCCGACCTGGCCCGTCAGCACGGGCTCGAGCCCCGGTCGGGACTCCTGGTCGCCGCCGTCGTTCCCCGGTCGCCAGCCCATCGGGCGGGTCTGAAGGCGGGCGATGTGATCGGGGGCGTCGGCCCGTTTACGACCCGTTCCGTCCGGGAACTGCTCGAGTCGCTTTCAAAATTCCCGGTCGGTTCGGATGTCGAGCTGTCGTTCCGGCGGCGGGGTAACGCCCTGTCGGCGAGCGTACCGCTTCAGGAGAATCCCGAAGCGGATCCGCCCCGCGCGTAAGGGGTCGCCGTCCGGCACGGGGCGACGATCCGGCGCCCCCGTCCCCCCTATTACCCTGCGGAGGCTGATCTCGCGTGCGATGCTGACCGACTCCTTCGGTCGCGGTGTGACCGACATCCGGATCAGCGTCACCAAGCGGTGTAACTTCGGGTGCGTCTATTGCCACGACGAGGGCCTCGGTCCGATCGCGCGGCCTCGGGCCGCCCACGGGGAAGAACTGACCGTGTCCGAGGTGGGCCGCCTGGTCGCCGTCGCGCGCGAGTTCGGGATCCGGTCGGTCAAGTTCACGGGCGGGGAACCCCTGGTCCGGGAGGACCTGGAAGCCCTGACCGCGGCGACGGTCCGGCAGATCCCGGACGTCTCGATCACCACGAACGGGTCGATGCTCGCGGCCCGTGCCGAGGGGCTGCGGGACGCGGGGCTGAAACGCGTGAACGTCTCGATGGACTCGATGGACCCCGAGCAGTTCCGGTCGATCCGCGGGGGCGCGCTCGCCCCGGTCCTCCGCGGTGTCCGCGAAGCGCTCCGAGTCGGACTCACGCCGGTCAAGATCAATCTGGTCGTGTTCCGATCGACGCTCGCGAACATCCCGGCGATGATCGAGTTTGTCGGGCGCACCGAGGGTCTGAAGCTCCAGTTGATCCAGTTCATGCCCGAGCTCGTCCACCATCGTGAGTGGGGGGTCGACATCGCCAGCGTTCGCCGATGGCTGGAGGAGAACGCCACCACCGTGCTCGTCCGGGAGATGCACCACCGACGGGTCTACCGGTTCGACCGCGCCGAGGTCGAGCTCGTGGACCCGGTCTACAATCCCGACTTCTGCGCCAACTGCCACCGGATCCGGGTCACGCACAAGGGCGAGCTCAAGGGGTGCCTCAACCGGAACGACGATCTCGTCCCGACGCGCGGGCTGGACGACGCGGCGCTCCGCGCCGCCTTCCGTTCCGTGATCACGACCCGCGTGCCGTACTACGGCGGCTTCATCACCGATATTCCGGCCGCCGAGCCGACCGGCGCGTCGTTGCCGATGCTCCCGGACTCCCGTCGGGTCCCCGCAACCGATTAAGGGCGCGCGGTCTCCGGGCCGCGGGGCACGATGACGATCGATTTCGGGTGGGCCAAGGTGCCGAAGCTCCGGGTCGCGGCGATCGCCTGGAAGGGCCCGTGGAAAGAGACCACGATCCGCGCACAGTTCGAGAAGGTCGACCGCTGGGCGAAGAGCCAGGGGCTCCGGACCGGGCGGTGGATCTTTCGCGAACCGGGCGAGCGGCGTTGGGAGGTGGCGATCGAACTCAGGGGACCCGCGAAGAGCTCCGGGCCGGTCCGCGTTCGGACGTTGCCCGCCGCGACGGTGGCGCGCGTCCAGTTCGATCCGGACGAGGTGTCGCCCCGGGTCGTGTACCACGGCCTCAGCGACTGGTTGCGCTGGCGCCGCAAGGAGCACGAGATCCGCTCGGTCGTATCGACGCGGGAGGTCTATCTCGGCAACCCGTGGCGGGATGCAAAGGTCTGGGCTCGGACCGAGGTCCAGTTCGTCGTGCGGAAGTGAGTCCCGCGGCCTCCATCGCCCGTCGCGTTCAAATCCTCCTCGGGGCTGGTAGCGACCGGACATGACGGTCCCACCGAGCGAAGACGCCGCCGGGACCACCGAGACGGCCACGCTGGCCGGAGGGTGCTTCTGGTGCACGGAGGCCGTGTTCACCGAGGTCGTCGGTGTCGTCCGGGTCGACCCGGGGTACGCGGGCGGCACGACCCCGAACCCGTCCTACGAGGACGTCTGCACGGGGCGGACCGGTCACGCGGAAGCGGTGCGGATCACGTTCGACCCCACCGCGGTGACGTACCGCGACCTGCTCGTCGTCTTTTTCACGACCCACGACCCGACGACCCCGAACCGCCAGGGAAACGACGTCGGGACCCAGTACCGCTCGGCCGTGTTCTACCATTCCCCCGGGCAGCACGCGGTCGCCGACGCCGTCGTCCGCGAGATCTCGGAGTCGGGGATCTGGCGGAAGAAGATCGTCACGGAAGTCGTTCCGTTCACCGTGTTCTACCCCGCCGAGGAGTACCACCGGGATTACTTCCGGAGGAATCCCGAGCGGGCGTACTGCCAGGCGATCATCGCGCCCAAGGTCGCCAAGTTCCGCAAGGAACACGCGGCCCGACTGAGGAGCGAGACCCCCGCCGGCGTGCCCGGCGGTCAGCCGCGGGCCGCCAGGACCGCGAAGTAGGCGGCGAATCCCAGCAGGATCGCCGCGGAGCCCCACGCCACCGGCCGACGCGCGGCCGGGTACTTGCGGGTCCCGGCGTGGACCGCGAGCGGGAACGACACGACCCACACCGCAATCGCCCCGAACAGCCCCGCGAGAAGCACCGGCCCGCCGAGGTACGCGAACGCCAGCCCGGCCGTGATCCACCAGATGATCTGGAACGGGTTCGAGACGCCCAGGCCGAGGGCGCGGGTGAACGTCACGATCCCCGGTTCGAAGCTCCCGCCCTCGTCCGCGGAGGAGCCGAGCAGACGACTCGCGAGGACCACCATCACGACCGCACCCCCCGCGTAGACCCACCGGACCACGGGCGCGAGGCGGACCACGCTGTCGAGCGCGAACACCAGCCCGCCCAGGATCAGGTCGGCACTCATCGCGCCCAGGCCGGTCACGACGCCGCCCCGATAGGTGCGGGCGGAAACGGAGGCGATGAGCGCGTTCATCGGCCCGGGCGGGATCGTAAGCGACAGGCCGAGAAGGAAGCCGAACCCGAGGTCGGGGAGGGCGTTCATCGGCGGACCGAGCCGGCGAGGGGTCGAGGTCCCTCGGAAGGGCCAGACGGTTCGATCAGGTTCCAAGCCCGGGGCACGTTCCCGCGCGTCAGGTCCAGGGCGGTGCCGCTCCCGACGGCGGCGCGCCGCCGACGTGCCCCGACGCCTTCCCGGCGATCGCGAGCGTGCCGCCCGCGACGGCGAGAAGGAAGCCGACCACGAATCCGCCGAAGGCGAACGGAACGCTCAGGACCGCCAGGACGATGGTCACGATCCCGAGCGGTGTCCGGGCGGGCGGCAGGACCAGCATGAGGGCTCCCAGAAGGATCGTGACCAGCCCGATGGCCAAGCCGAGGAAGAACCACCCGCTGTGGATTCCGAGGAGGACCGCAAGGACCGTGCCGAAGACGGCAAGAACGAGTCCCCCCAGGGCGATGAACACGCCCCCGACGATCGTGAGGACGGCCGCCACCAGCGGACGCATCAAGCAACCGCTCCCGGGCAGCGCTAGCGCTGCGGGCTCATAGCCTCGAGCGGAGGGCCCCGGCGCTGCCGCTCAGCCGGTGCCGGGGTGGGTGTCCTTCGAGAACGCGGCCATAGCATCCCGGCGCATGGCGTCCCGCTGGGCCCGGGTCATCGCGACGCGCATCGAGAGCGACCAATGGTGGCCGAACGGGTCGATCAGCTGGCCGTAGCGCTCGCCCCAGAACTGCGTCTCCAGCGGCATCGCGACCTTCGCGCCGGCGGCGACCGCCCTCGCCCAGAGCGCGTCGACGTTCCGCGAGTAGATGTGCAGCGTGATCGTGGAGGTCCCCAGTCGGGACGGCGAGGCCGTGCGGGCACCCTCGAAGACGTCCGACAGCATGACGATCGAGTCGCCGATCCGTACCCGACCGTGGACCAGCTTGCCGTCGGGGGTCAGGACTTCCGAGAGGCGTCGAGCGCCGAACGCCTTCTCGTAGAACTTCATCGCGGCCGCACCGCCGTCGACCGAGAGGTAGGGGGTGACGGTCCGATATCCCGGCGGGACCGCGGCGGGGCCCTTAGGACGTCGCTTCGGAGAGCGGTTGGTCGGCATGGGAATCCAGACGCCTAGTCGGGACGCGGATTAAGGGTTGGGGAGGCCCCGGGCGACCGTCGCGGGCCGACGCGACCGGCCCCGTTCCGACCGGTCAGAGGTGCCAAGTCGGCCCACCGTAGCCGCTCGGGAGCTCCGGTGGGATCGGTCCCCCGAAGGGGTCCGGGCGGGGCGTCGTCGTTCGACCCGCCTTCTTCGCGAGGTAGGCATCGATCGCTTCCGCCGCCTTGGTGCCGGCGGCCATCGCGTAGACCACGGACTTTCCACCCGACGCGAAGACCCCCTCCACGTCGGTCGCCCAGTCCGGTCGGTGGCCCTGGGGCCACGGGTGGCCCGACGGGGTGAGATTGAGCTCCGGAGGGAAGCCGCGAAGGTCGGCCTGCTCACCGACCGCGACGATCACGGTGTCGCAGGGGAGGGTCTCTTCGGTGCCGGGGACCAGGACGGTCGTGGGCTTCCCCCCCGCGTCGGGAGGGCCCGCGCCGACCCGCTGCACGACGATTCCCTCGACCTGCGCCGTTCCGAGGATCCGGACCGGCGCGCGCTCGAGCAGGAATCGGATCCCTTCCTCCTCGCCCTCGTTCACGTCCTCGGCGACCGCGGGCATGGCCTGCCGGGCCCGGCGGTAGACGACCGTGACCTCGTCGCCCTCAAAGAGGCGAAGGGCGGACCGCGC
>JASHSP010000105.1 GCA_030038655.1 Thermoplasmata archaeon | reverse complement strand
CAGGGGAAACGGCCCGAAGTAGGTCTCGCTGACGCCCGAGCCGAACGCCGAGTAGCTCCCTCCGAGGTCCCATCCCACCGTCAGGGGGAAGCCGCCCCCCGGGGCCACGATGCTGGCGGTGAACTCCACGGTCGAGCCCGAGCCGACATCGACCGCGGGCTCGACCGAGCCGACGACCCCCACCGACACGATCGGACCCGGCGGGAGCACGTCGATCAGGAACGCCTCGCTCGCGTTGCCTTGGCCGGCGTCGGAGATCTGGCCGACGGCCAGGTACTCGCCGGGGAACTGGTAGGTGACGCTGACCGACGCGCCGACCGCCGTGTCCCCGTTTCCAAAGGTCCAGGTGGCTCGATTCGCAGCGGCCCCGTAACCGCCCTGTACTTCCGCCGCGAACGATACGGTGAGCGGAGCCGTCCCCGACGAAGCGGAGGCGCTGAACGTGCCGACGAGGGGCGGGGCTACCGTCACGTTCGTCTCCGCGGTCGCCTCCTCATTCTCCGTGTCGTTCACGTAGGCCCGGACCGCGTAGGTGCCCGCGTGCGGAAAGATGCTGCACTCACAGGCGTCGGCGTACGAGGCGTTCGTGACGTATTCCACCGTCGGCCCGAGCCCCGGAGCGAACGAGCCGCCCGCGATCTGGAACAGGGACGGGAAGTCGGCGGGAGCGTCCCGCACGGGGAGGGGAACGATCGGGCTGACGCTGAGAGGAACACTGTCGTTGCCGCAATCCGGCACCGGAGCTCCACCGACCGATATCGCCACGCGCGCGCTGGCGCCGCCGTCCACCGGCGTCGCAGAGTCCGAAACGACGACGGCCGCGCAGTAGCTACCGGGCGCCGCGTAGGCGTGGGAGACGGCCGCCGCGGAGGCGTTGGGGAGGGTCGTGCCATCCCCGAACGCGAAGCTGAACGTGTATGGTGGGACTCCACCGGACACCGACGCGGTGAACGTGACCGGGACCTTGGCCGCGGGATGGGGGTCCGAGACATTCAACCCGACCGTGAGCGGGGTCCCTCCTCCGACCACGACGGCGATCGGAGGAGAGACGCTCACGTTCCCCTCGGAATCGAAGGCGTACCCGACCGTGGAGTAGACCCCGGGCTCGGGAAACTCATGGGTCAGGGGACCGGGTCCGACCGAGGCGTTGCCGTCGCCGAAGTACACGCCCTCGAGAGGGTACGTGCCGGAGCCGCCCGAGACCTCGAGCCCGAACGTGACGTTCAGGGGGGCCCGGCCGAATCGTGGAGCCGCGAAGAGAAGGACGCTCGGCGCGCCGGACGTCGTGGTCGGTACCAGGGAGAGCTGCGGCACGAGCGAGGTCGCGATCGGTGTCCCGAGACCGGTGACCGGGTTCCAGTTAGGGCCCGCGGAGTAGCCGTTGTTCCCGCTCAGCACTTGGTGGAAGTCCTGTAGGTAGCTCGGACCGTTCGCGATCCGGTAGAGCGTGGGGTCAAGGAATCCGAGCGCGGTGCCCGCATGCTGGTCCGCGATCGCCGTGAGGCCCGCCCAGATCGGGGTTCCGACGCTCGTCCCGATGACCGCGACGTAGCTGCTTCCGAAGTCGACCGAGATCGGCGTGTCGGCATCGAGCGCGACATCCGGGACCCCGCGGGAGCCCGGCGCGGAAGGAAGGCCCGCGTTGACCTGCCACCAAGGCCGCGGGAACGGAGCGAACCCTCCGCCCGAACCTCCTTCGTTGACGCACCCGGGAGAGGTGGAGCCGGTCTCGTTTCCGCTCCAGCCCGTTTCGGAGACGTACGTACCGTTCGGGTCGAGCGTCAGGATCGTGCCGCCGACTCCCGTGACGTACGGGTCGGACGCCGGGAAGTTCGTCGAGTCTCCGCCGGTTCCGTCCGAAGCGCCACAATCCCCGCTCGCCGCGAAGACGCTAATCCCTTCGGCCGCCGCGAACTCGAGGACCGGACTGTAGAGCGCATACGACCCGTCCGTCGACGCGTTGCACGCCGAGCTGCACGGCGTGGAGAAGGCATTGTAGATACCGACATCCGGCTCGCCCCAGCTCAACGAGAGGACGTTCACCGCGGCCGTCGCCACGAGCGCGTCGATCGCCGCGATGAGGCCGGCGCCCGGGTTCGGGGAGAAGGTCATATCGATGTGGGCCCCGGGCGCGGCGGCGCGGGCCCACTCGAGGTCGACCGCCTCCTCGAGCCCCCAGGCAGGGTTCACGGTCGAAACGTTGAGGTCCTGGCTGGTGGGCACCGGGTAGAGGTACTGGACGCTGCCGTTGGGCAGCCCGAAATCGCTCGTGAACGTCTGAAAGTTGCTCGCCAGCAGCGATTGGGGCTCGGAGCCCGAGTACGCATCCACGACACCAATCGTCTCGCCGGTGCCGTTGGTCCCGTTCGCGATGAGCGGGGAGATCGCATAGGCATTCTCGACCTCGCAGGGGCTCAACCCCGCGGGCCCCTCCGTGCAGCCAACCGCGGGGCCCGCGACGGGGACCTCGGCACCGTCGCCTTGAACCGCGGGCAGGATCGGGGTCACGTTCCCGAGCCCGAGCGCGCCGGCCCAGGGAATTCCGCCGGGTAGCGTCGCCGGCGTCGGATGGCTCAGGAAGAGGCGTCCGGAAGCGTCCCGGTACTCGGCGAAGGAAGTCCCGAAGGCCGCTCCCACTTCGGAAGGAGTGCCCTGGACCAGGAGAATCAGGCCGTTCGGTTCGGCGGTGACCGCGAGACCGAATCCTTCGAAGTAGCTCGTCGCGGACCGGACGCTCGGCTCCGACGGAGCGAAACGCTCCGCGAGAGTAGCCGGCGATAGGAAGGCATGATAGAGCGGGGTGCCCGGCGCGTACTCCGCCGCCAGGTAGGCGCTGAGACCGGCAGCATCCAACAGCGACAACCCCACGGCCACCGCCATGGGAGCGTCAGGAGCGGGGGTTCCTACCAGGGTGGTGCCGGCCGGAGGATCGAAGGCAGGGGCCACGGTGACCCGAGGACTGTCAGCGGACGACACGCTGTCCGTCGACGCGGCGGAGGGCGCGAGGGCCAGCGACCCGGTCGAGCCCGAGGTCGGTGCTGGTGGACCCAAGAGCATCGTTGGCGCCACGAGCAGCGCCATCACGAGCCAGGGCGCCCCGAGCTTCCCCCAATGCTGCATGGACGGCGGACCGTAGTACGGTGACCTCACCCATATCCACCTTTAGCATCGCGTCGGACCTTGCGGGCGCGCAAGACCTCTTAACCCGGCCTCGGCGTATCTCTCGAGAGCCCCGTGGACCCCTATCTAGGCTACGAGATCGCGCTGCTCCTCGTCGCGCTCTACATCGGGGTCGTCTACG
>JASHSP010000104.1 GCA_030038655.1 Thermoplasmata archaeon | reverse complement strand
CGAGCGGCGACCCGATCGAGGTGATCCGGGCGGTGAAGAAGCTCGGCGCGGCGGTGGGCGCCGCGCTCAAGCCGGCGACGCCGTTCGAACGGGTCGAGCCGTACCTCGACCGGCTCGACCAGGTCCTGGTCATGAGCGTCGAGCCAGGGTTCTCGGGCCAGAAGTTCCACCCCGAGGTGCTGCCCAAGGTGCGGGCGGCGCGGGCACGGTTGTCCCGGAAGGGGCGCGCCGTGGACGTCTCGATTGACGGAGGGATCACGGCAGAGACCGCGGTCGACGCCGCCCGGGCCGGCGCGTCGTTCTTCGTGTGCGGCAACTCGGTCTTCGCCCGGGGTCCCGTCGCCGAGAACCTGCATCGCCTCCGGGCGGCGGTCGAGGAGGGGGCGCGCGGTGCGGTTCGCTGAGCTCGCCGCCGCCTACGAGCGGCTCGAGGCGACCCCCAAGCGGCTCGAGATGCGGACGATCCTGGCCGATCTGTTCCGGCCGCTGCGCGCGGGCGACCTCGAGCGGGTCGTCTACCTCTCCCAGGGGCTCCTCCACCCCGAGTACGAAGGGATCGAGCTGGGGGTGGCCGACTCCCTCGCGCGCCGGGCGGTCGCCCAGGCGACGGGCACCGACGAGCCGGCCGTGGCCCGACGGACGAAGGAGACGGGCGACCTCGGCCTGACCGCGCAGGAACGGACCGCGGCGCGGACCCCGCTCGAGCCCCGGTCGGGGCTCACGGTGGCGGAGGTGTACTCCGAGCTCGAGAAGATCGCGGCGGCGAAGGGGGACGGGTCGCAGGAGGTTAAGGTCCGGGTCCTGGTCGACCTGCTCGTCCGCGCCTCGCCCCTCGAGGCGAAGTTCCTCGTCCGGTTCGTCCTCGGCACGCTCCGGGTCGGGGTGCGCGAGATGACGATCGTGGACGCGCTCGCCGAATCGTTCGCGGCCGGGACGAAGGAGGCACGAAGCCGGATCGAGGGCGCGTTCAACCTGTCGAGCGACCTCGGGGTGGTCGCGACCACCCTCGCGGCGGACGGCCTCGCGGGCATCGACCGGATCGGGCTGACCGTCGGCCGGCCGGTCCGGCCGATGCTGGCGGAGCGGGAGCCGACGCTCGACAAGGTGCTCGACCGGATGGGCGGGCGCGCGGCCCTGGAGTACAAGTACGACGGGTTGCGGGTCCAGGCGCACCTCGCGAAGGACGGCCGGGTCCGACTCTTCTCCCGGCGGCTCGAGGAGATCAGCGCCCAGTTCCCGGAGCTCGTCGCCGACCTGCCGCGCGCCGTGGTCGCGGCCCCGGCGATCGTGGAGGGGGAATGCGTCCCGATCGACCCAGACACCGACGAGATCCAGCCGTTCCAGGAGGTCTCCCGCCGACGGGGCCGCAAGCACGACCTCGCGCGAGTCCAGGCCGAGATCCCCGTCTGCTTGTTCCTGTTCGACATCCTGCTCGCCGACGGGGTCCCCGTCTACGCCGAGGAGTTCCCCGAGCGCCGGCGGCGGCTCGAGGCGTCGGTTCGCCCGACCGAACGGGTCCGGCTCGCTGCCCAACGGATCGTCTCCGAGGTCTCGGAGGCGACCGCGTTCCTCGAGGAGGCCGTCGCTGCGGGCGGCGAGGGCGTGATGGCGAAATCGCTCAAGCCGGGAAGCGCCTACCGCGCGGGGGCACGAGGGTACTGGTGGATCAAGTACAAGCGGGACTACACCGAGGGGCTCACCGACTCGATCGACGGGGTCGTCGTCGGGGGGTTCGCGGGGCGGGGCCGGCGCGCCGGGGTCTTCGGCGCCTTTCTCCTCGCGGTCTACGACCCGAAGCGGGACCGGTTCGAGTCGTTCTGCAAGGTCGGAAGTGGGTTCGACGACGCCCAGCTCGCCGCGATGCCGAAGCGGCTGGAGAAGTTCGCCGTGGCCGAGCGCCCTCCCGAGGTCGACTCCGGGCTGACGGCGGACCGGTGGTTCCGGCCCGGGCTTGTCCTCGAGGTCCAGGGCGCGGAACTGACCCTGAGCCCGATCCACCGGGCGGCCCGGGGCGCGGTCCGCGCGGACGCCGGACTGGCGCTGCGGTTCCCTCGGTTCACCGGCCGGTTCCGCGACGACAAGGGCCCGACCGAAGCGACCACCGCGCACGAGCTCCTCGCGATGTACCGCGGCCAGGTTCGCCAGGCGCCCCCGGCTTCCGACGACGCCGCCGCCGCGCTCTGAGTCTCGGACCCGCGGCCCTGCCGGGCGGGGCCCACTCCCGAAGAAAAGGCTACGTCTCCGCCCAAAGGCATAAGAAGGTCCTGCCACGTCGCGCGCTGCGGGAACAGGCGATGCTGGTCGAAATGACCGAACTCATGGGACGCCAGATCTACACTCCGGACGGACGACTCCTGGGCGAGGTCGACAACGTCGTCGTCGATGTCGAGGGGTCGAAGATCGACGGGCTCTACGTGGGCGAAACGAGCCCGATGTTAGTCGACGACTCGCGCGCCACCAACGTCCCGTATCGCTGGGTCGCGGCCGTGAACGACGTGATCCTCCTCAAGTACTTCCCGAAGCGGGTGTCGCTGAAGAAGGCGCCCGCCCGACCGGGCGCTCCCGAGGAGTCCGCCGTTCCCGCGCGCTGACCGGCGCGGGGATAGCCAAGCCCGGAAACGGCGCAGGACTTAAACCGCGGGAGCTCCCCGCCGAAGAGATCCTGCCGCGCAAGGCGTTCGCCGGTTCAAATCCGGCTCCCCGCATCCCGACCCCTCGGGACGCCCGGGGGCGCACCGTCTTGCGCCCCCGCCCCTAGCGGGACCGTGCGGCGTTCCGAGCTGGTCCGGCTCCTCGAACGGGTCCCCCCGTTCGCTGCGCCCCGGGCCGAGCTCGAGCAGGTGGTCACACCGTCCGAGGCGGCGGCGACGCTCCTCGCGACCGCCGACCGATGGGACGGGCTCGGCGGCCGGTCGGTCCTCGACCTCGGATGCGGGACGGGCCGGCTGGCGATCGGCGCCGCCGCTCTCGGCGCGGGACCGGTGCGCGGCATCGACATCGACCCGTCCGCCGTGGCGCTCGCCCGGGCGGCGGCGAGGGCCGCCAACGTCCGCGTCGCCTTCGACGTGGGGGACGTCACGGCGGCGACCTCGACCGCCCAGCTCGTCGTGATGAACCCCCCGTTCGGGGCGCAGACCCGCCATGCGGACCGAGCGTTCTGGGAGACCGCCTACGCCCGCGCGACGCGCGGCATCTACGCGTTCGCCCTCGGCGATTCCCGAAGCTTTATAGCACGCGGCGCGGTCGCGCGCTCCGCTCAAGTCCTCGAGGTCGAACCGGTCCCCTGGGCACTGCCGCGGACGTTTCCGCACCATGCCCGGCGGCGGGTCGCGATCGACGTCGACCTTTGGGCGATACGAACGGAAGCGGAACGATGAGCGACCCCGAGCTGCCGAAGCTGGTCCTCCCGGGGGATTACCTGGGCGCGGCGGAGCAGTTCCTCCCCGGACGAGGCACCTACGAGGACCGGGGGCGCATCTACGCGTCCGTGCTGGGCCAGCCGGCGATCGACCCCCGGGACCGGACGGTCCGCATCGAACCCCGGAACGCCGTGCCCGAGGTTCGCGAGGACGACCTCGTGTACGCCCGCGTGGAGGAGATCAAGACGGCGATGGCGATCGTCGAGGTCCTGGCGACCGCGACCAGCAAGCGGTCCGTGCCCGGCAAGCCCGAAGGGTCCGTGCACATCTCGAAGGCCAAGGACGGCTACACCGAGACGCTCGCGGGCGAGTTCGCCGTCGGGGACATCCTTCTCGCCCGCGTCCTCCAGTCCCGCCCGTCGATCAAGCTCAGCACCGCGGCCGCCACGCTCGGCGTGGTGTCGGCGCGCTGCCAGGCGTGCCACGCCCTGCTCACGATCGGCCCGAAGGAGCTGGTCTGCCCGCGGTGCGGGCACACCGAGCGACGGAAGCTGGCGAAGGGTCCGCGACCGCTCGGACCGGGCGCCCATGAGCCCTCCCGGCCCTGACGGCGAGGCGGAGCTCGCCCGCCTCGTCCGGTCCCACGACCGGTGGCGGGGCCGCACCGTCTTCAACCTCCTCGCGAGCGAGAACGCCCTCTCCCCGACCGCACGCCGATACCTCGGGAGCGACCTCGCCGGCCGGTACACGCTGCCGATCCACCTCGCGATCGAGGGGGAGACGCTCGACAACAGCTACACCGGGACGCGGTACACCGACCGCATCGAGAGGCTCGCGAACGAGGCGGCGGCTCGGCTCTTCCACGCCAAGAAGGCGACCACGCGGCCGCTGTCCGGCCACATCGCGGCGCTCTCCGTGCTGGCGCCGCTCCTGCCGCCCCGCTCGCGCCTCCTGGCGATCTCCCCCGACCAAGGGGGGTACGATGGCTACGCCCCGGGGTTCGTTCCGGCCGTCCTGGGATACACGGTGCGGCCGCTGCCCGCGAGCGGGCCCGGGTTCCGCGTCGACCCCGAGGAGGCCGGGCAGACGATCCGCCAAGAGCGCCCCCAGGCGGTGATGCTCGGCCAGAGCTTCTTCCTCTTCCCCTACCCGCTCCGCGAGATCGTCGAGGCGGCCCACGCGGTCGATGCCCTCGTTCTGTACGACGCCTCCCACGTGCTCGGGCTCGTCGCCGGCGGCGAGTTCCAGGACCCTCTCGGCGACGGCGCGGACGTTCTCTTCGGGAGCACGCACAAGTCGTTCCCCGGCCCGCAGGGCGGCCTCATCGCCACGAACCGCGAGGACCTGTTCGCGCAGCTCGACCCGGCGCTGGTGTGGCGGGTGTTCGACAACGCGCACTGGAACCGGATCGCCGGCCTCGCCCAGACGATCCTCGAGCTCGAGCGGTTCGGCCCGGAGTACGCCCGGACCGTTGTGGCGAACGCGCAGGCCCTCGCTCCCGCGCTCGAGGCCGGGGGGCTGCCGCTGATCGCCGCCTCGGACGGCTACACGCGGTCGCATCAGCTCCACCTCGACCGCCCGCGACTCCGGGCCGACCGCGGGATGGGGGCCGGAGCGCTCGCGCGACGCCTGGAGCGCCAGGGCCTTCTGATCGACCTGGTGGGGCGGATCGGGACCGCGGAGGCGACCCGGCTGGGCCTCACCCCCGGCGACATGCCCCGGCTGGCCGACCTGATCGTGCGCGGGGGGCTGCGGTCCGAGAAGGTCGGCGCCGAGGTGCGGGCGTGGCGTCGATCCTTCCGGTCGCTGCGGTTCCTCTGACCCGTATGCTCCGGCGCCGCGACGGGGGCCGGGGCGCCGAGGCGATGGACTCTTCCGAGACCGCTCCTGGGCGGGGCCCGTGAGACGGGTCGTGGCCCTCACCGGCACCCCCGGGACCGGAAAGAGCGCGGTGGCGCGGCGGCTCTCCCCCCGGTGGCGGTCGGTCGAGGTCGGCGACCTCGCGCGGCGGTTCGGGGCCGCCCACGGCACCGGTCGCGGGGTCGAGGTCGATCTGGACGCGCTCGCCCGGGCGATCCGCCGGCCCGGTGCCCTGGACGGCGTCGACGTCGTCGTGGGCCACCTCGCGCATCTGTTGCCGATCCGGGACGCGGTCGTCCTCCGGTGCCACCCGCGCGAGCTGCTTGCCCGGCTGCGCCGTGCGCGGCGGGGTTCGCGCGCGGACCGACGGGCGAACTTCGTCTGCGAGGCGACCGACGCGATCGCGATCGAGGCCCGGGGGTTGGGCCGCCACGTGCTCGAGATCGACACCACCGGGCGCTCGACGGGCTCGGTGGCCCGGGAGGTCGCGCGGTGGCTCCGCGCCCCGGGCCCGAGCCGCCTCCGGACCGTCGACTGGCTCTCGGACCCCGACGTGACCGCGCACCTTTTGGACCGGTCCACGTAGAGGGCGCCGATGGTCCTCGAGGATTACCGGGCCCGGGTTCGCCCGTACGTCGCCCGGCTCGCGCGACCGTTCCTCGGCTGGAGCCCGAACCGGCTCTCCGTCCTCGCGCTCGCCCTCGCGGCCGCCGCCGCGCTCCTCGCCGCCGCGGTCCGCTGGACCACGCCGCTCCTCTTCCTCCCCGTGAGCGTCCTGATCTTCCTCAGCGGTCTCTTCGACGTGCTCGACGGCGAGGTCGCCCGGTCGACCGGTCGGACCAGCGCCCGCGGCGACCTCCTCGACCACGTGTTCGACCGGTACGCCGACCTGGCGATCGTCCTCGGTCTCGCGGTCTCGACCTACGCCGATCCCGTTCTCGCGCTCCTCGCGCTCGCGAGCCTGCTGTTGACCAGCTACATGGGCACCCAGGCCCAGGCGGTGGGCCAGGGGCGGCTCTACGCCGGACTCCTTTCCCGGGCGGACCGGCTGGTGGTCCTCGCGCTCGCGACCTTCCTCGAGTTCGACTGGTCGCTGCCGTGGCCATGGGCCCCGACCGAGCCGTGGTCCCGGTTCCACGTCGCGGGGATCGCGTTCACGGTGATCGACGTCGCCTTCGTCTACTTCGTCATCGCGGGCCAGTGGACGGCGTTCGCCCGCGCCCGCCGGACGTACCGGGCGCTCCCCCCGACGTGACGGGGCCGTCGCCGTCGGGGTTGCGCTCGAGCGTCGTGCCGCCCTTCAACCGGTAGTACTGGAGCGGGTGGCGGAGGGTCGGAGCAAAGCAGAGCTCGTCCCGCGCCCGGTCGAGCGCGTTCGGCGCTCCGGGGTCGCCGTCGCGCGCGCAGAGGCCGTGGCTCCGCAGGGTGTCGCACTGCGCCGGCTCGTAGCCTGCGCCGTCGTTGCGGGCCGTGATGTGCTCGACCTGGTAGCGGGTGACGGACTCGTCGAAATCGGGGGCGCCCCGGTAGGCGTCCACGATCGTCTCGAAATCCGCCCCCGCGCGGTGCAGGAACGCGGCCAGGCAAAACCGGCCCGCGTGCGAGAGGTTCTCGCCCTTCTCGAGGGTCCGCTGCATCCGGCGGATGCACGGGGGGAACCGCTCGCGACGCAGGCTCCCCGGCACGAGGCCCGCGCGGCCGACGGGGAGCGGCATCCGGCGGGCGAGGTCGCCGAACAGCTCCGCCTCGCGCTCCCGCACCAGGGCGACGACCGGCTCGGCGAGAGGCACGGGTGTCGCGAGCGAGCGGCGGATCGCCTCCTGCAGCAGGCGCGCGGCCCGCTTCGGCTCGACCGTCACGCGGCCCGCGCGCACCGACTGGTTCGCGAGCCGGAAGTCGGCCTCCCGGATCGGCGAGGCGAGCCGCACGTAGTCGGCCACCCCGAGCTCGACCTGCCCGTCCTCCGTCTCCCCGGGGAACCCGAGCCGCCGGGCGATCTCCTCCAGCTCCGCCGGGGGCGCCTCCAGGAGCCGACCGTAGCTGCGCTTCGCCTCGGCCACCGCCCACCGCCGCAGCGCGGCGGGGGACGGGGCGGCGGCGAGGACGAGGCGGGCGAACAGGAACGAGAGGTACCGGACGTCGCCGGACGCGGCGTTCAGCTCGTCGATCCCGCGGAGCGCGCGCGGGTCGTCGGCCGCCGCGAGGACCCGCGCGCGGCCGATCGACCGGGGGCGCTCGTACGCCGGATCCTCCAGCAGCGAGCGGACCGAGACCGGCTCGCCCCCGAGCAGCGCCTCGGCGCCCGGCAGAAACGGGTACTCCGCGAACAGGGAGTCCGGGCCTACAGCAGCCGGGGTACCACGAACTGCCATACCAACAGGACCAGCACGAGGGAGGACGAGAACGCGACGGCCTGGGCACCGAACCGCTCCAGCCGGGCCTCGTTCCAGCCGGTCTTCCAGCGCGCCGCGATCGACTGGGCGAAATCGCGGAAGAGGAGGCCCCCGTCCAGCGGGACCAGCGGGAGGCTGTTCGACAGCGCCAGCAGGAGGCTCATCCACGAGAGCCAGTAGAGAACGTTCGCTCCGATCCAGAACCCGGTCGGGTTCACGCCGGCCAGCGGCCCCGCGAGGTGGAAGAAGCCGGCGGTGGGACCGCTCAGCGGTTCGATCGAGGCGAGCGGCAGGACGATCCAGTCGATGCTCCCGACCAGCGGCCCCGAGGAGGAGCCGCCCGGCCAGACAAGCGCCTGCTTGATCTGCGCGGGCGTGAGCGCGTAGACGGCGACGCCCAGGAATCCCCGCCCCTTCACGGTCGGGCTGGGGGCGAGCTGGACGGTGAGGTTCCGAACGGCGCCGACGCCGGTCATGTAGACCCCGACGACGACCGTTTCGTTCGGGTGCGTGTCGGCCAGCGCGCTCTCGAACAGGTCGACCGTGGAGGTGTTCGTCCCGTTGACCGAGGTGATGATGTCCCCGGCGGCGATCGAGTGGTTCGACGCGGGCGTGTTCGACTCGACGTACGCCACGCCGACCCCCGCGGCGTTCGGCTGGACCGACGAGGCGACGAGCCCGGACAGCAGGGCGAAGAAGAGGATCGCGAGCGCGAAGTTCGCGAGGATCCCGGCGGCCGCGACGCGGTCGCGCTTCCGCCGGCTCACCTTGGCCATGTCCGCGTCGTCCTGCTCGACGAACGCTCCGACCGGCACCACGCACCAGAGGACGCCGAGCGTCTTCACCCCGACCTTCTGGGACCGGGCGATGACCCCGTGCAGCAGCTCGTGGAGGACGACCCCGACGACGAGGGCGACGATCCCGTAGCCGAGCGGAATGACCGGATTGATCCCCGGTAGGCCCAGCGCCTCCGCGGGGCTGGGCGCGGTGGCGGGGGTGAGGCGGAACGACTCGATCGCCCCCAGGAACAGGAGCGCGACGATGACCGCCATCGCGGCCGCGGCCAGGGCGATGCCGACGTCCCCCGCGGCGGTCCAGAACCGGACGAACCGGCCCCACCGGTCGAGCGCCGCGCGCCCCTTCTTCGTCTTGATCATGAGCGC
>JASHSP010000014.1 GCA_030038655.1 Thermoplasmata archaeon | reverse complement strand
CGATGTTGTCGGAGGGGATCCACCCGACCGCCCCGGACTGCGTCGGCTCCCATCCGGCCGGGACCGAGCTGTTGTTCGCGGCCGCCCAGAGCGATCGATTCCCGAAGTCGAGGTCGTCAATCAGCCACGGGCTCGCGGCGGCGACGTTCGGGTCGGCGGCCGGGATCTCGGTCGCGAGCGCGTGCGAGTCGGAAATCGGCGGCGGCTCCCCTCCGAGGAGGCTCGAGTTGCCCGCCGCCGAGCTCGTGGCGAGGAGGTCGACCCCGCTCGCGTTCGCGAGCGCGGTGGCGCTCGTCTCCACCCCCGCGGAGAGCGCGAGCAGCAGGACCACGAGGCCGGTGGCGAGGCCGATCCCGAGAGCGGTCAGCGCGGATCGGCCGGGGCGCCGCCGAACCGCGTCCCACGCGTAGCGCACGGACGCCCTCCGAGGGCCGCTACCGACCCGCCGTGGCGCGCAGCTCGGCGAAGCTCGCGCGGTGCGACGCCTCGACGTTGTACTTGTGGATCGACTCCTCGCTCACGGTCGAGGCCCGCACGGTCGTCGCATCGGTGGCGCCGGGGAACCGCTCCGGAAGGCTGGCGAGGAGGTCCCGAAGGACGTCCTCCACGAACTTCGGGTGGCGGTGGGCGTTCAGGACGACCTGTCCCTCGTCGCCCCGCTTGAGGATGGCGTACGTCGGGCTCGACTGCGCGGCTTCGACGGCCGCGATCACCTCGTCGACCTCGATCGCGGTGTCGCCGTCCAGCTCGAACACGAGGCGCGTCCGGTTCCGCTGGTTGTGCGAGATCATCGGGAGCGAGGCGAACTGGGGGTCCGCGAGCAGCGGGTACTCCCGGGTCAGCGCCTCGCGGCAGGTCTCCATCGCGCACGGGCACGCGGTCATGCCGATGCCCTCCGCCCCGACCGCGCGCGCGACGGTGACCGTCCCGTTCTCTCCCCGCGACCCCCGGGCCTCGGCGAGCAGGGTGTAATCCTCGAAGCTTCGCTTCGCGTCGGAGATCCCCTGGCGAAGGAAGTACTCGGCGGACGCCTCGACCGACGCCTCGGTCGCGTACGGGTGCCGCGCGAGGAGCTCGCGGACGATGCTCGAGCAGGCGGACTCGAGGCTGGCGACCGGCCGGGTCGCGGTCTCGTCGACGATCTCGGCCAGGATCTCCGCGTTCCGGGAGAGGTCGGACCCCTTCCGGTCCGACGGGAGGTCGACCGCGACCCGAAAGGTCACCGCCAGGTGGTGCGCGCGGCCGCCGCGCTGCACCGAGAGCGGCTTGCGGATCCCCGACAGCCCGACCGAGCGGAGCCGCAGGCGACCCCGGCTCGGGGCCCGGGCGTGGACGTCCTGGGCGGGCGGCATCGGACGGAGCTAGGGTGGGGTCCTTAAACGAGTACCGGGGGCCACGGGGTCGCGTTACGTCGGAGCCCCTGTACCCTTATAGGGCCCGGGACGCTCGTTCCGCCGATGGACGAACCCGGGACCGCCGCCGCAGCCCCGACCGCCCCCTCCTCCGCCACCGCGGGACCGTACGCCGAGCGGGAGCGGCTCATCACGCTCAACCTGAAGCAGATTTACGACCCGGAGATCCCGATGAACATCGTCGACCTGGGCCTCGTGTACGGCTTCGAGTGGAAGGGCGACGACGTGACGCTCAAGATGACCCTCACCGCGCCGGGTTGTCCGGTCGCCGGGATCCTGGCGGAGGAGGTCAAGGCCGCGATCGAGAAGGTCCCGAACGTCCGTTCCGCGACCGTGGACATGGTCTGGGAACCTCCGTGGACGCCGGACCGGATGAGCGACTTCGCGAAGCACCAGTTCGGCTACGCCTGAGGCGGTGATCGCGCGGTCCCCGCGCCCCAAGGGGTTGTAAGGCGCGTCGGTTCTCCCCGTCGATGCCCTCCCCGACCGGTCCGGACGTCACCGAAGGCGTCGTCTTTCTCGTGCTGATCGTCGCCCTGCTGGCGCGCCGCACGTACCGCTTGGTGACGGGCGTGCGCTACGCGTCGGACCGCCTCGCGGTCTTCGCGGGGTTCTACGTGTTCCTGTTCGCCGCCCTGGCGTTCACGACCCTCTACGCGGCGGTGGGTGCGTGGGGAACCGTCGGCGGCCTGCTGGTCGCCCCGTACGTCGCCGTGCCCGCGGCCGCCGCCGTGCTGGCAGAGCCCTACGTCCGACGCATCGTCCGGTTCGAGCCGCGCGGCGACGGGCACCTGTACTACCGGCTCCCGTGGCTCATCCCGGTGCTCTACCTGGTCCTCTTCGTGCTCCGGTTCGGGCTGGAGCTCGCGATCTTCGGCTTCGCGCTGGTCACCTCGTTCTTCCTCCCGACCTCGATCCCGGTCGGCCTCCTGCTGGTGCTCGTGGGGGTCGACCTCCTGTTCGGGTTCAGCACGGGCCTCCTGATCGGCCGGACCGTCGGGGTGTACCGCGGGCACGCGGACTTCGAGAAGGCCGCGGCCTCGGCGCCGCTGCCGAGCGCCCCGCCGGGATAGTCGGACGCAGGGTCGCGCGACCCGAACCGTTAAACCGCGGGCGACCTCGGACGACGGATGCCCACGCCGGACCCCTGGAGGAGGGAGCTCGAGACCGAGCGCGCCATGAAGAACGAGTTCATGGGGCGGCACCCGGAGTCGCCGTTCCTCGCCGCGCGAGTTCCGTTCCACGACCTGGTCTACTTCCCGCCGGACCCCGCGCTCCGGGTCCGGGCGACGCTGGAGCGGGCCGCGTCGCCCCAGGAGGCGTACCTCCGGACGAACCGCGACAACCAGGCGGTCATGCGCTACCTCGGGGACCTTCGGTTCCGCCTCGGCGGACGGGAGCTTCGCCTCCGGGTGTACCACGCCGGGGAGGGCGTGGGGACCTCGGTCTTCGTCCCGTTCCGCGACGCGACCAGCGGCCGCGAGAGCTACGGACCCGGCCGGTACCTCACCCTCGAGCTCAACGAAGCGGACGACTACGAGCTCGACTTCAACCGGGCGTTCAACCCGTACTGCGCCTACACCGA
>JASHSP010000103.1 GCA_030038655.1 Thermoplasmata archaeon | reverse complement strand
CGACCGAGGCTCCGGCCGCGGCGACGGCGACCCCCGGGAAGGCGCCCCGGCCCCGCAAGCCCCGCGGTAAGGCCGCGCCGAAGCCCCCCGACGCGTGATCCCGGGCCGCGGGGCAGCGCGTCCAACGGAACCCGTAAGTTCTCGGCCCGCGCCGTTCCGGGCCGTGCGGTCCGACGAAGGGTGGACCACGCCCTCGGAGCTCGCCGAGTACGCGTACTGCCCGCGGGCCCTCCACTACCGGCGCACCCTCGGGCCGAGCCCACCGAGCCGCCCCGCGGTGGCGGGCGAGCGCTACCACGTACGCGTCCTGGGCGCCGAGCTTCGCCGGGCGTCGCACGGGGCGGCGTACTGGGCGATCGTCGCGGCGGGCGCCCTGCTGGTCGTCGGCGGGCTGATCGCGTTCCGAGGGGGATGATCGCCGAGTTCGCGGCGGCGATCCTCCTCGCCGGCCTCGCGGTGGTCGCGGCGGGCGCGGCGCAGCTCGCGCGCCGCCGTCGCGACCGGCGGCTCGGGTCGTTGGTGGCGATCGACGCCGGCCGGCCGGAGACCCTGCGCTCCGAGCGGTACCGGCTCGTCGGTCGGCCGGACATCCTGCGTCGCGCCGCGGACGGCACGGTCGTCCCGATCGAGCTGAAGCACCGGCCGGCGCCGGCGCGGGGCCCGTTCCCCTCCCACGTGGTCCAGGTGTGGGCGTACTGCCTCCTCGTCGAGGAGACGACCGGTCGGGCTCCGCCGTTCGGCGTCGTGCGCTACACCGACCGGGAGGTGCGGGTTCCGTGGGGCGCCGGCGCGCGGGCCGAGCTCCTGGCCATCGCCCGCGCGGTGCGATCCCGGTACGACGGTCGGGCCACGCCGAGCCCGGGGCGATGCCGGCGCTGTGCCTGGGCCGCCCGGTGCGACGTGCGCGCGCGAACGGCCTGACCGCGGGAGTTCACCGCCGGCGGTGGGTCGTGTACACCTCGGTGACGTACGGCAGCTCGACGAGCCGCCGGCCCCGGGTCGCGGGGTTCGCGCGCAGCAGCTCCCGGATCTCCGCCGCCACGCGGCGGCGCTCCGCCTCCGGCAGGACCGCGACCACGCTCACCGAGAGGAACCGGTCGACGACCTCCGCGGGGGTCAACCGCTGTACGTGCGGGAAGGTGCGTCGGCGGAGGGCCGCGAACGGGCTACTCCGGGCCCGGATCGCCGCCTTCCAGATCCGTTCGCGCGAAAGGTGGGCGCGGCCGTACCGGTAGATTATCCTCGAGACCCGCCGGGACCAGTCGCTCGACTCGTCCCGGACGTTCCAGACGAGCGCCAACCCCCCGCCCGGCCTCAGGACCCGGGCGATCTCCCGCATCGCTTCCCGGTGACGGAACCACTGGAACGCCTGCGCGACCACGACCGCGTCCGCGATGCCGTCGGGGAGGGGGATCCCCTCCGCCGTCCCCGGAAGCAGCAGGACCTGAGGGAGCTCCCGCGCGAAGACGCGCCGCATCCCGGGGGTCGGCTCGACCGCGACGACCGCGCTGCGGAGCGGGAGGATGGCGCGCGTGAACTTTCCGGTTCCGCTGCCGAGCTCGACGATCGTGCGGCGGGGGCCGAGGCGCAACACGCGGGCCAGGTACCGGGCCGCCGAGGCAGGGTACCCGGGACGGCCGCGCTCGTACGCGTCGGCGCCCCGGTCGAAGCCGCGGACCGCGGGATGGGTGCGGAACCGGCTCTCCGTCATCGGGCTGTCCGCCTCGCGGGGGAGCGCGGACGCGTCGCGCGCCGCGGCCGGGGGAGGACGAGCTGACCCTCGGCGGCGTCCCCGAGGACGAGCGTCCGTCGGGCCAGGTGCTCGCGCCCCGTGTACGCGCAGAGGACAGCGTCCAGCTCGTCGTGCGTGGTCCCGGGCCGTTCCACGTCGCCGCGGAACCCGAACCGCACGAGGGCGCGGCGGAGTCGCTCCACGCCGGCCCCCTTCCTCGGCAGGCCGAGGAGGTCCTGCGCCCCGCCCGGGTACGCCTCGATGACCGGGCACCGCAGGTCCCGCAGCCGGTCGGCGAGGGCCATCCCGCGCGCGGTGAGCATCCGCATAGGACCGAGGGTGACCGGAAAGAACCGGATCCCGAGTCGCCGGAGGTCCCGGTCGCACTCCCGCAGGTGCGGCGGTCCGGGGACATCGAGCGAACGGCGGCCCGTCGGGAGGCTGAGTGGGGCGTCGATCGCAACGACCCGCGGTCGCGCCGACCGGATCGCCGCCTCGATCGACGCGTCGTCGCCGAGCACGAAGGTCCGGGTCGCGAGCCCCGGGCCCAGCGAGCAGAACCCCGTGCGCCGGCGCGGGCTCCCGGCCAGGTCGAGCCCGACGACGCCCCGCCCCACGGACGGCACGGCCGGTCGAACCGGCACCGCGGAAGAGGTCTCCCTTCCCCTCCCGCGAAAGCTTTACTCTGCGCGCCGGCTCGGCGGTCCGATGGCGGAAGGGAACGTCGAGCGCACCCTGTTCCTGGTCAAGCCCGACGGGGTGCGGCGCGGGCTGGTCGGGGAGATCGTCGGACGACTCGAACGCAAGGGACTCAAGATCGCGGCCCTCAAGTCGCTCCGCGTGACCCCCGAGCTCGCCCAGCGCCACTACGCCGAGCACCAGGGGAAGCCGTTCTACGCCGCGCTCATCCAGCACATCACCTCCGGCCCGATCGTCGCGCTCGCGCTGGAAGGACGGTCGGCGATCTCCGTCGTCCGCCTGCTCATCGGGGCCACGAACCCCCAGCTCGCGAACCCCGGCACGGTCCGGGGCGATCTCGCCCTCGGGATCACGCCGAACCTCGTGCACGCGTCGGACTCGCCCGAGTCGGCGGCGCGCGAGCTGGCCCTCTACTTCCAGCCCGGGGACTACCTCGCCTACTCGCGCGTGGGCGAGGAGTACTACTAGGGCGATGCGCCGCTCGGTCGCGGCGGCCGTGCGGGCGCTCCGGGCCGGCGCCCTCGTCGTCTACCCGACCGATACGCTGCTCGGTCTGGGAGCCCGGGCCGACTCGCGGGCTGCCGTGGCCCGGCTGGTCCGGGCTAAGGGCCGGCCGGACGCACGACCCCTCTCCGTCGCCGTGAGCTCCTGGGAGGAGATCGAGTCGCTCGCCGACCTTTCGCCCGCGGGGCGGCGGTGGGTCCGCCGCCACCTGCCCGGGCCGTACACGGTCCTCGTCCGTCCGTCCCGGCGGGCCCGGCGGACGCTGGCGACGTCGGTCGCCGGCGGGTGGACCCTCGGCGTGCGGATACCGGCCCATCCCGTCGCCCGGGAGCTGGCCCGCCGCGTGGGGCCTCTGGTCGCCACCTCGGCGAACCGCCACGGGGAGCCTCCTGCGGGCACGGTCGGGGCGGCGCGACGCGCGCTGGGGGGCGCGGTGGCGGTCTACCTCGGCGGCGGGCCCGCGCCGCGCGGCGTCCCGTCGACGCTGGTCGACCTGACGGGTCCGGCACCGCGGTCGAGGTCCCGGGGATGACCCCGGCCGCTCGGTACCCGCCCGATCTCGACCGGTGGCGGGAAGCGGCGACGATCGCCGCCGATGCGCGGGAGCTGGGGTTGCGGCTCGCGGTCCCCGGCGCACGGCGCCGGGACGTGGCGGAGGCCGTCGAGTCGTACATCCGGGGCCGCGGTGCCCAGCCCGCGTTCCCGGCGAACCTCTCTCGCAACGCGGAGGCCGCGCACTACACCCCGGACGCGGCCGACGCCGCCCTGCTCGACGCCGGCGACCTCCTGAAGGTCGATGTCGGGGCCCATCTCGACGGAGCGGTCGCCGACACCGCCGACACGGTCGAGGTCGGGGGCGGCCGGCGGTACGCCCACCTCGTGAGCGCGGTCCACGAGGCGCTGGCGGCCGGGGTCGCCGCCGTCCGTCCGGGCGGGCGCGTGGACGACGTGAGCGGCGCGATCGCCCGCGCGATACGCGCCCGCGGGTTGACGCCGGTCGTCGACCTCACGGGCCATTCGATCGACCGGTACGTCCTCCACGCCGGCAAGTCGATCCCGAACGTTCCCGGGATGTCGGACGCGACGTTCGTCGAAGGGGAGATCATCGCGATCGAACCGTTCGCCACCAACGGGGTCGGGCACATCGGCAACGGGCCGTTCGGGCACATCCAGCGGTTCCGCCGCGACCCCGGTACCGACGACCCGGTCCTCGCCGCGCTGTTCGGCCGTTTCCACACCCTCCCGTTCACGGCGCGATGGGCGAACTCGCCGGAGGAGCGGGCGGCGCTCGAGCGGGCGCGGCGCAACCTCCAGTCGTACCCCGTGTTCCTGGAGCGCGCGGGCGGCTGGGTGGCCCAGGCCGAGCACACGGTGCTGGTCGGCCCGAGCGGCGCCGAGATCCTCTCGACCCCGTCCGGCCGGTAGCGGAGGGCCGGTCCGGTCGCCTCGCGCGAGAGCGCTCCGCTCCACGATCGATCGCGGCGACGGGGGTCCCGTCGCGACTCCGGGTCTGGGGCGCGCCGGGGGGTCCGCCGCCTCCGGCCGTTGTCGCCCCGGCACGTCGCCGCCCGCGGGCTGCGAGCGTCGGCCGAGGCGGCGACGGCCGAGACCGTCCTGTACCCCTGACGAAGGGTAAATAGGCCGGCACTCGCTCCGACCGGCAGACATGGCCGACATCGCGGCCGCGCCGCACCCTCAGCACCGGGTCGGTCGACGCCGCGCCCGGAGCGCGGAGGAAGCGATCGATAAGCGGCGGGAGGGAGAGACGGACGAGCTCGGTCGCCGCGCCGTCGAGCTGTCGCGTTTCTACGGAGGGAAGGTCGAGACGGTCCCGAAGGTGCCCGTCCGGTCGATGCACGACTTCTCGCTCTGGTACACCCCGGGCGTCGCGAAGGTCTCCCGCGCGATCGAGGCCGACCCGGAGCTCGCGTTCGAACTGACGGGACGCTGGAACACCGTCGCGATCGCGACGGACGGTTCGCGCGTGCTCGGGCTCGGGAACATCGGCCCCGCGGCCGCGTTGCCCGTGATGGAAGGGAAGGCGCTGCTGTTCAAGTTCCTCGGCGGGGTCGATGCGTTCCCCGTCCCGATCAAGGCCGCGAGCCCGGGCGAGTTCATGGCCACGGTCGAGGCGATATCGCCCGCCTTCGGCGGGATCAACCTGGAGGACATCGCCTCCCCGAAGTGCTTCGCGATCCTGGAGGAGCTCACGAAGCGGCTCGAGATCCCGGTCTGGCACGACGACCAGCTCGGGACCGCGGCCGCGACGGTCGCGGGCCTGCTGAACGCCCTGACGTTCACGCGCCGGTCGTTCAAGGAGTGCCGCACGGTCCTCCTGGGCGCGGGGGCCGCGAACCTCGTGACCGCCCGCATCCTCCTCTCCCTCGGGCAGGACCCGCACCGCCTCACGCTGGTCGACCACAAGGGGATCCTCCACGCCGAGCGGGACGACGTCGACGAGCTGTCCGTGCGCAACCCGTGGAAGTACCGGCTCGCGCTGAAGACGAACGGCGGCGGGCGGACCGGCGACCTCGCCCGGGCCGTGGACGGCGCCGACGTCCTCGTGGCCGCCTCGACGTCGACCCCGGGGACGGTCCGCCCGGAGCACGTCCGCGCGATGGCGCGCGCCCCGGTCGTGTTCGCGCTCGCGAACCCCGAGCCGGAGATCTGGCCCGACGTCGCCCGGAGCGCGGGAGCCGCGGTCGTTGCCACGGGGCGCAGCGACTTCCCGAACCAGGTGAACAACTCCCTGATCTTCCCCGCGGTCTTCCGCGGTGTGCTGGACGCCCGCGCCAAGTCGATCTCGGACGAGATCGTCGTCGCGGCCGCGAAGGAGCTCGCTCGCGGCGCCGAGCGCCGGGGGCTCAACGCCCACCACATCCTCCCGACCATGGAGGAGTCCGACGTCTTTCCGGAGGTCGCGGCCGCCGTGGCGGACGCGTCGGTCCGGCTGGGCGTCGCGCGGCGAAGGCTGTCGCACGACGAGTTCCTCGGGCACGCCCGGACGCTCATGGCCCGGCCGGGCCGGCTCGTGCGCACGCTCGCCCGGGCCCATCTCACCGCGCCGATGCCCCGCGGCTCGATCGGCCACCGGAGGGCGACATGACGCCCGACGAGCCGGCGACGCACCCGGCGGCCACCTCCGGCTCGGACGTCTCGACCCCCCCCATCCACCTCCGACCGGCGGTCGAGGCGGACATCCCCGGCCTCGTGCCTCTGCTGCTGAGGCTGAAGCGGCTGAACGAGGAGTTCGACCCGCTCCTCAAGGTGCGCGACGACGCCGACGCCCAGTCCCGCAACGTCCTGCGCGCGCAGATCGCCGACCCGAAGGCGGTGGTCCTCGCCGCCGAGGGGGTCGGAGCCGACAAGAACAAGGTCGTGGGGTTCGTCCGCGCCCTCGTCCGCGAGCGTCCGTTCTACTCGCCCGAGTTCGAGGGGGTCATCCTCGACATCTATCTCCTCCCGCTGTACCGACGCCGCGGGGTCGGCGAGTACCTGCTCCACGAGGCGTCGCTCGCCCTGAAGGCGAAGGGGGCGGGGGTCGTGACCGCCGAATTCCCCGCGCAGAACGAGATTGCCTCCCGATTCTACGCCAAGCGGGGGTTCCGCCCGATCACCGCGATCCACGCCCGGTCCCTGTAGGGGCCGGCCCCGGTCTCCCGCGAACCTTAAGCCCCGCCAGCGGCCTCGGCCGGCATGACCCGAGCGTCCGCCGCGCCGTCCGCCCCGGAGCCGAAGTTCCTGCGCCGAGGGAAGGTGAAGGAGGTCTACGAGGTCTCCCCGACCGAGCTCGAGTTCCGGTTCACGAACGACATCTCCGTCTTCGACAAGCACATCCCGTCCGAGATTCCGTACAAGGGGGAGACGCTCGCGCGGACGGCGGCCCACTGGTTCGACCGGTGCGGCCGGATGAACGTCCCGCACCACTTTCTTCGGCTCAGCGGCCCGACGTCGATGCGGGTGCGCCGGGTCCGCATCGTTCCCCACCCGCGCACCCTCGGCGCCCACCCGAAGGACTACCTGGTCCCCCTCGAGCTGATCGTCCGCTACTACCTCGCCGGGTCGATGTGGGACCGGGTGCAGGCGGGCCGGGTGACCGCCCGGGACCTGGGATGGCCTTCCGGCAAAACGCTGACCTACGGAATGGAGCTGCCGGAGCCCCACTTCGAGGTGACGACGAAGCTCGAGCCGGTCGACCGGCTTCTCACGGTGCCCGAGGCGCTCGAACTCGCGGCGATCGACCGGGCGCAGCTCGAGTCGATCCGCGAGACGATCCTCACGATCGACCGCGCGATGCAGGCCGAGATCGGCCCGCGCGGGCTCCTCCACGTCGACGGGAAGAAGGAGTTCGGGATCGACGCCGACGGCGTCGTGCGGGTCGTCGACACGTTCGGCACCGCGGACGAGGACCGGTTCTGGGACAAGGGCGCCTACGAGCGGGGCCGGCAGGTCGACTTCTCGAAGGAGTTCGTCCGCCAGCACTACCGGCAGACCGGCTACTACGACCGCCTCCAGAAGGCCCGCGAGGCGAA
>JASHSP010000102.1 GCA_030038655.1 Thermoplasmata archaeon | reverse complement strand
CCGAGTGGGCTGAAGTGCTGGGGAGCGAAACCGAGGATCGCCTGCTCGATCGTCGTGAGCGAGGTCGCGAGGTCGGTGACCTTCATCCCCTGGTCCTTCATCTTGCCGAGGGTGTTGTAGACGAGCAGGACCATCTGGTCGCGCAGGCGGTTCTCGACGTCCGGGGTCGAGACCGCGCCGAACGTCCCGACGAACTGGTTGATGAAGTTGTCCGGGGCGCCGACGCGCCAGCGGTAGCTGCCAAAGACGCGCAGCTGGACCAGGCCGAAGTCCGGGTCCCGGAAGACGTACGGCTCGGTGCTTCCGAACTTTCCGTCGAAGATCCGTCGCTGGAGGTAGTAGACCTCCGCCTCCTGCCGGACCCCGCTCAGCGCCCGGACGAGCCCGCCGACGATCGGCGCGTTGAGGCTCGTGAGCGCGTACCGGTCCGGTTTATCGAGGTAGGCAAGGACCTTTCCGTCCCGGTAGAAGACCGCCGTTTCATCCTGCCGGACGACCACGTTGTCGTTCAGACGGATGTTGCGCGGGACGCGCCACATCACGTTGTTCCCCTTGTAGACGTCTTCCCAGTTGATCGTCGTTGCGCCGATGAGGCTCCCGCCGGTCGCTGGTATCGGGTTGTTGGTGACCATCGTTCTGCTCCGCCTTCCTACGAGATCCGAATCCCCTCAATGACCTGGATGCGCGCCTTGAACGCCTGCTCCAGCTGGTTCAGCTGGCTACGGGCGGTGGCCAGGAGGGCGCTCGACTTGGCGCCATCGGAGCCGCCCGCGATCGTCGGAAGCGGGGCGATCGTTTGGCTCAGCGTGTCCGCCGCGAGAACAAACCCGTAGTCGTACTCGTACAGCCGATCGAGCTGCTGCGGGTTGATCCGGACCGCGGCCGAAATGCCGGTGTACCCTTGCTCGGCATGGCGCACCTCGCCCTCGAATCGCCAGAGGTCGCTGATCAGCGGCGCGAGGTCGTAGAGCGCCTGGAACTGGTTCGAGTTCGTGAGCGCGGTCCGGGCGTTCTCGACGGTCGTGCGCGCGTTCTTGACCTTGTCCGCCACCTGGATGCGGAGGAAGCTGTCCGCTTCCCGGATGTCCTCCCCCTGGCGGTAGCCGCGGAAGCCGGGGATGAGCAGCTGGAGGCGCTTCAGGGTCCCCCGGTCGCTCTCGACCTTCTCTCGGAGGTCGACCGGCGGGGCATTCGCCGGCGCCTGAGTGCCGGTCGAGCTGCCCGCTTGCGTGAAGAGCGACGAGCCGCAGGCGTTGCAGTAGCGAGCGTTCGGAGGGGCGACCGCACCGCACTTCGGGCACGTCAGGGCTGCGGCCGAGACGGGGGGCGCCGCGGGTGGGGTCGAGGGAACAGGATTTGCGGCCATCTTACGGGCTCCGTGGGGGTTCCGGGGGATTCGTTGGGGGCGGAGGGGCCGTCGCCGGGACGCTGGGGGAGTTCGCCGCGGCGTACGAGAACGCCGACGTCGGGGGCTCGCTCCTCCAGGCGGATCGGCTGACCTCGAGGTTCTGCGTGGCTCGGACCGCGCGGACTCGCCAGCCGATGAGGGCGACCGCGATGATCAGCGCCACGAGGACGATGATGAGCCCGTAGATCATCCCCAACGTGGAGAGGACCCCATAGGTCGGGCCGAGTCCGACCGTGAGCAGGAGGACCGCGAACCCCATTCCGAAGAACCCCCACGCGAGCGACCGCTGCGCGGTCGGCTGGCGCGAGACCGACTCCATCAAATAGGCGCCGGCCGAGAAGAATAGCGACACGACCCCGATCGCGATCAGAGCCCAGAACCCGTGGTCCGAGGTGACCGTCAGGTAGATCGCTGCGAAGATGAGCGCCGCGACGATCACGAACAGGGCGGTGATCAGTGGGGCGCTCCACTTCGTTCGCACGGGTTGGAGCGTCGGTGGGGCACCTGACATGGGGATCGACCGAACGAAAAATACAGCGGGACTATAAGAAGTGCAGGCCCGCCGCCGGGGTGGGTCCGGCCGTCGCGGGCCAACCGCGGGAATCTTGCCCCGTCGGTGAGACGCTCCTCGGCGGTCGGTAAAGACCCGACGTGACTAGAGTCTCGGCTCGTCGTCCTTCTTCTCCTTCTTCGGATGGGTTCCCGAAGGAGGTCCGGGAGGGGGGGCCCCCGATCCAGGCTTCGTGGCAGGGGCCGACGCTCCGGGAGCCGAAGGAGCGGGCTTTTCCGTTGATGTCTCGGAGGGCGGACTTCCACTGGCCGGGGGTTTGCCCGGCAGGGCGGGGGCCTTGGTGCCGGACGGCGGGGCCCCGCCTTTGGGTCCGGGAGTGCTCGGGGCGCCGACCTCCCGCACACGCGTGGGAGCCGTCGTCGGCCGGGGGGCGGGTTTGGCGGGTGGGGCCGACCGGGCGGCGGGGGGCTTCGACGGAGATTCCGGTTTCGCCGCCGCAGGCTTGGAACGCTGAAACACTCCCTTTAGGCTCCCGAGGGCCGAGGTCGGCCGCGAGACCGGCTTCCCTCGGGTGGGCTGAACGACGACCCCGGCCATCGGTTGGGTGGTGAGAGCGGAGATGGGCTCATCGCATTTCGGGCAATTCGGGAACTGGCCGATACAGTGCTGGCACAGAGGGGCTCCACAGGAGTGGCGGACCGCGGCGATCCCTCCGCAGCCAACGCACCGCAGCTGGGTCGGCTCGCCCCGGGAACCCGCCGGGGCCGGTCCCGGGGCGGTGGACTCCGGTGGCACACTCCAATCCGCCGCCCCCGGAACGGGCACGACTACGACCCCGCCTCCGGCGGCCGTCGCCGCGGGGGCCGCGGGCTCGGCCATGGAGGGTCCCTCCGCCGCAGGTTCTGGCCCCCCGGTAGTACGGAACTCCGGTGAGAACGCCCCGAGGTCGAGTGACGGAAGCGGAGCGTGGACGGCCGCGCCGGCCTCCTCCACGGCCTTGATGAGTCGGGCCTTGTAGAGCCCCACTCGGAGGTTCTTCACAATCTGGAAGAGCGTCCGTTGCTCGGGGGGCAGGACGAGCGCCTGGCGGGCGAGTTCCTCGACGTCCGGAGTGAGGGTGAGGTTCTCCGGCCGCAGGTCGGCCTCGAGGACCGCGCGGAGATAGCTGAACAGACGCTCGATCTGGTCGAGCGAGTACGTCGGCGG
>JASHSP010000101.1 GCA_030038655.1 Thermoplasmata archaeon | reverse complement strand
GTCGTGGTCGTTTCGGCGGCGCTGCTGGTCCCGTCCGCGGCCTTCCTTGCGGTGTCGGGGGCGGTGGTGGCACCGGTCGGGGCCGCCCTCGTCGCGCTCGGCGTTCTCTGGGTCGCTCTGGCCGCCCCGCTGTGGCGGTCCGTGACCCGGCCGGTCGCCCGCCGGGGGTTCCTCTTCTCGGGGCCGTATCTCCTCGCCGTGGTCGGACTCATCCTCGCGAACGCCGGTCTCGTCCGAATCGGCATCGCGCCGCTCGGTTGAGCCCCCTGCGGCGCGCGAAGCTTATCTCGCCCGGTTCCCTCGTTCTGCCCCGATGGCAGACTCCGACCGGGTAGGAGCGTCCACCGAGAGGTTGCGCGACGCCGAGAACGTACTCCGCCGGCTCGGCTACGCGAAGGTGGCCCCGGCACCCCGGGCGCAGGAGCCCGACGCGTCGTTCTGGGTCCAGGAAGCAGGCGTGCCCCGCCGCACCTACCCCGTCTACGTCCCGGGGGGCGACCGCTCCGGGGTTTCGGTCCGGATCGACCGGTGGCTCGAGGCGCCGCGCGGCCCCGGCGAGCCCGGCCGCCGTGCGATCTTCGTCGTCCCGAACGACTCGGCCGCGGAGGACGCCTGGTCCCGGCTTTCTGGGCCGGAGGGCACCCCGATCGACCACGAGGTCTCGATCCTCGTCGTGCCCGCCCCCAGCCGCGCGGACGTTCCGCCGCACTTCCACCTCCGCAAGGTACCGCCCCGCGAGGTGCTGCGCGTGGCCACGGGGGTGGTCGTTGGCCTGTTCCGTCGGGCGGCCCAGGTCGAGGGGTCGAACCAGATCGACTTCGAGGAGATGCTGAACCTCCTGCGGGGCCGGTTCGGGATCGACGTGAACGGGTCCCTCGGGGTCCGCACGGACGAGGATGCCCTGTTCATGCTCTACCAGCTCGCGCAGCGCGACTCGTACGCCCCCGGGGACGCCGGGGCGAACGTGCACGTGCTCGTGCTCAAGCCGACCGGACCCGCGGCCCGGTTGCCGTGGTTCGCGGCGTAGCGTCCGGACGAACCGAGCCGTTAAGAACACGGGTCCCGTCGATTCGACCGGCGCATGGGCGAGGAGTCGTACCGGCACCCGTACACGCCGTCCCCCGGGAGTTCGACCCCCGAGCCGTCCGTCGGCCCCGAGGAAGGGATGCACGAGATGCGGGCGTTCTTCTGGCTCGCCCTCGTCAACACGGCGATCATCGCGGGCTCGATGATCGGCGTCTGGTGGTTCGTCCACTAGGCCGGGCCGGCCGTCCGGGCAAACCGTTATCTCGCGCTCCCCCGTCGGCGCGCCGTCGGTGCGTCGCGGGGCCGTGGGGTAGCTTGGACCATCCTTCTTGCTTGGGGTGCAAGAGACTCCGATTCAAATTCGGACGGCCCCATCCCGACGGCCGGCTCATGTAGGGCGCCCGGTTCGGCGGCGGGATGGGAGGGCGATTCCTCCGCGAGCGGCGACGCGACCCGTTCTATCGGGCGGCGCAACAGCAGGGGTTGCGCTCGCGCGCCGCGTTCAAGCTCGTCTACCTGAACGAGCGGTTCCACCTGTTCCGTGCCGGCCGGCGCGTGCTCGACCTCGGCGCGGCCCCCGGCGGATGGACGATCGTTGCCGCGGAGTCGGTCGGGCCCCGCGGACACGTGGTGGCGGTCGATCCCCGCCGCATCGAGCCCATTCCCGGGGTCGAGGTGATCCACGGCCGGGTGGGGGACCCCGGCCTGAGGGCCCGCCTTGGCCCCGAACCGTTCGACGTCGTCCTCTCGGACCTCTCGCCGCGGATCAGCGGGGCGTACGGGACCGACCACGCGCGGTCGGCGGAGCTCGTGCGGGCGGCATGGGCGCTCGCCCGGCGGGTTCTCGTCCCGAAGGGGACCTTCGTCGCGAAGATGTTCGACGGGGACATGGTCTCCGCCGTGCTCGAGGAGATCGGCCGGGAATGCGAGCGGATCCGGCGCACGAAGCCGCCGGCCTCCCGCGAGACGTCGTCCGAGATCTACGTGGTCGCGACCGGCTTTCGTCCGGGCCCCGTCGCGGAAACCGAGCCCGTTCCCGAGCTCCCGGATTTCGTTATATAAATTCGCGAGTTAACCCCGCTTCCCTGTTTGAGGTTGGATTACTTGTGATCCGATTCGGGCCGGCAGGGATCCCTCTTTCCTGCAAAGGCCGGACGCTCCGAGACGGGATCGCCGACGTGCACCATCTCGGGCTCACGGCGATGGAAGTGCAGTTCATCAAGGTGAACCCGCTCACGCGGCTCGCGCTCGACGAGGAGGTCGGCAAGCTCGCGCGCGAGCTGGTCCAGCAGCTGACCGTCAGCCTGGGCCCGGCAGGGCCGGCCGGCAGCACGCCGACCGCCGAGGCGTTCGCCGCGCCGATTCGGCGACGTGACTCGCTCACGACGCTGACCTGGAGCCTCGCGAAGGACTACGCCGACCTCGAGCAGACCCGGGCGCTCGCCCGCTCTCTCGACGTCGACCTCACGCTGCACGCGCCGTACTACGTGGACTTCTTCGGCTCGACCGACGCGCGCGAGCAGTCGACGCGGCAGATCCAGTGGGCGGGCGTGCTCGCACACGGCCTGGGGGCCCGGCTCGCCGTCACCCACCTCGGCTTCTACGGCACCGGCGACCGGGCCGACTCGATCCAATCGCTCACGGAGACCGTTACGGACCTTTCGTCGTGGTTCTCCCGGTTTACGCGGGGCAAGGTCCGGCTCGCGATCGAGCCGAGCGGACACCCGGACGTCTTCGGCTCCCGCGACGAGGTCCTCGAGCTCGCCCGCCGGACGAGGGGGTCGATCGTCCCGGTCCTCAACCTCCCCCACCTCGCCGCCCGCGAACGGAAGAGCTTCGAGGAGCCCGACGAGCTCGACCCGATCCTCCGGGAGTTCGTGAAGGCGACGGACGGTCCGCTGTACCTCAACTTCTCCGGCGTCGAGTTCTACGGCCCCGGCGAGTTCCGCCTCACGCCGATCAAGCGCGGTCTGGTGCGGTTCGACCCGCTCGCGGAGCTGCTGGCCGAACGGGACTACGACGTGAGCGTCATCTCGAGCTCGCCGCTGCTCGAGCACGACGCGATGTACATGAAGCTCCTCTACGAGCGGGCGCTCGCCCGCCGCTGGACGAAG
>JASHSP010000013.1 GCA_030038655.1 Thermoplasmata archaeon | reverse complement strand
GGATCCTCCACAAGGTCTCCGAGCCCGATCGCCATCCCAACGTCCTCGAGCTCCTCGACCGCGGCGGGATCGACCTCCTGCTCGACGTCCCGGCCTCCCTCACGCAGGAGAAGCTCGAGCGGATGCTGGAGGACGAGTACGTCCTGCGCCGGCGAGCGATCGAGCTCGGAGTGCCGCTCTTCACGAGCCTCGAATCGTTCTCGGCCTACCTCGACGGCGTCGCCTGGCTCGAGGAGCATCCGCTCACGATCGACCCGCTCTACGGGACCCGGGAGCCCGCGAGGTCGGCCCCCGCCGGGCCGGAGACACCGAAACGGATCGGGGTCGTTCCCGGCCGGGCGCGCGCCCGCCGCCGGCGCACCGTCCGACGGCGCTAGGTGAGCGGGAATTTCGTCAGCGAGTACTCGGGGACGACGGTCGAAGTGTCGAGGATCTCGGGGATCCCGCGGATCCGGTCCGTCACGAAGTCGAGGACGCGCCGCTTCATTGACGTCCCCGTTTCAAAATCGAGAACGACGAGGATATCCCAGTCCCCCGTCAGGAAATGGAGCTCCTTGACCTCGGGGAGGGACTCGAGAAGGCGGCGGATTCGGTCGAGATCTCCGCCCCGCACCTTGAGGTAGGAGAACGCCCGGACGCTCTTCAAGTCGGCCGGCATGATCGCCGCCAGCTCCTCCTCGGTGAACTGCGCGGTGCCTTCGAGGCGCTGGCCCAGCGGGGAGATCAAGACCGGGAACGTCGTTACCCCCCGAAGGTGCTCGGTGATGATCCGCTCGATGCGGCCGGACTTCTCGATGTCGACGACGCGGACGGTGTACCCGCGTCGCTTCGCGATATCCTCGACCATCGCCACGCACCGCGCCTGCTCGTCGGAAAGGAAGTACACTGGCTCGCCGACCGTGCCCGGCTCGGGGGGAGCGGCCGGAGCGACTCCGGGCAACCCTCCCGAGGCCGCGGCCGATGGAACGGACGGCGCGCGGTAGAACGTGGTAACGGCCCTTTTGGATTGGACATAGAGGGTCAATTCCCGGGGTTCATCGGGCATGGAAACCACCGGCGCGAAGCGGGACGAGCTATTTATCGGCTGGGAGGAACCGACGAGGATTCGACCGGGCACCGAGGGGGCGAATCGCCCGCCCAGGGAGGGAAGAGAACGGAAGGGGTTCGCGCGACGTCCCGCGGGGATCCGACGGGCCTAGTAGCGCTTGTAGGAGTCGGAGCGCTCGCGCCCCTGACCCCCGCCGCCGCCACCGTAGCGGCCACCGCCGCCACCGCGGTCTCGGTATCCGCCCCCGAAGGAGCGGCGCTCGCTCTCGAACTCCTGCTGGCTCATGTCGAGAGAGGAGTTGATCTCGCCGAGCGCTTCGGCCGACTTCGACAGGTTCCCGTACCGGCCGACGTTGAGTCGCATGTGGCCCCGGACGAGGGAGACGTACCCGTTGTCGACCAGGACGACCTCGTCCTTCTGGATCGACCCGATCTGCTCGTTCCACAACGACAGAATGATCGTCGCGGTGTCGTCGCCGACGACCGCCTCACAGACCTTCCGGGGGTCGCCGAACTTTCCCATGACCTCCTTCGGCTCACCGATGCTGACCACCTTGGCCAGCACGTTCACTTGCTTCGAGTTCGGCGTCAGGTCTCGCACCTTCGTCAGCGGCTTGTCGGGCATTTCGCGTTTCGCCTCTTTTCCTCGGTTGGGCTTTTTGGGGAATCGAGAGCGAAACTCGTCGCGCGAACACTCGTCGCAAAACTAGGACGGGCGGGCCGCTCGAACCGGGATGGCTCTGGGATTCCTTATCCAAATGCGACGCGCAGGGGCATATAAGCCCGGCGGAGGCCGGGAGATCGAGGCCGAGACGCCCTTCGGGGCGCTTCGTGCCCATCGGACGGCAGGCTTTTCCGAGCCGTGGCCTCTCCCTGACCGGTGCCGGGTGTGAGCCAGAGCTTCGACCTCGGAGTACACTACTTCCTTCGGCACGAGTACTCCGACGCGGCACGGTCGTTCCGCAACGTGGTCCGGGAGGAGCCGACCCATGCGGCCGCCTGGGCGTACTACGGGATCGCGCTCGCCCATCTCGGCCTGGCTGCCGAGGCGGAGGCGGCGCTGTCCCGCGCCGTGGCGCTCGCCCCGCAGAACCCGGACGCGTGGTTCCACCTCGGCGTCGCCCGTTCCCTCCGGGAGGAGTGGGGGTCCGCCGCGAACGCGTATCGCCACGCGGTCGCGCTGACACCGGGCGACATGGTCGCCTGGCATCGCCTGGGGGTGGCGCTCGCCGAATCGGGCGACGAGACGGCCGCCTCCGCAGCATTCGAACGCGCGCTCGTCCTCTCCCGCGAGCTTCCGAGCGGCGAAGTCCTCGACGAGTCGCCCGCCCCCGGCCGGCGCGTCGACGACCACCTGGTGGAGGTGGGCGAGCGCGAGGGCAGCCGTGAGGCGAAGAGCTGGATCGACCTTGCGCTCTCGCTTCTCAGCCTCGGCGACATGGAGGAGGCGGTCGCCGCCTACGAACGGGCCTACACGCTCGATCCCGAGCGGGCCCAACAGTCTCTGTTCCGCCCGATGCTCCGCCTCGTGACCGCGGTGGAGGGGGGGCCCGTCGACGACGAGGAGCCGGCCCCGTCGACCCGCCCGGAGCCCGACCTTGGCGCACCGCGACGCGCCGAGCCGCGCCGCGAAATCACCTAGTGGCTCTCGGCGCGATCGGCCCGGTGGCGAGCGGGCTTCGGCTACAGGTCCTTCGGGGCGTCCGTGACGATCGTCGACTCGGCCCAGTCCTTCGCCTTCTCGCGCGCAAGCGCGTGCGCCGCAAGGAACGCGTGAAT
>JASHSP010000100.1 GCA_030038655.1 Thermoplasmata archaeon | reverse complement strand
GGTCTCGGCTTCTACCTCATCCTGGCCGGGGAGGTCGACGTCCGGAAGGGGAACCGGTCGCTTGCCAAGCTGGGGGCGGGGCAGTTCTTCGGGGAGATGGCGCTGTTCGACAGCCAGCCCCGTTCCGCCGACGTGGTCACTACCCGGCCGACCGCCGTCGGCGTCCTCTCGCGGTGGGAGTTCGAGGCGTTCGCCGAGACGCACCCGGGGGTCCACAAGGGGATGCTCCTCGAGCTCGCCCGCCGGCTCCGGGAGACCAACAAGTCGCTTTCCGAGTAGGCCGAGGAATCCCGGGCTCGCGAGCCGGCCCGTCAGATTTTCCCTCCGGCGACGCTCACAGTGCCATCCGCGGGACCTGCGCTCGAGGGAAAGGGAACAGTTTTCGGTGGGTCGTCCGCCGAGGCGTAACTTTACAAGCGCCCCTTACTGAGTGTGGCCATGCCGTCCAAGAGGTCGAAGGACTCCTCGAAGCCGCGGGAGGCCCAGGAATGGATCGTCGAGACGCTGCGCGAGCTGCCCACCGGGGCCCGCCTTTCGACGACCCGGCTCGCCAAACGAATCGCGAAGGCGAGCGGCCGGAAGTTTCACGAGAACTCGGTGTACAACGCCCTCCGCGCCCTCACCCGCGGGGGCGCCCTGGGCATGGTCCGCTCGGGCCGGGAGAAGTTGTACTACCTCCAGCGCGCCGTACCCCGACGCGCGGCGGCCCCCGAGCCGTCGGCGGCGGCCGCGCCGCGCGTCGTGGCGACCGCTCCGAGTGTCGTGCCTCCGCTGCCGCATCGCCTGGGGCTCGGGGACATCCTGATCCTCCGCATCGATAACGGGGTCGTGCTGAGCGCAACGAACCTTCACGGGAAGCTCGTCTTCGAGCATCACAAGCTCGACGAGTGACCCGGACCTGCTGAGACCGTGGGGGAACGACCGAAGCGGTCGTCCCTCCCGTCGCCTCACCGATAACGTCGGCGAGCTCAGGTCCCCTTGCCGTAGGCGTAGGCGTAGCTCGGGCTCACAATCTTCCCGCCCTCGACGATGAGATACTCGCGGTCGAGAGGGCGGCCCTCCAGGAACCGCGTTACGCATTCGCGGATCCCTTCGGCGTAGCGCTTCTGCGCCTCGAGCGAGGTGCCCGAAACGTGGGGGGTCATCGCGTGGTGGGGCATGGTCCGCCACGGGTGGTCCCGGGGCGCGGGCTGCGGGTACCAGACGTCGCCCGCGTAGCCGGCCAGGTGGCCGGACTTCAACGCGGCGACCAGGGCGTCCGTGTCGACGATCTTACCGCGCGCGGTGTTCACAAGGTAGGATCCCTTCTTCATCTGCGCCAGTCGGCGCTTGTCGAAGAACCGCTCGGTGGCCGGCGTGAGCGGCGCGTTGATGCTGACGACGTCGCACTGCGGCAGCATCGCATCGTAGTGCATGTACCGCACCCCGAGGACCTGCTCCTCGACGGCGCTGAGCCGTCGGTTGTCGTAGTAGAGGACCCGCACATCGAACGGCTTCAGCCGCGCCGCGACCCGTTGCCCGATCCGGCCGAGGCCGAAGATCCCCACCGTCTTGTCCTCGAGGTCGTGGGAGCGGGCGGCGATCTTCCCGATGTCCCAGCCCCCCGCGATGACCTCCTGGTAGGAGGGGATGAAGTTGCGGACGAGCGCCAGGATCTGCAGGACCACGTGCTCGGCCACGCTCACGACGTTGCTTCCCGTGATCTCGGCCACCGTGATCCCGCGGTCGGCCGCGGCCTGAAGGTCGAAGTGGTCCGAACCCACGCCCGCCGTGAGCAGGAGCTTGAGGTGGGGCGCGCGCTCCATCCGCTCCTTCGTCACATAGGCGGGCCAGAACGGGGTGGCGATCAGGACGTTCGCCGTGGGCAGCTGCTTGTCGAGTTCGGCCCCGGCGTCGGTGATCGCGACCAGCTCGTGGCCCCCCGCCTTCAGAAGCGGACCGAGCCCGAGGGCGTTCTCCGCACAGCCCAGGAGCTCCGGGACCTCTTTGGCCGCCGGACCCCCCGGATACAGCACCGCGACGACCTTCACCATGGCCCCGGCCTCCGGACGTCACGAGGACGGCGTGGCGACGGCGTCGGGGCGGAACGCGTCCACTTCGCGATGCTCGGTTCGGAACTCCGTGCGAGCGCTGCCATAGCTCCTCTTCCTCCGGCCCCTCGACCGACACCGTTCAAGAGCCGCGGGAGGGCGACCGTCCGCCGGCATATAGACGCTTTCCCCGGGGGCCGAACCCCCAACTCTCGCCCGGTCGGAGGGCATGTGCCCACCGATCGGCAGCCGTCCGCCTGTTCGTCCGTCGGGTCCGGTACGCTACCTGCCGCGGCACACGGCCCGCTCGAACCGCGAGGGGGGTTCCCCCTTCCGGCCTACGGTGCGGACCGCTCAGTTCGCCGGGACGCCGTCGTGAACTTCGACGTTGGCCGGGCGGGTATCGAACCCCATGCGCGCGAGGTGGTCGAGGCTCGTGGCGAGGCTCTCCTCCTCGGAGCGCGGCAGGACCAGGTCGAGGTGGGGTACGCGGATGTGGTTCGGCCAGATGTGTATCTGCTTCATGGCCGTTTCAAGCCAAGCTCGAGGATTTGAACTATCGCCTTCGAGTGGAAGCCACGCCACGACGCATGTTGGACCGTGGCTAGGGGTCCGTTCCTCGGCGGGATCCGAGGGAATCCCCGCGACTCTAGAAGATCTGGCCCCACCCGTACTGCCCGCAACGTAGGCGGCGGTCGCCGCGGCAGCCGAGATGCTCGCGGATTCGACCCGCCGCCGGTCAGGTCGGCGCGCCGCGCCAGAAGTTCAGGGCGTCCGCGATCGTCTCCTCGATCGCGTGTCGGGGTTCGAACCCCAAGGCCCGGAGACGGGAGACGTCCGCCCGGAGCTCCGGCTCGTCCGTCGGACGCAACAGCGTCGCGTCGACCTCCACGCGCAGCGGCCGTCGCGCGAGCCCGACGAGCGTCTCCACGATCGACCGAACGGAGTGGCTCCGGCCGGCTCCCACGTTGACCGGTTGGCTCGGGTCCCCGCGCTCGAACAGCAGCCAGAGGGCCCGCACGACGTCCCGGACGTCGGAGATGTCGCGGCGGGAGTCGAGGTTGCCCACCCGCAGGGGGCCGGGGTCGGGGGATCGTTCCAGCGCCACGACCCGCTGGGCGACGTCGTTGATGACGTCGCCGGTCTTTCCGGCACCGGTGGTGATGAACAGCCGGGCCGGGACGATCCGGAGTCCATAGTTCCGGAAGTACTGGAACGACAGCATCTCCTGGCTCGCCTTCGAGACGCCGTACGGGTTGATCGCCCGCAGCGGCATCTCCTCGGTGATCGGGACCGCCGGGGGCGTGCCGTACGCCGACGCCGAGGCCGCGAGGAGGACCCCGTCGCGGGGGGGCGCCTTCCGCAGCGCCTCGTACAACCGGATCGTCCCGAGCACGTTCGTCTCGAACGTCCCCACCGGGTCCTGCCACGCCACCCGGGCGTACGCCTGCGCCGCGAGGTGGAACACCGCGTCCGGCCGGACGGAGCCTACGAGCTGACCGACCGCGGCGCCGTCGCGCAGGTCGAGCGGGACCCATCGAATGCCATCGTGCGCCGGGATCCGCGAGGCGAGCTCGTGGGCCGAGAGGTACGTCCCGACGACCTCGTGACCTTGCCCCGCGACGTAGCTGCTGAGGTTCCGGCCGATGAAGCCGGAGGCCCCCGTGACGAGTACCTTCACCGGCGCTCCGGACTCCCGGTCACGAGCGCGCCTCGACCGGGGCCAGCCGGGGCGCGTCCCCGTGCCGCAGGCGGCGGCCCAGCCGGCGGGCGAGGATCACCTCGACGAGAAAGACGCGGACGAACGCCAGCCCCTGGGCGACCTTGCTCGCGCCGGAGGCCCGGGGCTCGAACCGGAATCCGACCTCGCGGACCGCCCCGTCGCGGGCCATGACGAGGAGGAACAGGAGGAGCTTGTAGCCGCGGTAGCGCGGGTCGAGCGGCCGGAACACCTCGCGGCGGAACGCAAAGTACCCCGAGACCGGGTCGGTGACCCGCCGGGACTCCGCGAGGAGGATCTTCGCGGTCCACTCCGCGCCGCGGGAGATCACCGCGCGCAGCGGCGACCGCGGGCCGGGGGAGCCTCCGGCGGTGTACCGGCTCGCGACCACGAGCTCGGCGCCGTCGTCCAGTCCCTGCAGCATCGCCGGCAGGAGCTCGGGCGGGTGCTGCAGGTCCGCGTCCATCACGACCACGCGCGCGCCGCGCGTCGCCAGGATCCCCTGGCACTGGGCACCCAGCGTGGTCTGCTTGCCGTCGTGGAAGACGGCCCGGATCCGACCGTCGGAGCGCGCCTGCTCGAGCGCGTACTCTCGGGTGCCGTCCGTGCTGCCGTCGTCGACCACGAGGACCTCCCACGGCGGGAGCTCGAGACGGCGGAGCCGGTCGATCAGCTCGGGCAGGTTCCGCCGCTCGTTGTACGTCGCGAGGACGATCGAGACCGCCGGGGCCGTCCCCGGAGGGCCGGCCGGAGGTTCGGGCACGTTCCGGCTCCTTCAGGCGGCCGACCGGACGGACCAGGTCTGCAGGCCGTTCGGCTCGAGGGCGAAGTCGATCACGCGCCCGCCGGCGTCCTGCACGGCCTTCGCGACCTTGGCGCGCCGAGCGAAGTCGCAGAAGAGCAGGATGAACCCGCCTCCGCCCGCGCCCAGCAGCTTGCCGCCCAGGGCACCGGCGGCCCGCGCGTGCGCGTAGAGCTCGTCGATCCGGGCGGTGGAGATCCCCTCGGTGAACTTCTTCTTGAGCTGCCACCCTTCGTCGAGGAGCCGGCCCATCTCGTCGAGATTTCCCCGCAGGAGCTCGTTTTTCATCCGGACCGCGAGCTTCTTGGTCTCGTCCAGGGCCTCGGAGGTCTCGCCGCGCTTCTCGGTGTAGCTCCGCTGCTGGCGCTCGATGATGTCGTTCGAGTAGTGGCCGGTTCCGGTGTAGCAGAGGAGCAGCCGGTAGGCGAGCTCGTTCGTCACTTCCGGCCGGATCTTGAGCGGGTTCACCACGGTCCGCCCCTCGCTGAACTCCATGAAGTTGAACCCGCCGAACGCCGCGGCGTACTGGTCCTGCCGGCCGCCCTTCATGCCGAGCTCGTCCCGCTCGATGAGGTAGGCCAGCTCGGCGACCTCGTAGGAGGTCCACGGCTCGCGCAGGTAGTGCTGGAAGACCCCCACGAGCGCCACCGCCATCGTCGACGAGGTGCCGAGGCCCGTGCCGGGCGGGGCGTCCGAGTGAAGGAACAGCTTGAGGCCGTCGGACGCGTGGGGTCCGCTTCCCTGGGGCCGCAGGATCTTCAGCGCCGCCTTCACGAGGTCGAGCTCGCCGTTGTAGGTGAGGTCGGCGGGCCGCTCGTAGTTCACGTTGAGGTTGTAGTCCAGCGACTCGACCGACGCGTTACCCCCGCCTTCGGGGACCGCCTCGAGCGTCGCGTAGGCGAACTTGTCGATCGTGCAGTTGAGAACCGCCCCGCCGCGCTCCTCCGGATACGGGCTCACGTCCGTCCCGCCGCCCGCGAAGCTCACGCGGAGCGGGGCTTTCGCCCGGAATATCTGCATCGTCCCGGGTCCGCGACCTCGGTGGGCCGCATAAACGTTGCCGAAGGGACCAGGACGGACGGCGGCCCCCACGGTTCGTGGGCTCAGGCGCTGACGGCCTTGACCAGGAGCCCGGGGGCGTAGCGGTGGAGCAACGCGATGTGTCCGCCTTCCACGATCGGCCAGAGGAGCGCGGGGCCCGCGACCAGCCAGTCGAGCGTGCCCAGACCGAGGCCCAGATGGTACCCGGTCCCGACAAGCCCGGCGCCCACCGCGATGATCGCCGCGGTGACCAACGTGTACGGGCGAGAGATCCGCCACCGTTCGGCGCGGCGCATGGCGGCCGAGAGCACGAGGAGCCCCGCGACCACGCCGACGATCGCCACGTACGTGGCGAGGGTCGTGGCGGTGGAGCGGAATGGGAGCGACGTCAGGGAGAAGAGCCCGACCGCCCCGGTCGCGCCGGCGCCGACCAGCAGAAGGAGGAATCCGATCCCCCGGCTCGGGCGGGGATCGAAGGCGCTCCAGACGAGGAGCAGACCGAAGATGCCCAGGAGTCCCAGGCCGACGACCGAGGCGTTGAACGCCCACGCCCAGGGGGAGCCGCTCCCGCCCAGCGAGAGGATCGAGCTCCGGGCGATGCTGTACCCGGTGGTGCGCATCCCGGCGGCCACGAGGACCGCGAGGAACTGGGCCGACGCCACGACGAGAAGCAACGCTCCGGTCCGCACGGGTCGGTGTACGAGAGGGGGTTCTGCGGCCATGGGGCGAACCGTGGGTACGTCGCTCGGTTCCTCCTTTTAGACCTGACGATGCATGCGCAGCCTCGTTGCAGGGGTCCCGGACGATCCGACCGACCGCTGATCGGTCCCCCATCGCTCTCGGGTCGCCTTCCCGGGGGGGTCCCGGGCCACCGCGGCCGAGTCGGGGTCGAGACGCCAGCGGCAGGCCGTGGAGTCCGGGCCGTTCGCGGGGGGACCTTACGGGCCGAGCCGGGGCGGCGACGAGGCTTCAGCGAGTTCGGGTGGACCTTCGGTCCGTACGGGATGAGCCGGACGTCCGAGCGTTCCGCGGTCGGGGCTTGGAGCGGGTCGCCTCGGTGCGCTGGGAACGGTTGAAGCTCACGGCGGCCCGGATCAGCGCCTTCAGGGCCGCCTCGTCGACCGAGTCGGCCTCG
>JASHSP010000099.1 GCA_030038655.1 Thermoplasmata archaeon | reverse complement strand
TCGAAGAAGATCAAACGCCTCCAGTTCGCCTTCCTCTCCCCCGAAGAGATCCGGCGGATGAGCGCCGCCAAGATCATCACCGCCGACACCTACGACGACGACGGCTACCCGATCGAGATGGGGCTCATGGACCTCCACCTCGGGGTCATCGAGCCGAACCTGCGATGTCGCACGTGCGGGGGTCGGGTCAACGAGTGTCCCGGTCACTTCGGGATCATCGAGCTCGCGATGCCGGTCATCCACGTCGGGTACGCGAAGGAGATCAAGCGGCTCCTCCAGGCGACCTGCCGGGCGTGCGGCCGGATCCTGCCCGACGCACCGAGCGCGCGCGCCGAGCCCGTCTCCGAGTCGGACGACGCGGCGCCGACGCCCCGGACCCGGGAGCCGAAGGAGGAGCGGGCGTGCCCGTTCTGTCACGAGGTCCAGCACCGGATCGTTCTCGACAAGCCGACGACGTTCCGCGAGGACTCCCACAAGATCACCCCGAAGGAGGCCCGCGCCCGGCTCGAACGGGTGCAGGACGACGACGTTCGGGCCCTCGGGCTCAACCCCCGCTTCGGTCGACCCGAGTGGATGGTCCTCACGGTCCTCCCGGTCCCGCCCGTCCAGGTCCGTCCGTCCATCACGCTCGAGAGCGGGGAGCGGAGCGAGGACGACCTGACCCACAAGCTCGTGGACGTCCTGCGGATCAACCAGCGCCTGCGCGAGAACCGCGACATGGGGGCGCCGCAGCTCGTGGTGGAGGACCTCTGGGAGCTGCTCCAGTACCACGTCACCACGTACTTCGACAACCAGACGAGCGGCATTCCGCCCGCCCGGCACCGGTCGGGCCGGCCGCTCAAGACGCTTGCCCAGCGGCTCAAGGGGAAGGACGGCCGGTTCCGGTCGAACCTCTCGGGCAAGCGGGTCAACTTCTCCGCGCGCACGGTGATTAGCCCCGACCCGTTGCTGTCGATCAACGAGGTCGGCGTCCCGATCGAGATCGCGCGGGGCCTCACCGTCCCGCTCGAGGTCACCCTCCACAACCAGGAGATCGCCAAGGAGTTCACCCGACGCGGGCCGTCGCCGCCGGCGGACGCGGAGGGGAACTACCAGTGCGGGGTCAACTACCTGATCCGCGAGGACGGCCAGCGGATCAAGGTGATGGAGAAGAACGCCGAGGCGTGCGCGGAGCTCGTCACCCCGGGGTCCGTGGTCGAGCGTCAGCTGATCGACGGGGACGTGGTGCTGTTCAACCGGCAGCCCAGCCTGCACCGGATGAGCATGATGGCGCATTTCGTCCGGATCCTGCCCCAGAAGACGTTCCGGTTCAACCTGTGCGACTGCCCTCCCTACAACGCGGATTTCGACGGCGACGAGATGAACCTGCACGTCCTTCAAAGCCAGGAGGCGCGGGCCGAGGCCAAGGTCCTGATGAAGGTCGAGGAGCACATCCTCTCGCCGCGGTACGGCGGCCCGATCATCGGGATGCTCCACGACCACATCACCGCCGCGTTCCTCCTCACGTACCAGAACCCGACGTTCTCCCGGAGCCAGGTCACCTACCTGCTGTCGAAGCTCCGGTACCCGATGCCGCCGCCGGCCGGCGAGGACAAGGACGGCGAACCGTTCTGGACGGGAAAGCAACTGTTCTCCCTCACCCTCCCGAAGGACCTGACCCTCGACTTCCGCGCGAACATCTGGGCCCGGTGCGACTGCCCGCCGCTCGGCTGCAAGCACGACGCCTACGTCGTGATCGAGAACGGGGTCCTCAAGGCCGGCGCGATCGACAAGAAGGCGATCGCGTTCGAGAAGGGGGCGATCCTGGACGCGATCGCCCGCACGAACGGCGTGGCCCGCGCGCGCCAGTTCCTCGACGAGATGAGCCGGCTCGCGATCACCGCGATCTCCCTGAACGGCCTCTCGACCGGGATCGACGACGAGGACGTCCCCGAGGGGGCCCGCCGCGAGATCACGAGCGCGCTCGACGCGGTCGAGGCGCGCGTGAAGGAGCTGGTCGAGCAGTACCGCAAGGGGGACCTCGAGCAGATGCCCGGACGGTCGCTCGACGAGACGCTCGAGGTCATGGTCCGGCGGGAGCTCGGCCAGGCGCGGGACACCGCGGGCGACATCGCGGGCCGATACCTCGGGCTCGAGAACCCGGCCGTGATCCTCGCGAAGTCCGGGGCGCGCGGCTCGATGCTCAACCTGACCCAGATGGCCGGCGCCGTCGGGCAGCAGTCGGTCCGGGGCGAGCGGCTCCTCCGCGGCTACGTGCGCCGGACGCTGCCGCACTTCGAGCGGGGCGACCTGGGCGCCGACGCCCGCGGTTTCGTCCGGTCGAACTACAAGGCGGGTCTCTCCCCGACCGAGTACTTCTTCCACTCGATGGGCGGCCGCGAGTCGCTGGTCGACACCGCGGTCCGGACGAGCCGGTCCGGTTACATGCAGCGCCGGCTGATCAACGCGCTGGAGGACCTCAAGGTCATGGAGGACGGCACGGTGCGCAACACGGCCGACACCATCATCGAGTTCGAGTACGGCGAGGACGGGATCGACCCGACCCGCTCCTATCAAGGGCAGGCCGTCCCGATCGACGAGGTCGTGACCCAGGTGCTGGGCCGGCGGGTCCGCTCGAGCGACGAGCGCAAGCCCGAGGGGCCCGACGGCGCGCCCCCGGTCGCCGAAGAGGAGATGGACCTGCAGGCCGAGGCCCAGCTCGAGGAAGAGGCCGAGGAAGAGGAGGCCGAGGACATCGGCGCGCCCGAAGAGGGGCCCGAGTTCGGAGGGGAGTAACGCATGGCCGAGCCCAAGAAGGGAGGGGCCGCGCGCGGGGACACGAGCGGGCGGATCCAGGAGATCGCCACCAAGGAGGTCGGCCGGCCGCTCCCGCCGTCGCTCGTGGCCGGCATCAAGGACAAGCTCCAGCACCTGCGCCTCTCGCCGGCCGACTCGACGAAGGTGGTCCGCGAGGTGGCCCGCCGGTTCCTGAAGGCGGAGGTCGACGCCCACGAATCCGTCGGGATCATCGCGGCGCAGTCGATCGGCGAGCCCGGTACGCAGATGACCCTGCGGACGTTTCACTACGCGGGGGTGGCGGAGATGAACGTCACGCTCGGGCTGCCTCGCCTCATCGAGCTCGTGGACGCCCGGCGGGTCCCGTCCACGCCGATGATGACCGTCCACGTCGAGAAGAAGACCCGCGGGGACCGCAACGCGGTCCAGCGGATCGCGCTCCAGATCGAGGTCACGACCATCCCCGACGTCGCCTCCATCGGGACCGTCGTGGAGGACCTCAAGGTCGTCGTCTCGCCCCAGGCCGCACTGCTCGAGGCGCGCGGCGTGAAGCGGGCCGACATCGAGACGGCCCTCGCGGAGAACATGGACCTCCGCCTCTTCGAGATCCGCCCCGGCTCCGGTTCCGGCGAGACCCGGCCGTTCGAGATCCATCTCAAGGAGTCCGCGGCCGGCGCCACGAAGACGAAGAAGGAGGAGTCGGTCGAGGAGATGCCGTTCAAGAAGCTCCTCATCGCGAGCGAGGAGGCGAAGGCGATCCAGATCAAGGGCGTCGAAGGGATCCGCCGGGCGCTCATCCGCAGGGAGAAGGACGAGTACGTGATCTACACCGAGGGGTCGAACCTCGAGGGCGTCCTCGACATCCCCGGGGTCGACGCCGTCAACACCACCACGAACTCGGTCTTCGAGATCTACCGCGTCTACGGGATCGAGGCGGCGCGCGCTGCGCTCATCCACGAGGCGAACCGGACGCTCGCCGAGCAGGGCCTCGGCGTCGACATCCGCCATCTCATGCTCGTTTCCGACGTGATGACAAACGAGGGGGACATCCGCGCGATCGGACGGCACGGGATCTCGGGCAAGAAGACGAGCGTCCTCGCCCGGGCCGCGTTCGAGATCACGGCCGCCCATCTCCTGCGCGCCGCGATCACCGGCGAGGTCGACGAGCTCAAGGGCGTCGCGGAGAACATCATCGTCGGGCAGCCGATCACGCTCGGCACCGGCGCCGTGAACCTCGTCTACCGGCCGCTCCCCGGCGCGGCCGCCCCCGCCCCGCCGCCGCCCGAGCCGGCCGAGCCCGCCGAGGAGGCGACCTAGCCATGGACCTCGCGCACGCGCTCAAGGTGGCGCTCGAGACCGGCAAG
>JASHSP010000098.1 GCA_030038655.1 Thermoplasmata archaeon | reverse complement strand
GTGTTGTAGACGAGCAGGACCATCTGCTCGCGTAGGCGCGCCTCGACGTCGGGGGTCGTGACCGCGCCGAACGTCCCTACGAACTGGTTGATGAAATTGTCCGGGGCGCCGACCTTCCAACGGTAGCTGCCGAAGACCCGGAGCTGGACGAGGCCAAAATCCGGGTCGCGGAAGACGTACGGCTCGGAGCTGCCGAACTTGCCGTCGAAGATGCGCCGTTGGAGGTAGTAGACCTCCGCCTCCTGGCGGACACCCGAGAGCTCCTTGACCAGGCTACCCACGATCGGGGCGTTGATGCTGGTGAGCGCGTACCGGTCGGGTCGTTCGATGTAGGCGAGGACTTTCCCGTCCCGGTAGAAGACAGCGGTTTCGTCCTGCCGGACTACGATATTGTCGTTAAACCGGATGTTCCGCGGAACGCGCCACATCACATTGGGGCCCTTGTAGACGTCTTCCCAGTTGATCGTGGTCGCGCCAATCAGAGAGCCGCCCTTCGCCGGAATCGGAGCGTTGGTCACCATCGTCCTGCTTTTCCTCCCTACGAGATCCGTATCCCTTCGATGACCTGGAGGCGCGCCTTGAACGCCTGCTCGAGCTGGTTCAGCTGGCTGCGAGCCGTCGCGAGAAGGGGGTTCACCTTACCGCCGTCCGGCCCCCCCGCGATCGTCGGGAGGGGCGCGATCGTCTGGCAAAGCGTCTCGGCCGCTGAGACGAACCCGTAGTCGTACTCGTACAGGCGGTCGAGCTGTTGCGGGTTGATGCGCACCGCAGGCGAGATCCCCGTGTACCCCTGCTCGGCGTGCCGGACCTCCCCCTCGAACCGCCAGAGGTCGGCGATCAGCGGGGCGAGGTCGTAGAGCGCCTGGAACTGGTTGGCGTTCGTGAGTGCGACCCGCGAGTTCTCCGCGGTGGTCCGCGCATTCTTGATCTTGTCCGCGACTTGGAGCCGAAGGAAGGAGTCCGCTTCCCGGATGTCCTCGCCCTGACGGTATCCGCGGAATCCGGGGACGAGCAATTGGAGGCGCTTCAGGACCCCACGGTCGCTCTCGACCTTCTCGCGAAGATCGGTCGGGGGCGCGCTCGTCGGCGCCTGAGTACCGGTCGAGCTGCCGCCCTGAGTGAAGAGCGAAGAGCCGCACGAGTTGCAGTAGCGGGCGTTGGGCGGGGCTTGGGCCCCGCACTTCGGACACGTCAGCACGGTCGCCGATGGCGGGGGCGGAGCGGCCGCCGCCGCGGGAGGAGCGGCTGGAGGGACGGGATTCGCCGCCATCTTAGGGGCTCCGGGGAGGCGGGCTATTGCCCGGAGAAGGCGGAGGCGCGGTCGCGGGTACGCTCGGGGAGTTCGCGGCGGCGTAGGAGAACGCCGACGGCGCGGGCTCGCTGCGCCAGGCCACCCGGGGGACCTGCTGGTTCTCGGTCGCGCGCACGGCACGGACGCGCCAGGCCATCAGAGCGACCGCCACGATCAGCACGGCGACGACGATGACGAGCCCCCAGAGCGCCCAGACCGTCGCGAGCACGCCGTAGGACGGGCCCAACCCGACGGTCAGGAAGAGCACCGCGAAGCCCATACCGAAGAACCCCCACGCCAAAGACCGCTGGGCGGAGGGCTGGCGGGAGACCGACTCCATGAGGTAGGAGCCGAGGGAGAAGACGAGCGCCACGATCCCGATGGTGAGGAGCGCCCAGAACCCGTGGTCGGCGGTGATCGTGAAGTAAATGGCGGCAAAGACCAGCGCCGCGACGATAAGGAAAAGACCCGTGATCAGCCACCCGCTCCACTTCGTGCGAACCGGCTGAAGCGTAGGAGTACCCGATGCCATGGCCATCAACCGGTCGAAAAATGCGGTCGGACTATAAGAAGGAGCGTGCCGAAGTTTATCGCGACGTATGGGGGGACTCCTCGGCCGGCGAAATCGGTCGGCGGGCGGATGGGTTCACGCTTCCGGGTCACCGGATTCGTAGAAGCTAGAGCCGGGGCTCGTCGTCCTTTTTCTCCCGCTTGGGATGGGTCACGGAAGGCGGGGCCGGTGTCTCGGTCCCGGGCTTGGTCGGCAGCGCCGGTGGCGGCTTGGCCGGCGGGGCCGCCTCCTTGTGAAGCGGCGCGGCAGCCGCCGGGTGCGGGGCGGGTTTGGCCGTAGGTGGGGGCTTCGCGACGACCGGCTTGGCGACCGGTTCCGGCTTCGCGGCGGGCGCCTTCGGGCGCTGGAAGACCCCCTTCAGGCTCCCCAGCGCCGACGAGGGCCGGGACGGGGGCCGAGCCTTGGTCGTCTGGACGACGACCCCTTCGATCGCGCGGATGGAGTCGGTCGAGACCGGCTGTCCGCACTTCGGGCAGTTCGGGAACTGGCCGATGCAGTGCTGGCAGAGCGGCGCGCCGCAGGAGTGGCGGACGGAGGCAATCCCCCCGCACCCGACACACCGGGCCGCCGGCGTCCCGGCGGGGGCGTGAGCGGGCGTCGCCGCGGGAGCGACCGGTGCCGGCACGGCGCTCCAGTCCATCGGGGCCGATCCGGCTCCGACGACCGGCGGGCTCACCGGTATCGGTTGGGCCGCCGGAGCGGCCAGGGCCGGGCCCTCTTCGGTCGCTTCGCCGCCTTCGGCCGGTCGGAACTCCGGCGAATAGGCGCCGAGGTCGAGCGACGGGAGGGGCGCGTGCACGGCGGAGCCCGCCTCTTCGACGACCTTGATGAGCCGGGCCTTGTAGATCCCGACCCGAAGGTTCTTCACGATCTGGAACAGCGTCCGCTGCTCCGCGGGGAGCACGAGGGCCTGTCTCGCCAGCTCCTCTACGTCCGGGGTGAGCGCGAGGTTCTCGGGCTTCAAATCCGCCTCGAGCACCGCCTTCAGGTAGCCGAACAGCCGCTCGACCTGGTCGAGCGCGTACGTCGGGGGGGAGAGGACCGCGACGTCCGCGAGGGTGAACCCACGCCGCTCGATGCCGGGCGGCCGGTGCTCGAGCGCGGAGGTGATGAGGTGGTACGACGCGCTCTCGAGATCGCGGACCTCGGTCGGGTTGAGCCGGTCGAGGTCGATCTTCGGCGTTCGGCTCACGGCCGTGAGGACAGGATCGAGGAACTCGTACGGGACGTGGAGCGTGACGAAGAGATCGTTCTTCGCGACCGTCCGGTTCAGTCGCGCCTCGAGCAGGAGGGCCTCGCGTCCGTACCGCTGGATCTCGACGTCCCGGGTCTTCTGGGTGGCGACCTTCTTGCCGTCCTTGGCCGGGGCGTAGTCCGAATCGAGCGCGAGCGCCCGGTCGAAGCTCGCGGTCGCGTCCGACGGCTTGCCGGTCGAGATGAGGGCGAGCCCCCGGCTCGTCCATGCCGCGACGCTCTTCGGGTCCGACTCGGTCGCGCGGTCGTAGAGCGCGAGCGCCTCGTTCGGGTG
>JASHSP010000097.1 GCA_030038655.1 Thermoplasmata archaeon | reverse complement strand
GGGTGCCCGCGCCGGATGCTCGCCCGAGGAGGGCTGCCGCGCCATCGCTCCGGTTCCGCGCGGCCTAGGCCGGTGCGCGGACCGCCTCGGGGTGGAGCGCGTGCCCCAGCGCGGCGAACCCCGTGAGGGCGCATTTCACCCGCACCGGCGACAGCGGGATGTGGAGCAGCTCGAGCACCTGGTCCTGGCGCAAGGCTTCCGCCTGCTCGAGCGTGAGGCCCGCGACCTTCTCGGTGAGCATCGAGGCGGACGCCACGCTGATCGCGCACCCGTCGCCCTCGAACCGGACGGCGTCGATCTTGTGCGAGACGGCGTCGACCTTGAGCCGTAGGGTGATGTGGTCCCCGCAGAGGGGGTTCGACTCCTCCCCGACCTTGTCCGCCCCGTCGAGCGGCCCGAAGTTCTTCGGATGGCGGTAGTGCTGGAGGATGACCTCCTGGTACATGTCGTAGGCCATCGGAAGCTCCTCGATTTCGAGACCGTGCCGCGATATAAAGCGAAGGCGAAGAACAGCCTCGCATCCGACCCCGGCGCGCTCCCCGACCCTCACCCTCGTTCAACTTATAAACACCTATCGGTGCGTAAATCCAATGGCCTCGGCCGTGGCCCGTCCTTCGGAGTGGGTGTCGTCACGCGAGGTGCGGGAGCTCTCGGTCTCGGTCGGGGATCCCGCCTCGTTCGCGCACCGTCGGGAGGACGCGTACGAGCGGTTTCTCAAGCTCCCGCTCGAGCCGAACCCGCTCTACCGCGGCTACGGCTACTTCACCAACGTCGACCTCTCGGGGCTGCAGGCGGCCCGCACGGGGGCCGCGCCGTTCCGACCGAGGCCGCTGGAGGGGGCGGTTCAGGTCGTCCACGACGCCGCCGGGACCCACGCACACCTCCCCGGGGAGCTCGAGGAGTCGGGGGTTCGGCTCCAGACCCTGCCGCAGATCTGGGCCGGGGGCGACGCGGCCGTCGCCTCGTTCCTTCCCGCGCACGACGAACCCGAGGACCGGCTGTCCGCGCTTTCGGCCGCCCTGCTCAACCGCGGCTACCGGCTCGAGGTCCCGGACGGTCTCCCCGTTCCGATCCGGGTCCAGGACCTGACCATCCTGTCGACCCCCCACGAGGGGCTCTCCGTTCGGAGGTCGATCCGGGTCGGTCGCGAAGCGCAGGTCCTCCTGACCGAGGAGACGTACAGCACCGCGGCGGACCCCGGCGGGCAACGGCTCGCCTCCTCGAACACGGACGTGACGCTGGGGGAACGAGCGAAGTGCCTCGTCCTCACGGTCCACGCCCCCGACCTGCGCGCCGTTTCTCTGCAGCAACGCGCCGCGACCCTCGGCCCGGCGGCGCGACTGGGGTGGTTCTGGGGCGGTCTCGGCGGGTTCCGCTCGAAGACCCGGAACGCGACCACGCTCGCGGGGACGGGCTCGGTCGTGGACGACCTCCAGATCTTCTACGGAAGCCGGGACCAGTCGTTCGACAGCTCGGTCCACCTCACGCACTCGGGGACCGACACCCACGGGCAATCGATCACCCGCGGCGTCTTCACGGACCAGGCGCGGGGCATGAGCCGCGGGCTCGTCCGGATCGAGCACGAGGCCCGGCGGACCCTGAGCTTCATCTCCGAGCACGCGATGCTCCTCTCGAAGGGAGCCCGGTCCGACACGATCCCGATCCTGGAGATCCTGTGCCGCGACGTGAAGGCGACCCACTCGACCTCCGTGCACCCGGTCGACCCGGAGCAGGTCTTCTACCTCGAGTCGCGCGGGTTCGAAGAGCCCCAGTCGATCCGGATGATCGGGGAGGGGTTCCTCTCCTACGTTCTCGACCGCGCCCCCGTGACCGGACTCCGCGACCTCCTGTATCCCCTCCTCGAGGCGCGGTGGAACGGCGCCGACGTGTACTGGGACCCCGACGGGCGCCGCGCGCTCCCGCAGCTCGGGGTCACCGGCACCGAAGGCTCTCCCGAGTGGCGCTTCGACGCCAAGCTGCGGTAGCCGCGAGCTGGCACCCGCATCGGCCGGCCGAGGGCGATCGCGTCAGCTCCCACGACGGCTCGAACCGGACTGACCCGATGGGACCGGCCCAATCAGCCGCCCCGGTTTGCGGGACCGTGCTCCGGCCGACCGAGCCACCGCGGCTGTAGTGTCTCGGTCCCCGAGCTCCGCCGCACAAGGCGCTTCGCCCGGAGCCGCGGTGCGGGATTCGCGCACGACCTTCGTGCGGGACTGGACCGGAGGCCCACGTTGCTCGTTACCGCGCGGCGGCGGCTTCCGGCCCCGACCTCAGCCCCGATCGGCCGGGGGGCCGGGACGAGACCGGCCTCGCGACCGGGATCGCGAGGTTCACTCCCCCGAGCGCGACGGGGGGCAACCCCGAGGCGCGGCTGGCCAGTTTCCCCGGATACGGTTCGAACCGGATGGCCTTGCTTTCCCCGAAAGGGGGGATCGAAACGGTTCCCTTGGACGGGACCGCACGAAAACCCGCCGGACCCGACACCTGAAAGCGGAAGGACGCGCCGGTCGGTTCGGTGAAGGAGATCGACGTGCCGCCGGCCGAGCCGTTCGTCGCGGGCGCGGGGCCCGACGCGAGCGTGGGGGCGATCGAAACGTTCCAGACGGATCCCGGCGGCAGCCCCGTCTCGTTGAACGTCAGAGACGTGCCGATGAGCCAGCCGAACGTGACCACGACCGTCGTCGGACCTTCGACTCGCACCGAGGTCTGGGTCGGGTCTCCGGGGCCAGTGATCTTGACCACTCCAAAGAAGTTCGCGAGCACGCTGATGGAGAACTGAAAGAGGCCGTTGGGGGCGAGGAACGATACCTGGTCCCTCGCGCCGTAGAAGGTGTCGTTCTGGGTGGAAACGGGGGTGCCTCCCGTGACCGACCACGGCCAACCGGGCTGGGGACCCCGGTAGAGGAACGTCAGCGTCGAGGGAGTTACGAGAGACAGGGTCCCTTGGTACTGGTTCGCCACGTAGATGGTGCCGGTGGCCGGATCCTCGGCCAGCCCCGACGGCGCGGCGCCGCGGGAGTCGGGTCCGGTCGGGACCCACTGCACGATGCGATTGTCCGCGTCGTTGATGACACCGAGGGTGTCCCAGGTGCTGGCGTTGTTCAAGCCCGAGTCCGTGAACAGTACCTCGGACCGGGCCGTGTCGTAGAGCATGCCGTTCACGTTCGTGCCGCGGGGTAGGAAGAGCTTCGTTACGACCCGGTAGGTGCGGTCGGAGATCACGTCGATCAGGTTGAGGTTCCCATTGTCGGCGTACATCGCGTTCCGGCGGGGGTCGTACGTCAGGAGGGAAACGTTGCTCCCGGCGGACAGCGAAACGTGCGCGACTACCGAGTCGGTCGCGTCGGAGAGGATATCCACGACGCTCGAGTTCGCTTCCCCGACCCAAACGTCGTGGGTCCGTGCGTCGTAGGCAAGCGCGTCGGGCTCGCTGCCGACCGCAACGGTCGCCACAACCCGGTCGGTCGTATCGTTGATCACGCTGACCGCGCTTGCGTTCGAGTCGGCCACGAAGACCTCGCCGCGACCCGGGTCGTAGGCCAGGGCGCCGGGGACGCTCCCGTTGGCGAGCGCGATCGTCGCGGTGACCGAGTTCGTCGCGTCGGAGATCACCGAGACATCGTCGGAGTACCCGCCGGCGACGAACACCTGAGCCCGGCCGGCATCGTACACGAGGGGGCCGCCGACCACGAGTGCGACGCGGGCCACCTCCCAGCCCGAGGCGGCGGAGAGGATGGTCACGTTCGAGTCGGCGGGGTCAGTGACGAAAACCTCCCCCCGCCCCGTATCGAACGCCACGTCGATCGGCCATGTGGAGAAGAGAACGGTGGCCACGACGGCCTCCGAGGAGGGAGAGACGACGTCCACGAAACCCTGGTAGAGATCCTCCACGAACAGTTCGTTGCGGGCGGGGTCGAACACACTCGCGCCCATCGGATCGGACGTGGTGACGTTCCCCACCACCGTGTCGGTCGCATCGGAGAGCACGCTGACGTTGCCCCCCACCGGATAGGGGACCCGCGGGCGGTCCCACGAAACGAAGATCTCCCCCGCCGACCCGTCGTAGCTCAGCCCGGTCGGGGAGCCGGCGAGGCCGACCGTGGCCACGACGAGGTTCGTCGAGGCCAGGATCACGCTCGTGTTGTTCGAACCGCTGTTCCCCACGAAGATCTCCCCGGTCCCGGGGTCGTAGACAAGACTGGTCGGTCCTACTCCTACCCCGACGTCGGCCACCGCGGAGGCGGTCGCGGCCGAGACCACCGTGACGTTCCCGGAGCCGTTGTTCGCCACGTAGACGTCCCCGGTCGCCGGGTCGTACACGGCCGCCCAAGGGTCGATTCCGACCGGCACGTCCGCCACGAGGGAGTCGTTCGCCCGCAGGTCGATCACCGCCACGCAGTCCCGGTTGCTGAGCGGGACGAACAGGCGGCCGTCGGCCGGATCGACCGCCATGTCGCGCGGCGTCCCGTTCACCCCCACCGACGCGACGTACCGGCCCAGCGTGGCGTTGAGGACGTTCACGAATCCGGAGTAGCCGAGGCACCCCAACGAGGAGTTCAGGTCGGTGCAGTTCCACACACCGTCGAACAGCTCCGAGGCCGCGGCGTCGAACGCCAGTCCCGTCGTGAGGTTGTCCTGCGTCACGTTCCCCACGATGAGGTCGGTCGAGTCGTTGATCCGCACGAGGCCGTACGGGCTGGTCGTCGCGGCGAAGATCGTCCCTTGGCCCGCGTCCAGGGCCAGCGCGGTCGGGGTCTGACCGTCGGGGTTGTAGTAATTCCCCGGGACCACGGTCCCGTTCGCCAGGACCTCCGTCGAGTTCACGATCAGAGGACGGTCGGGCCCCACGGCCGGGGCGCCGAGGGACGAGACCGCCGGCACGCTTGCTCCCACCGGGACCGCGGGTCCGCCGTGACTTGCGACGGCGGGGGTCGACGGAGCGATGCCGCCCAGGAAAAGCAGGGCCGCCCCGACCAAGAGGACGAGGAGGGTTCTCGTGAGGACGGGGTCGGCGCCCATCGGAAGGCCGCGACCACGTCATGTGAGCCGCCGCTATCTAACTTCCCGCGGCACGCACCGGGCCATCGACCGTTTCCGGGGGCCGACGGGGCGACGCCGAACGGCCCGGTGGCGACACGCCGCTCCGGCGGGTAGGGACCCCGCGAGCCCGAAACCGTAAACCGCCGCTCCCGATGCCGATGTCCCCCCACCCGGTGGTGCTACCGTGCCGCTCGTACTCGACCCGGACCGAGTGCCCGAACCGCTCCTTAAGGAACTGCTGCGCTCGCTGCGGAACGACCTGGCCGAGACCGAGAACCTGATCCGGAACCCCCCGGGGCGCGTCCTGGACCCGGCGAGCCTCGCGACCGCGGATGACCTGCTTCGGAGCGTGCGCGTGCTGCTGGACCGCGTTCGCGGCGCGGACCCGGCGGACCTCGCGGCGCAGTCGAACCTCGCCTATGCGACGCTGCTCGCGGTGATCGACCTCGTGAAGTCCCACACCGACGTTCCGAAGGTGCCGCCCCCGCGGCCGGCCAAACCCTCCTCGAAGTGAGGGCGCGCGCCGTCCGCCTATCCGACCGCGCCGGTCATCTCGAGCTGGATCAGGCGGTTCAGCTCGAGCGCGTAGTCGATCGGGAGCTCCTTCGCGAACTCCGCGAGGAACCCCATCAGGATGAGGTGGATCGCATCCGACTCGTTCAGCCCGCGGCTCATCAGGTAGAAGATCTGCTCCTCGCCGATCTTGCCGACCACCGCCTCGTGCGTGATCGTCGCGTCCTCCTCGTGGATCTCGTTGTACGGGTACGTGTCCGACCGTCCGAGCTCGTCGGGCAGGAGCGCGTCGCACCGGACCGCCGCCTTAACGCCCGTGGCGCCCGGCGCCACGTGGAGGAGCCCTCGGTAGCTCGTCTGGCCCCCGCGGATCGCGATCGACTTCGCGATGATCTTGCTGGAGGTGTCCGGGGCGGAGTGGACCGCCTTCGCGCCGGAGTCGATGATCTGGCCCTCGCTCGCGAACGCCACCGAGAGGATGTCCGCGCGGGAGCCGCGTCCCTTCAGGTAGACGCTCGGGTACTTCATCGTCACCTTCGAACCCATGTTCCCGTCGACCCATTCGACGAGCGCGTTCTCGTAGGCGACCGCGCGCTTCGTGACCAGGTTGTAGACGTTCTTCGACCAGTTCTGGACGGTCGTGTAGCGCACCTTCGCGTACGGCTCGCCGACGACCTCGACGACGGCTGCGTGGAGGGAGTCGGTGGAGTAGACGGGTGCCGTGCACCCCTCCACGTAGTGCACTTTGGCCCCCTTGTCGGCGATGATCAGTGTCCGCTCGAACTGCCCGACGTTCTTCGCGTTGATGCGGAAGTACGCCTGGAGCGGGATCCCGACGTCCACCCCGGGGGGAACGTACACGAAGCTGCCTCCGGACCAGACCGCGCTGTTCAGCGCGGCGAACTTGTTGTCGTTGTACGGGATGATCTTGCCGAAGTACTTCCGGACGATCTCCGGGTGCTCCTTCACGGCGGTGTCGGTGTCGCAGAACAGGACCCCCTTGGCGGCGAGATCCTCGCGGATCTTGTGGTAGACCGTCCCGCTGTCGTACTGGGCCCCCACGCCGCCGAAGTAGTCGCGCTCCGCCTTCGGGATGCCGAGACGGTCGAACGTGTTCTTGATGTCCGCGGGCAGGTCGTTCCAGCTCTTCTTCGGCGTGCCCTCGGTGACCGGGTTGGCGTAGTAGGTGTAGGCGTCGAAATCGATCTCCGCGAGGCTGGGGCCCCAGTCGGGCATCGGGCGCTCGACGAAGTGATCGTACGCTCGCAGCCGGTACTCGAGCATCCAGTCGGGTTCGTTCTTGAGCCGGCTGATGCTCCGGACGACGTCCCTCGAAAGTCCCTTCGGGATCCGGACCTTGTAGGACTCCGGGTCCTTGAAGTCATAGCGCGTGTAGTCGAGCGGCGTGATCTCGGAAGCCGTCTGCGCCATGAACGTCCTCAGCAATTCCAGCACCCCGGCGTATTTAAATGAGAGGTCGCCTCGAGCGCGACAGCCGTCGGGACCTCAGGAAACGTAGCGGCCGCCGCCCACTTGTAGGGCCGGCCGCGACAATCCGGCTCCGACGAGCGGGGGAGCGGCTTACCTCGGGGTCGGGGGTGTGCGAGCGGGCGGAGCGAAGAGACGATCGACCTTCGCGAGACTGTCGAGCAGCGCGTCGATCTCCCCTTCGGTGTTGTAGAGGTACGGGCTCGCGCGCGTGAGCGCCGAGACGCCGAGGCGGTCCATCAGCGGCTGGGCGCAGTGGTGCCCCGCGCGAACGCAGATCCCGTCCGCGTCCAGGAGGCTCGCGATGTCGTGCGGGTGGGCGCCCGGCATCGAGAACGAGACCACCGCCTCCCGGTCCGAGAGATCCGTCGGGCCGTAGACCCGGAGCCGGGACCCGAAACGGTCCGCGACCCCCGACAGCAGGCGGCGGGTCAGCTTCTCCTCGTGCGCCCGAAGCTCGTCCCAGCCCACCCGGTCGAGGTAGTCGATCGCCGCCCCGAGCCCGATCGCGCCGCCGACGTTCGGAGTTCCCGCCTCGAACTTCGCCGGGGCCTCTTGGTAGCTGACCCGGTCGGCATGCACTTCCCGGATCATCTCCCCGCCGCCCATCCACGGCGGCAGGTCGCGGAGCCGGTCGGCCCGCCCCCAGAGGACCCCGATGCCCATCGGACCGAGCGTCTTGTGCCCGGAGAAGGCAAGGAAGTCGGCGCCGAGCGCCCGGACGTCAACCCGCCGGTGGGGGGCCGACTGCGCGGCGTCCACGACCACGAGGGCGCCGGCGGCGTGGGCCCGGTCCGCGATCTCGCGCACCGGGTTGACGGTGCCCAGGACGTTCGAGACGTGGGTCACGGTCACGACCTTCGTGCGGCCTCCGACAAGCAGCCGGTCCAGCTCGTCGAGCCGGAGCCGGCCGTTGTCGTCGATCCCCACGAACGAAAGGTCGATGCCGGCCCGCTCCCGCAGCATGTGCCACGGGACGATGTTCGAGTGGTGCTCCATGACCGTCGAGACGACCCGGTCCCCTCGCTGGAGCACGGACCGTCCGAGGCCGGTCGCGACGAGGTTGAGCGCCTCCGTTGTCCCGCGGAGGAAGACGACCTCGGACGGATCGTTCGCGTGGAGGAACCCGGCGACCTTGGCGCGCGCGGCCTCGAAGGCGTCCGTGGCTTCGACGCTCAGCGCGTACACGCCGCGGTGGACGTTCGCGTTCGTGTGCGCGTAGTACTGTTCCTCGGCCCGGATCACCGCGGTGGGCTTCTGGGAGGTCGCGGCCGAATCGAGGTAGACGATCGGGCGGCCGCCGTCGTTCCGGCTGAGGATCGGGAACTCGGCGCGAACCCGGTCGACGTCCATCGGCGGGGTCCCCGAGCGCGCGCGGGGCTAAGCCGTTATGCGGAGGCGCCCGGGATGCCGAGCCGCACCCAGTCGTACCCCTTCGCCTCGAGCTCCTCCGCGAGGTCCCGGCCGCCGGAGAGCGCGATCGCCCCGTCGACCATCACGTGGACCCGGTCCGGCTTGAGGTACTTGAGGATCCGCTGGTAGTGGGTGATCACGAGGATCCCCGCGTCCGGCCGGTGGAGCTTTGCGACCGTCTCGCCGACGGCGCGCACCGCGTCGATGTCGAGCCCGGAGTCGGGCTCGTCCAGGATCGAGAACAGCGGATGGAGCGTGGCCATCTGGAGGACCTCGACCCGCTTCTTCTCCCCGCCCGAGAACCCCTCGTTCAACGAGCGCTTGAGGAGCGATTCGTCCATCTCGAGGAAGCTCAGGTGGGCCTTCAGGTCCTGGTCGAACCGCACCGCGTCCGCGTCCTCCGCGGTGTGTCGCTGCATGTGCGCGGTCCAGAGGAACTTCGAGAGCGACAGGCCGGAAACCTCCTGCGGGTACTGGAACCCGAGGAACAGGCCGGCCTTCGACCGCTGGTCGACCGGCATCTTGAGCAGGTCCTTGCCGTCGAGCAGCACGGTGCCCGCGGTCACCTTGTACTTCGGGTGGCCCATCAGCGCGTAGGCGAGGGTGCTCTTCCCCGACCCGTTCGGTCCCATCAGGGCCGTGAGCTCGCCGCTCTGGAGCGTGAGGTTGACCCCCTTCAGGATCTCCTTGCCGGCGACCTCCGCCCGGAGGCCCTCGACGACGAGCGAGTGCTTCGACCCCAACGCGGTCGTCCCCATCGAGGGTTTCCGAGCCGATACCGTTATTTAAGCATGGCGCGGTGCGTAAATCCCAAGCGCTTCGGGGGAGGTGCACGACCAGCCATGGACGCGGTGGACGCTCAGCCGCTGGAGGGGACCCGGGGACGGATCCTGGAGGAACTGGCCGTGGCGCCCCGTACGGCGCGCGACCTCGCCCGGAAGATCGGCATCCAGGAGAGCGCTGCCCGGGGTCACCTCGGACGCATGGAGGAGAGGGGGCTCGTGACCCCGACGTTCCGCCGGGAAGGCGTCGGGCGCCCCCGGAAGCGGTACGCGCTCACCCCCCTCGGCCAGGAGGTTTTCCCCAAGAAGTACGACCTGATCCTCGACGCGCTCGTGGACGAGCTGCTCTCCCGTGAGGGGGAGGGGTACGTCAGCGCGCTGTTCGCCGAGGCGGCGGAGCGGATGGGCCGCGCGGTCGCCAAGGAAATCCCGCCCGGGGGAACCGCGGAGGAGCGGTCGCGGGGCCTCGTGGCGGCCCTCAACCGGCTCGGGTTCCGGTCGAGCCTCGAGCGCACCCCGGACGGCCAGATCCGGATCGTGCGAACGAACTGCGTCTTCCGGCGCAGCGCCCTCTCGCACCCGTACCTCCTGTGCGAGGTGTTCGACAAGCACCTCACCGAGACGCTGCTGGGGGAGGCGGGCGTCGACCTCGAAGGGTCGATCGGCCAGGGAGGGTTGCGGTGCACGCATCTCATCCAGCTGGCCTGACCGTCGGCCGGATCGGCCCGGTACCTCCGTCGCCCGCGGACGACCCGCTCGTGCGCAGCGTCGGCCGGACCCCGCTGCTCCCGCTGGAGTCGATCGCCCGGTCGGACGAAACGCCGCTCGAGCTCTGGGGCAAGGCGGAGTTCCGCAACCCGAGCGGCTCCGTGAAGGACCGCGCGGCCCTCGCGATCGTCCGGGCCGGCGTCGCCTCCGGGGCCCTGGGCGGGGGGCGCACGCTGCTCGATGCCTCCAGCGGCAACACGGGGGTCGCCTACGCGATGCTGGGTGCCCGTCTCGGCTTCCCCGTGGAGCTGTACGTTCCTCGTAACGCGAGCCGGGACCGCCTGGTCCGGATGCGCGCGCTCGGGGCGGAGGTCGTCCTGACGGAGGCGGCGGAAGGGACCGATGGGGCGCAGCGCGCGGCCCGGCGGCGGGCCGAGGCGGAACCGGACCGGTACTTCTACGCCGATCAGTACCACAACCCCGCGAACCCCGGCGCCCACTACGCGTCCACCGGGCCCGAGATCTGGGGGGAGCTGGCCGGCCGGATCACCCACCTGGTCGCGGGTGTCGGCACCGGCGGAACGATCTCGGGGACCGGGCGGTTCCTGAAGGAGCAGGACCCATCCGTCCGCGTGGTCGGCGTCGAGCCGACCGGTCCGATGCACGGGCTCGAGGGATTGAAGCACCTGCCGACGGCCGACCGTCCCTCGACGTACGACGAGCTCGTGGTCGACGAGACGGTCCGCGTGGAGACCGAGGACGCGCTCCGGATGGTCGAGCGGCTCGCGCGCGAGGAAGGGATCGTGGTCGGTCCGTCCTCGGGAGCGGCCGTGGTGGGCGCGCTCCGCCTCCGGCGGCGCCCGGGGTCGTCGGTGGCCGTCGCCATCCTCCCCGACGCCGGGGAAAACCGGCCGGAGGCACTGCCGTGAAGGGCCTGGTGCTGCCCGCGGAGCTGGTCCACACCCTCCGCCGACACGGCGAGACCGCGTACCCGGAGGAGTGCTGTGGCTTCCTGCTCTCCCCGACCGCCGAGCCCGCCGACGCGGTCGAGCGGGCGGTCGTGGCGATCGAGCCCGCGCCGAACGTCTCCGACGGGGAGCGGCGGCGCCGGTTCGTGATCGCACCGTCCGAGCTGCGGGGGGCCGAGGAGCGGGCGGCCCGCGCCGGGCGCGCGGTCGGCGGGTTCTACCACTCCCATCCCGACCACCCCGCACGCCCCTCGGAGTTCGACCAGGACCACGCGTGGCCCTGGTACGCCTACGTCGTCGTCTCGGTCCGCGGGGACGGCGTCCCCGGCGACGTCGGGGCGTTCGAGCTCGATCCGGTGCGTCGCGAGTTCCGACGCGTCGACCTTCGGGTGCCGCCGTCGTCCGCAACCTCCCCGGCGATCCCCGCCCCCGCGGCCCGCTCGGGGGCGGCGTAGGAGGGGACCCGATGGCGAAGACGACCGTGAGGGTCCCGACCCCGCTGCGATCGTTCTCGGGCGGCGCCGCCGAGGTTCCCCTGGAGGGGAACACCGTGGGCGACGTGGTCCGGGGCCTCGCGGAAGCGCACCCGGCGCTCCGGCCCCACCTGTTCAGCACGGACGGGAAGCTCC
>JASHSP010000096.1 GCA_030038655.1 Thermoplasmata archaeon | reverse complement strand
CGACAACGTCTCGCGCGAACCGGTGATACGGGTGTACGATCACGAGGTCGGGGGCCGAACCGTCCTCAAGCCGCTGCAGGGCGAGGTCGCCTCCCCGTCGCACGGCGACGCCGCGATCGTTCGGCCGGATCCGCGACGCCGGGCCGGGCTCGCCGTCGCGACCGCCGCGCAGCCGTGGGCGTGCCGGGAAGACCCGTACGAGGGGGCCGTCGGGGTGGTCGAGGAGGCGGCGCGGAACCTCTACGCGGTCGGTGCGCGACCCGACGCCTTCACGAACTGCCTCAACTTCGGGAACCCCGAGGACCCGCGGGTCCTCGCGGACCTCGCGCGGGTCACGGAGGGGCTCGGGGCGGGGGCGAAGGCGCTCGGTTTCGCGGTTCCGGGCGGGAACGTCAGCCTCTACAACGGGGGCCTCGGCTCGGAGATCCCGCCGACGCCGGTGCTCCTCGCAACCGGCCTCGTCCCGGACGTGGGGCGGGCCGTCTCGAGCGACCTCAAGCGCCCCGGCGACGCGCTCTACCTCGTCGGGAGCTCCGCCCCCGAGCTCGGCGGTTCCCTCTGGGCCCGACTCAACGGGGTCCGGGACCTGGACCTGCCCCCGAGCGCCCCGCGGGCGCTCCGTCGGTGGGGCGAGCGGGTCCTCGCGGCCGGCGCCCGGCGACAGATCGTGGCGGCCCACGACATCTCCGACGGGGGCCTCGGCGTCGCGCTGGCGGAGATGGCGTTCGGCGGCGGGCTCGGGTTTCGGGTCGAGCTGAGGGCCACCGGACTCGCCGGACCCGGCCTCGCGCTCGTGGCGGAAGGGTCTTCCCGACTCCTGGTCGAGGTCCCCGCGCGCCACCGTCGGACGTTCGAACGCTCGATGCGGGGCGTGCGGTGCGCGGCGGTCGGGCGCGTCACGGAGGAGACCGGTCGGTTCGACTGGGACGGCGAGACCGTCGCCGCCCTGGACATGGCCGCCCTCTACCCGCGCTGGCGCTCGGGCCTCTCGCTCCCGTAGCCGAGGCGATGACCGCCACCGCGCTCGTCTCGGGAGGCAAGGATTCGATCTACGCCGCCTACCTCGCCGACACCCAGGGGTGGCCGGTCGACGAACTTCTGACCGTCCGCCCGTCCGACGCCGACTCGATGATGTTCCACACCCCCAATCTCGACCTGGTGGCGCTCCAGGCGCGGGCGTGGGGGAAGCGCCACCGGACGGTCGACGCGCCGGCGTCGGGCCTCGAGGAGGAGCTGGCGGCCCTGGAATCCGCCCTCCGCGGGGGGAGCGGTCCGATCGTTGCGGGTGCGATCGCCTCCTCGTTCCAGTGGTCTCGCCTCCTGCGGATTGGGGATCGGGTGGGCCGCCGCGTGTACGCCCCCCTGTGGAGGAAGGCGTCGTCCCGCGTCGTGGAAGAGGAGATCGACGCCGGCCTTGACATCCGGTTCGTCCACCTCGCGGCGGAACCCCTCACCCCCGAGCTCCTCGGCACGCGGCTCGACCGGTCCGCGCTCGCAGACCTCGAACGGCGGAGCCGGACCGTGCGCCGCGTCGACGTGGCCGGCGAGGGGGGCGAGTACGAGACGCTGGTCGTCGACGCCCCGTTCTTCGCCTCGCGGATCGAGCTCGACCGGACCGAGCGCGTCGTCTCCGGCGCGACCTCCCGGCTCGACATCTCGAGCGCTCACCTCATGAAGAAAACCCAACTCGCGTCTCCCGGAGGGACGTGACGGCGCGACGTACCACGCCGCTGCGGCTCGCCGCCCTGTCGGCCGAATCGGTCGCCGCGGTCGCGCGAGCCCGGCGCGCGCTGGGGGACCGGCGCGCTACCCCGAACCTCGGATGGGTCGCCGCCCTTACCGGCGGCAATCGCCGCGCGATCGGCAAGGTCCTGGAGGAGCTGGAAGACCTGATCCCGCTCGAGGAGGAGATCCGCCACCGCCACCTGGCCGCGGGCCGGACGAGCTACGCCCAGATCCGTGCCCCGTTCGAGCTGTACGCGCTCGTTCGCCTCCTTCGACCCCGGCACGTCGTCGAGGCCGGCGTGAGCAGCGGGGTCTCCTCGGCCCATTTCCTGGCCGCGCTCGCGCGGAACCGGACCGGCCGGCTCCACTCCATCGACCTTCCGACGCGCCAACGGACCCGCACCCTCGGTCGGGGCGAATCGCAGGTCTCGCTCCCCCCGGGCCTTCGCACGGGGTGGGCTGTCCCCGACCGGCTCCGGGGCGCCTGGGACCTACGGATCGGCCCCAGCCAAAGGCATCTACCGGCCCTCGCGAGCGAGTTGGACTCCATCGGGCTGTTCCTCCACGACGACCTCCACACGCCGGCGCACCTTGCCTTCGAGCTGGAGACGGTGCGGCCCAAGCTCGCGCCCGGGTCGGTCGTCCTCGCGGACAACACTCTCTGGACGGGCGAGGCGTTCCCCCGGTTCGCCCGGTCCGTCGGGGCGCCCGTAATCCGGCGCGGCCGGGGCGATCTCGTGGGGCTCCGCCTCCCGGTGCTCCCCCACAGTTAATAGTGGCCCGCGCCCTCGTTGGGCCGAATGTCGGCCGCCCGGGCGACGGCGCCGGCGGGTTCCCCGTCGACCCGTCCGGAACGATCGCGCGACGAGGTCCACGAGGCCCGACGGCGCTGGGAGGAGGAGGTCCTCCGCCCGGCGATGGAGAAGAACCCCGAACGACGGGCCCAGTTCGAGACGCTGGGGGGGATCCCGGTCGACCGGGTCTACACGCCCCGGTCTCCCCGGTCGACGTTCGACGACATCGGCTACCCCGGCCAGTTCCCGTTCACGCGCGGGATCCATCCGACGATGTACCGCGGGCGGGTCTGGTCGATGCGCATGTTCTCGGGGTTCGGCACCCCCGAGGACACCAACCGGCGGTTCCGCTACCTCCTGGCCCACGGCGAATCCGGACTGTCGATCGCGTTCGACGACCCGACGCTGTACGGGCTCGACGCCGACGACCCGGAGTCGCTCGGCGAAGTCGGAAAGTGCGGCGTGAACGTGAGCTCCCTCGACGACATGCGGCGGCTGCTCGCCGGCATCCCCCTCGGGGAGGTGACGACCAGCATGACGATCAACGCGCCCGCGAACATCGTCTGGGGGATGTACCTCCTGACCGGGACCGCGCACCGCGTTCCCCTCGACCGGCTGGGCGGGACGACGCAGAACGACATCCTGAAGGAGTACATCGCGCAGAAGGAGTTCCTCTACCCGCCCCGGCCGGCGCTGCGCCTGGTCGTGGACACGATCGAGTACGCGACCCGCGAGGTGTCGCGCTGGAACCCGGTCTCCGTCTCGGGATACCACATCCGGGAGGCCGGCTCGACCGCCGTGCAGGAGCTCGCGTTCACGCTCGCCGACGGCCGCACGTACGTCCGGGAGGCGATCGGCCGCGGCCTCGCCGTGGACGAGTTCGCCCCCCGGCTGTCGTTCTTCTTCAACTCGCACAACGACTTCTTCGAGGAGATCGCGAAGTTCCGGGCCGCGCGCCGCCTGTGGGCGCGCGTCATGCGCGACGAGTTCGGCGCGAAGAAGGAGCGGTCGCAGTGGCTGAGGTTCCACACCCAGACCGCCGGGTGCTCGTGCACGGCGCAGCAGCCCGAGGTGAACATCGTCCGCACCACCGTGCAGGCCTTGGCGGCGGTGCTCGGCGGCACCCAGTCGCTCCATACGAACTCCTACGACGAGGCGATTCAGCTGCCGAGCGAGGACGCGGTGCGGATCGCCCTGCGGACGCAGCAGATCCTCGCCGCCGAGACGGGGGTGGGGGAGACGGTCGACCCGTTCGGCGGCAGCTACTACGTCGAGTGGCTGACCGACCGGATGGAGGAGGAGGCCCAGCGGTATTTCGACCGGATCGACGAGATCGGAGGGGTCGTGGCCGGCATCGAGCGCGGGTTCTTCCAGCGCGAGATCCAGGAGGCGTCGTTCCGGTACCAGCGCGCGGTGGAAGCCGGCGAGACGAAGGTCGTCGGCGTCAACGCCTACGCCGTGGACGAGCCGATCCGTGTGCCCCGGCTGAAGATCGGCGAGACGGCCCGCCGGCTCCAGAGCCGACGGCTGAAGGCGGAACGAGCCGGGCGCGACCCCCGACGCCACGCCGCGGCGCTCGACCGGCTGAGGAAGGTCGCCGAGACCCCGAGCGACAACACCATGCCCGCCGTGCTGGACGCCCTCCGCGCGAAGGCGACCCTCGGCGAGATCGTCCACGCGTTCCAGGAAGTCTACGGGTCGTTCCGGGAGCGCTCGACGTACTAGGGGCGTGGGCGTTTTCCCGACGGTGAAGTCACGGCGGCCGCCCGCGTCCACCTCCGGCGCGACGGCGTCCGCGGCGTACCGCTCGACGCTGGAGCGGCTGTTCGAGCGGCGCCGTTTCGGGATGCGTCCCGGCCTTGAGGTGATCCGGGCGCTGCTCGACGAGCTCGGGCACCCCGAGCGGAAGTATCCCGCGGTCCACGTCACCGGGAGCAAGGGGAAAGGGTCGGTCGCCGTCATGGTCGCGGCGATCCTGACCGCGCACGGGATCCCGACCGGATTGTTCACCTCCCCGCACCTCGTTCGCTACTCGGAGCGGATCCGGCTCGACGGCCGGGAGATCGACCCGGCGGCGGTCGTCGACGGCGTGGGGCGGGTCGAGGCCGCGGCGGACCGGCTCGAGCGGGAGGGGCGGATCGCCCGCGCGCCGACGTTCTTCGAGGTCACCACGGCGCTCGCCTTCGACTGGTTCGCCCGACGCGGGGCGAGCGCGGCGGTCGTGGAGGTCGGGATCGGAGGACGCTTGGATTCCACCAACGTGCTCGACTCCCGGGTCGGGGTGATCTCGACCGTCGAGCTCGAGCACACCGACATCCTGGGCCCGACGCTCGATGCGATCGCCCGGGAGAAGGCGGGCATCCTCGCCACCGGGATGGTCGGGGTGGTGGGGCGACTGCCCCCCGAGGCCGCCGACACGGTCCGACGCGAAGCGGACGGACGCGGGGTCCCGCTGTGGTGGCTCGGTCGGGAGGTCGGGTACGACGACCGGAAGCTCTCGCCCCGCGGCCAGACGCTGACGGTCCGGTTCCCCGGCACCACGATCGAAAAGGTGCGGCTGCCCCTCCTCGGCGGCTTCCAGGCCGAGAACGCAGCGCTCGCGGTCGCCGCGACCGCCCGGTTCCTGGAAGCGACCGGACGCGTACCGGACCCGGCCCGCCTACGACGGGGCCTCGCCCGGGTCCGATGGCCGGGCCGGCTCGAGCGGGTCGCCTCCGACCCCGATATGTTCTACGACGTCGCCCACACCCCGGGGAGCGCCCGTGCCCTCGCCCAGGGGGTCGCCGAGATTGCTCCGCTCGCGGTCCCGGAGGAGAGCGCGGTCGTGTTCGGCTGTCTCCGCGGCAAGGACGTGGCCGGGATCCTCGACGCCCTGGAGCCGGTCGCGAAGACTCTCGTTCTCGTTCCGGTCCGTTCCGACCGCAGCCTCCCTCCGGCCGACCTCCGCGTCGCGGCGTTCGGTCGATTCCCCCGAATCGTGCTTGCGCCCACGGCGGCCGAGGGGGTCCGGCTCGCGCGCGCCGCCACCGGCCCGGACGGCCTCACGATCGTGACGGGCAGCGACTATCTCGTCGGAGAGCTGCTCCGCGGGGATGCGCCCGACGACGGGGTGGATCTTTCGGACCCCGGGATCGGTCCGCCGCCCCCGCGCGCCCCGCCCGGCCCCCCGTCGTCGAAGGGGGGCCCCGCGTGAGCCCTCGCGTCCTGGCGCCCGCGGACTGGGAAACGGTCCTCGACCGGCTGTCGGCCCTCTACCGCACCGGGGACTGGCGGACGCCCTACTTGCGCGACCACGCGACCAACCCGTTCCAGGTGCTGATCGGGACGATCCTCTCCCAGCGCACCCGCGACGAGAAGACCGACGTCGCCTCCGCGCGGCTGTTCGCACGGTTCCCCGACGCGCGTTCGCTCGCGACCGCGCGGCCGGCTGCGATCGAGCCGCTGATCCGGCCGGTCGGCTTCTACCGGACGAAGTCCCGGACGATCGGCGCGTGCGCGCGCGACCTCCTCGACCGGTTCGGCGGCGAGGTCCCCCGCTCGCTCGAGGAGCTCACGTCGCTTCCGGGGGTCGGTCCGAAGACCGCGAACTGCGTCCTCGTCTTCGGCTACGGCATCCCGGCGATCCCCGTCGACACCCACGTCCATCGCATCGCGAACCGGCTGGGGGTGGTCCGGACCCGGACCCCCGAGGAGACCGAGGCCCGGCTGCGGGCCACGGTCGACGCCCGCTACTGGATCCCGCTCAACCCGCTCCTCGTGCAGCACGGCCAGAACCTATGCCGTCCCCGTCGGCCGCTCTGCGGCGAGTGCCCGATCGTTCCGTTCTGCGCTACCGGGACGGCCCTGCACCGGGGACGGGCGCCCCCGCGACCCGACGACCGGCCGAAGAGGTCGGGGGCAGGGCGAGGAGCGCGACGAGCGTCGCCGCCTGCAGCGCGGCGAGCGCCTCCCACGCGAACGAGTAGGAGCGGACGGCGACCAGCCAGCCGAACCCGAACGAGACGAGCGCGCCGCCGGCCAGCTGGAGCGCGTTGAACAGCCCGATCGCGAGGGGGATCTCCTCGGCGGGGACGTTCGGCCAGAAGTGCGGCACGACGTACATGACGGCGTAAACGAACCCGTACGCGAACGAGAACACCGAGCCGATCAGGACCGCCGCCGCGAGCCCGGCGAACGGGACCAGGGCGAGGACGCTGGCCCCGGCGAGCGTGACGACCAGCATCTGGGTACGGTGGTCCGGGCGGCGCTCGGCCAGGCTCCCGCCGATCGGGCCCCCCAGCACGCTCGGCAGCACGAACATCATGCCGACCCCACCGGCCACCGCCGCGGTCCAGCCGCGCACGGCCTCCCCGAACGGAACGATGAACTGGCCGGTCGCGAACGTCGCGCCCTCGAACCCCACGAACGCGAGCCCGATTGCCCAGACGCCCCGAAACCGGAGGGCGGCGGGCAGGCCCGCGCGGGGGCGGGCGGGCCGCGGGGGCGCGGCACCCGCCGAGCGGGGAACGGCGAACGCCGCGACCGCGGTCAGGGCGGCCAGACCGAGTCCGCCGATCGCGAGCGCGGCGCGCCAGTCGACCACGGGGACGAGGAGGGCGGTCCCGAGAACCCCAACGGCCGCGCCGGCGCTGAAGGCGGACGAGAACGCCCCGACCGGTACCCCCCGCCGCCCGGGGGGAAAGAGGGAGGCGACCAGGCCGATCGCGGGCGAGAAGAAGAGGCCGGCGCCGGCCCCGGCAACGACCCGGGAAGCGAGCAGGAGATCGAACGACGGCGAGAATGCGCCCCCGACGCCGGCGGCGGCGAGGAGGGCGAGGCCGAGGAGCGAGAGCGACCGGGCGCCGTACCGCCGGGCGAGGAACCCCGCGGGCACCTGAAACGCGCCCGCGCCCACCAGGAACGCGGCCACGAGGAGGCCCCAGTCCGCCGGCCCGACCCCGAACGTGGCCCCGATCCGTGGAAGCGCCGGACCGACGTCGAACCAATTGTAGGAGTACCCCGCGCGCGCGGCGATGAGCACCCACGTCGCGCGGGCGCGGGCCCGCGGCGGGAGCCCGGGCGTCGGTTCCCCCGGCCCCATCGCTTCCCGCACGACCGCCGCATCCCGCCGGCTCGTGTCGAGCGCGGCGCGTGAGGCCGCATTTGCCAAACAGTTTAAGCGGCGAGGGAGGTCCGCGAACGGCCATGGACCCCTCCGAGTACGACCTCGCGTTCTTCCACCGCGAGGGGTTTCGCCGACGCACCTGCGCCGGCTGCGGACAACCGTTCTGGTCGCTCGGCGACCACGACCGATGCCAGGAGGCGCCCTGCCGCGAGTACGGGTTCATCGGCCGGCCGCTTTTCGGACGACCGTACGAGCTTAGCGCGATGCGCGAGGCGTTCCTGGGCTTCTTCGAGCGCCGGGGCCACACCCGGGTCCGCCGGTACCCGACCGTAGCCCGCTGGCGGAACGACGTCTTCTTCACCCAGGCCTCGATCTACGACTTCCAGCCGTGGGTGACGAGCGGGGCGATCCC
>JASHSP010000095.1 GCA_030038655.1 Thermoplasmata archaeon | reverse complement strand
TTCGGCTCCGAACGAACTCTCGCTCAGCCATCCGGTCGTGTCGTTGAAAATGTACGCGTACCAGAACGTACCCGCGGGGAGGCCGGTCTCCTCGAAGGTCAGCGGATAGTACGTCACGATCGTGAACCGAACGTCCACCGTCACATTCGCGCCGGCGACGGTTACGTTGCCCGCCGACGGGTCCGGCATGTACTCCTGGCTGCCGACGTAGGCATCCCCGACGGCGAACGGGAACGTCCCGTTGGGCTCGAGGAATCCGAGGGTGAGGTTAGTGGCGGTAGCGTTGCCGATCAGGGACGAGTTGTTGTGGGGCACCGCGAAACCGCTGATCATCGTTACGTTCCAGTAGGCGCCGCTCGTGATGCCGGTGGCGACGAAGGTGACGTTGAACGGCTGAACGACATCGAGCGGCTCGCACGCACTGGTCGAGCCGAAGTCGTTGGCGTCGCCGGAGTAGACCGCTTCCCAGCTGTAGTTTCCGACGCGGTCGAACGGCACGGACGGGGAGGACGGGACCACGGCGTTTGCGACCACGACCGTGGCGACAGTGCTGGGAGCCGTGGTGCAGGTTCCGCCGGAGTAGAGATCGTAGGTCACGTTGCCGGCCGCGTCGCCTATGGCGTTGCCCAACGTCGCGGAGTCGTTGACGTAGGCGCCGATGGGGACAAGGGGAGCCGAGAGCTCGGTGGACAGCGTGGTGTTCTTCTTCACGGCCAACGGAAGGCAGTTGCTCACGTTGCCGTTGTTGCTGGAATCGCCCAAGTAGTCGGCGTCCCAGCTATAGGTTCCCGTGGAGTTGAACTGCTGCGGCGCCGATTTCGGCACGACGCCGTTCGTGACGTTCACGACATCCGTCAGGATCGGTCGGGTCGAGCGGGAGAAGAGGGAACACTGGGACCCGATATAGAACGTGTAACCGAGCATCCCGCTCGCGTTGGAGGTGCTGCCGGAGAGCGAGGCGGAAACGATAACTGACCCCCCCGGGGCGATCGCCGAGCTGGAGAGAGCGATCGAGAGCGTGGGGTTGTCGACCGGTGACCCCCGTTTCGGTTCCTGTACGGACAGCGGTTCGCAGCTGCTCGTTGCGGGCGCGTTGTTGTCGTCTCCGCTGTACGTCGCGAGGAACCCGTAGAAGCCGACCTTCGCGGGGCTCAGGGTCGTGGAGTTAGGGACCGATCCCCCGGCGCCGACGGGGACGGTGGACACCGAACTGGCCGGGCCCTCACAGTACCCGTCGGGGTAGAAGCTGTACGTCACGTACCCGGTAACACCGAGCAGCGAGCCCCCGAGCAGCACGGTGCTGTCGTTGACGGACTGGCCCAACGAGATCACGTCCGAAGGTTGGATCGCGGTCGTCACGACCACCGGTACTGAGAAGTTGACGCTCGCCGAGCTGAGCGCCGTCTCCAGGCTGAAGTACGTCGACTGGCCCGGTCCGAGCCCCCCTCCCGTGAAGTTAACGAAGCCGCTGTAGTCGTTGACGATTCCGTAGGTCATTCCCGGACCCGCGTAGTCCCACCCCGGACCGGAGTTGTTCGGGTTGTACGGGCACGCCGGGGGAGCGGGATTGTAATCGCCGGAACAGATTCCGTCCCCGTCAAACCCCATAATGTCTTCGCCGGCGCTCGCGTTGCCCGCAACTTGCAGCGTGGTCACGGCCACGGCGAAATTGTTCTGGACCCCCACCAGAGTGTCGTCGGCGCCATCGAACGGTCCCACCGAAGGGTCTTGCAGCAGGCTCACGGTCCCGTTCGCGTTGAACACCACGAGGAATCCGCAGCTGGGATCCTGCCCCACCGGCGGGCACTGCGTGAACGGTGGCGTGTACGGGCCCGCCGCGGTCGCGGGCGACGGCCCTCCCGCCGCGCTCGAGTCTACCGGGGAGTGCGCATCGTCGCGGGGTGCGGCCGAGGTCGGACCGGACTCGGCGGAGGTTACGAACCCCGGGGCGTCGACCCGAGGCAGCGCGGAGTCCTTTTGGGCCCCGGCCAAGTCGGTGGTCGACGAAGACGAGGTCGGGACCTTGGAGTCGCCCGGGACGACCGCTCCTATCGGTCCGGTCCTGGGACCTGCACTCGGGCCCGAAAACGCTGCCGAGCCGAGGACCACCGCATATAATCCCGAGATAACAAAGACGGCGATGACGATGATCGGTACAATCGCAGCGGAGCGGGCAGAGACGGTCGACACGTTCGGACCTGCCGAAGCCGGGCATTCGGTCTCGGTCGATAAACATTCCGTTGTGGCTGGGGCCCGCCGTGACTGCACAAACCCGGGATGCGGCGCTCCTCGAATTGGTCCCGACAACCCGGCATTTCCGGCTGGATCAGCGGGACAATTCCGCCTTCGCGCGGTGCTTCCGGTGGAAACTCGCTGGCGCCAATCCCTCTCCCGGACCCACCCGGAGGATCTGCCCACGATGGGTCGAGTGACGGTGGGGACGGCCGGCTGAGCGGAGACGGAACGACCCGGGGTCGACCGTTCCGGGAGCGCCGAGAGTTCTTGAGCGGCTCGACTAGGGAGGGGAAATCTGCGGCCGCGTCGGGGTGGCGCTGCGCCCGGAGTTCGGTGAGCCGGGCCGACTACCCTACGTTCTTGGGCTTTGAGGTCGGTTCCGACGGCAGGAGTCGGTCGTAACGATGATCGATGCGGGCGGAAACGTTAGCCGCGTCTTCCTGGACGATCTCGATGCCTTCCAGGTACTCTCGAAGCGTGGGAAGGACCGGACGTCGCGAAGCGACGGTCTCGGCAGGGGGCGGGCCGGAGCCGCCGAGAGCCCCGAGCAGCCATCGGTCGGGTCCGACCGCGAAGAGGAAAGGGAACACCCTCGAATCCCGGGTGAGCGAACCGAACAGGAGCTCGGGTCGGGCCCCGCTGCGCGGCGTCCCCGAGAGGAGGACGACCTGGTCGGCCGCCCGACCGGCGTATGGCGGGAGCTTCGATGGGTCGAGGATCGTCCGGTGGACGATCCAACCGCGCTGCAGGATTCGTCGTTGAGAGAACGGCAGTCCGAACGGCCCCACCAGGTGGCCGCCCCTTCCGACGTCGACCGCGACGAACGGCCGACGGAGGAGTTCCGAGATCGCCCATCGCTGGTGCGATGTCAGGGTCGGCGCCGGTCCCGACTCCGGGTCGACTCCGTCGGCCCCGCCCCCCAGGCCGTGAGGATACGCGAGGGTCCCATCCAAGCCGGCGAGATGCGTCCAGAGCCCCTCGAAATCAAAGTACACCGGCACGTGGGGGCCTTCGGCACGGACCGTGATCACCACGGGGGCGGCGGCCAGTTTCGCGGACTCGATCCGCTCGACCAACTTTCGCGGCTGCGCCGGCTTGGCGTGGAACAGGACCGCGAGGGCCACCTGGGCCCCGGTCCATACGACGACCGCTCCCGGATCGGCCACCAGGGCGCGCACCAGGTCCTCGAACCGGTCGGCGTAGGGGCGCACCAGGACGAACGAAACGACCGGGAACCCGAGGGGGACCGGGTGGGGGACATACCGGTCCTGCAGCCAGCCTTCCTCGTACGCGCGCCGCCGGACCGCATGGTACGTCGACCGAGGCACGTTCACGAGACGCAGCCGCTCCCGCTCGCGGTCCGGGCGGGCGGCGAGGAGGACGGCGATGACGCGGGCTTCCGCCTCGGTCAGCGCGCGCAACGAGTCCGCTCCCCTTCGCTGCTACGGTGTAGCATTCGGTCCAACGTGCCAATCGGAGCTATGAACTTCGCCTTAAGTGCCGCGCCCTGCATGCAATACCCCGAGGCTCCCTCGGGGAGAAGCGACGGAATGAAGTCCCGACGGTTCCCGACCATCCCCGCGCTGGCAGTGTCGGCCGCCCTCTTGACGGTGCTTCTCGCCTCGCCGCTCCCCGCGGCTGCCTCTTCCCCCGCCGCTGCCGCTTCCGCCGCCACGTGGGCCTACGGAGCGGTCAAGACGGTCGACTTCCACGGGACCACGGACCTCGGGCTCTGGACGTACCAGGGCTCGGCGACGTGGGGGTTCGCGGTCGTCGTCAACGAGACGAACCTCTCCGGATCCAACTACCAGTTGAACGTGACGCGCACGATGGGCGTCCTGCTCGACGTCACGTACTGCGAGCCGAACTGCGCGAACCCGGTCGCCCAGGTAAACCTCTCCCATCACGCCTGGGAGTCGGTCAACGCCACGGTCAACCTCACGACCGCAGGATCGGTCCAGGAACCGAACGGCTCCGTCCCGGCGCTCGCGCTGAACAGCTCGCAGTTCTCGGTGACCGGCCGACTCCGCGAGTCGGCCAGCTACGTGCTCCGCGGAGTCCTGGAACGTTCCAAGCTCCTGGACGTCAACGTAACCGCCCAGGGGGGGGTCGTGTTCAGCCCGGCCCTTGGCCTTCTCCCCACGGACCTGACGCCGGGGGCGACCTGGTACTCCAACAGCACCTTCGCGGGCCACGGAAACTACTCCTGGGCGATCTATCTTCACGGCTCGGTCCTTCTCGTACCGTACACGTACACCGACTCCGGCAGCGGCATGGTCAACCGCTCCGGGACGGTGAACCTCTCCGGAAGCGACGGAAACCCGTCGGTCACGCTGGCCGGCGGCCGTTATTCCCAGGTCAACTACACGCTCACTGGCCCGTTCGCGCTCCGGGAGGGGTTCGTCCTCGTCCCGGCCGGCGCGAACCTGTTCGGGGGTAGCCAGCCGTGGGCGGCCAACGAGTCGGGCAACGCCACGATCTCCTCTCCCACCGTCGACGTGGCCGACCACGGATTCGTCGGCGGCCACCTCGGGTTCGTTGCCTCCGGAACCTGGTGGAGCTCGAGTTCCTCCAACATCGCGCTCGACGATACGACTGGCCCCGGGATGCCCGCCGCCAGCGCAACCCCTGCCGCCGACAGCGGCGGCTCGGAGTTCGTTCAGGGCGTCCCCGAGTCCGCCCAGCAGGCGCACGCGAGTCAGGCGTGCCTTGCCACCGGCGTCGGATGCCCGCTCGCGAGCTCGCCCCGCGGACCCTGGGGCGCGGTCCTCGTGATCGGAGCCGGGGTCGTCGTGGTGGGGCTCCTGGTCGCCGTCGTGGCGACCCGGCGGCGGATCCCGCCGCCCGCGTACCCGAACGCCGCGCTCTACCCACCGGGCCAAACCTCCACTGTCCCCCCGCGCGCCGGCCCGCCGACAGCTCGCCCGCCCGCGAAACCCCCCGCGGAGGACGACCCGCTGAGTCACCTCTGGTGATGGGCCGGCGCGCTTCTGCGGTTCGTCACCACAAGTACGCGGAACACCGGTAACAATAGTACCGGCCGTACTCCGGGATCAGCGTCGCCCGTTCGCCGCACCGCAGGCAAACGGGCGGGGACGCCGGGGGCGGAGGGGCGAGCGGTCGCACGGGCAGGTCGATCCTCACCCACGCGATCGCGAGAACGACCCCGACGACCCCGAAGAAAACGAGGCCGAGGACGATCCACACCAGGAGCCGCTCGCGGAGCCGGCCGAGGTCGCCCTGCGAGGCGAGGCGGTCGAGCCGTGGAATCTCCCTCCACGCGAGAAAGTTCACGCCGGCCGACAGCAGACAGTAGGCCGCGCCGACCAGCACCGCGGGCGTGGCGCCCAGGAGGACCGCCAGGACCCCGAGGGCGAGCAGGACGAGGAAGAACAACGCGGCGATCAGCGTGACGAGGAACGCCAGGGTGCGAGCGAGGCTCAGGAGCGAGCGGACCGGCCCGTCGTCGGACGGGGGGACCGCCGGAGGAGGGGGCGCCGACGAGGGGGAGGGCGGGACGGCGGGGGTCGATCCGGAGCTCATGCGGTCGAGGCCCTCACGACCCGACGACCTTCGGCGATGACGACCGGGCCCGCGCGACCACGCCCGACGCCACGGGGTAGCGGAGAAGGGCCGCGACGCCCTGGAACGCTTTGGCCAGCATCTCCCCCTCCTCGCTCTCCGTCGAGACGAGGCGCGTGCCCGCCCCGGACTCGGCCGCGCGCCGGAACAGGCCCTCCACGTAGTCCTCGGAGGCGGACTCCGTCAGCGACGGGGCGCCGCAGTGGGGGCACGGACCCGCGAGCACCCCGTCGACGGCATCGTCCTCGAGGGAGCGGGTGAACTCCGTCTGGCACGAGGTGCACTTGAACGTGATGCGCCGGCGGCGCAGGCCGTCGGAGATCAGCAGGGTCTCGACCGCGCCCAGCTCGAGCGCGTGGGCGACGTCGCGCTCCCCGTAGGCCGCGAGGCCGGTTTCCGCCTTCCGGATCTCGGCCAGGAGGCGCTGGACGATCCGCTTCTCCTCCGTGAGCTCGAGGCCGTGGAGCGTCTGGGTCGCCTTCTCGACCAGCTCGCGCAGCCCGTACTCGTCCGTATAGCCGGTGTCGAACAGCGGGGTGACGACTTTCTGCTGCAACTCGTACTGGAGAAACCCCTCCTTGAAGAAGAACTCCTTGGTCGCGCCCGGCCCGCCGAGCAGGATCCCCTTCAGCTCGTCCTTCCTCGGGAGGAACAGTTCGGTCGCCATCTCGGCGACCCGCACGAAGAACTCGTGCGCGGCGTGCTCGATCAGCCGCTCGAACCGGTGCTGCGACTGCCCGCCGCGCCCGTGCTTGCTCGGCACGAGCGACTGCTTGTTCCGCAGCGGCTCCACCCGCTTCCCCCGGAGCAGCCCCAGGGTCACCTCGGCGCGGTCGACCACGATCAGCCCCCAGACCTCCGGTTCGTGGACCATCGCGAGGAGGGGATCGAGGAAGAACGACGAGTCGCACCGGTAGAGGTAGGTGTTGAGCGGCTCGGGTGGCTCGACGATGAACGTGACGGGCTCGGACTTGTCCGCGCCGATCGCCTTGCTGCCGACGAAGAAGGCAACGCCGTGCGCGGGCACCTCCTTGAACGACCGGACCCGGCCCATGAGCGACTCGATCGCCCACATCACGTTCTTGCGCGTGGTGCGGCTCTTGATGTTCGAGCTCTGGGCGTACTCGTTCCGGAGGTAGGCCATCACGTCCGAGAGCTGCTTGCCCGGCGACACGTAGAGGCTGATCAGCTCGGTCGCGCGCCCCCGGCATGCCGCGATCTCGTCGAGCTTGCGCTGGAACGAGTAGCGGGCGAGCTGCAGTTCGGCGGTCGCGGTCGTCATGTCGCGGCCCCCCGGCTCGTGCCCGGACCGGACCGTAGCGAATTCCGCGCCGACCGCGAATTCCGTTCTCCGCGCCCGGCGCGCCCGTTCCTCGGGCGGGGGAGTCAGAGCAGCCGGCGGATGTGCTCGTCGATGACTTCCTCGGGGTACGCGCCGACGATGCGGTCGACCAGCTTCCCCTGCTTGTAAAACAGCAGTGTGGGGATGCTCATGATCCCGAGCGCGCCGGCCTTCTCGCCGTTGTCGTCCGAGTTCATCTTCGCGAACGCGACCTTGCCGTTGTACTTCTCGCTCAGCCGGTCGACGATCGGCGAGACGACTCGGCACGGGCCGCACCACGGCGCCCAGACATCGACCACCGCGGCGGAGTTGGCCTGCGCGAACTTGTCAAAACCGGGCCCACCGATCTCCTGAACGGCCATGAGAGTGCACCGTACTCATCGAGACGGCGCGGCTATTAAAAAACCCCTGTGTCGGAATCGTAACCGAGGGGCGTCGGCTTCCCTGACGGCACCGCACGAGCCGTTCCGCGGGCCGGACGGAGCCCCTCCGTCGGCGAGAACGCCCCTCCGACCAAACAGTATTTTACGACCGCCGCCATGAGTACGACGTGAGTTCTACACCGCTACCTCACGGCCCCGATACGTCGTTCTCCATCGCCCGAACCACGGCCACCGCCTCCTCCCCGAGCTTCGACCGCCCCACCAACCGGCCGTCGATCCTCTCGCCCGCCGCCCGCAAGGCCGCCCGCCAGCGGATGCTGTTCTACCGCCAGGCCTCCCTCGACCGCGTCGCCGCGCTCGCCGGCGTCGCGCCGTCCGATCTAACGCGCTACCGACGGGAGCTCAAGGAGAGCGGCCTGCCGGACACCCTGCTGCAGCGGGGCGCCGGGATCGCGTTCACGCACGAGCTGCCGCAGGGCGCGCTGCTCTACCTCCTGGTGCGCGCCGCACGGCCCGAGCACGTGATCGAGACGGGCGTGCGCCCGGGGTACTCGACCGCGTGGCTCCTCGCGGCGCTGGACGCCAACGGCGCCGGCGACCTGGTCTCCCTCGGCCCCGGGCCGACGTCCCACCGGGCGTCCGCCGTCCAAAACGTCTCGGTCGGCCAGTTCGTGCCGCCGGGGCTGCGTACCCGCTGGACCCTCGCGCTCGGCAACACCGAGGAGCGGCTGCGGGAGATCCTGGCGGGCACCCACCGCGTCGACCTGTTCTTCTACGACAACGGTCCCGATGTCGCGCGGGCCCGGTTCGAGATGCGGGCCGCCTGGGACGCGCTCTCGGGGCGCGGCATCCTGCTGGCCCACCACGCGGACGCGTCGGCGGCCTGGGCCGACTTCTGCCGCGCGCAGGGCCTCCCGCCCCAGCTCCTCGACGCGGGGCCCCCGCCGCTCGGGGCGCTCGGGGTCCGGACCCGCCGTTAGCGCTCGAGCTCCTCGACCAGGTGGATGCATGCGGGCAGGATCAGCCGCTCCGTGGCGAGCCGCACGCCGCGCTCGCTGCCCGGAAGCGCGAAGACCGGCTTTCCCTGCAGGATGTAGAGCCCCGCGCGGCTGAAGAGCGCGAGCGGTCCGACCTCGCCGTAGCTGAGCGACCGGTAGATCTCCCCGAACCCGTCGATCCGGCGCCCCCCCATCGCCTCGAGCGCGTTGACCGTCAGGTCGCGCGAGCTGACGCCGGTCCCCCCGACCGTCACGCCGACCTCGACCCCCACCTCCCCGAGCCACGGCTCGAGGCGTTCGCGGGTGTCCGCGATCGAGTTCGCGACGAGCGCGTAGTGCCGGACCGTGTGACCGGCGGCGGCGACAAGGTCGCGCACCAGGTGGCCGGACGGGTCGTCGGCCTCCGTGTGCGTGTCCGACACCGAGAGGATCGCGAACCCCAGGGATCGGCTCCCGCCGAGGTGGTGCCGGGACGTGGGCGTCGGGTCGGATGGGTTCGGGGTCACGGTCGCTCCACGGGAACCTTGGTCTTCGAGAGGACGCGGACCGGGCCGAGAGAGGTGGCCGGGTACCGGCCCCGCGCATCCTTCTCAAGGTACTTCACCATATCCCATACGGTGAGGAGCGCGACGCTCGCGCCGACCAGGGCCTCCATCTCGACCCCCGTCCGGTCGACCGCCTCCGCCTCCGCCCGGACCCGGACACCGGCCCGCCCGACCTCCAGGTCGACCCGAGAGCTCGTGAGGGAGACGGCGTGGCAGTGCGGGATCAGGTCGGGCGTCCGCTTCATCGCGAGAAGGCCGGCGAGCTCCCCGGCGGCGAACGGATCCCCCTTCTCGACGGCGTGACGCCGGATCGCCCGGCGGGTTCCGGCCGACACGCGGAGCTCGCCCACGGCGACCGCGCGCCGGCGCAGCGGCGGCTTCCCGGCGACATCCTTCTGTCGGGCCATCCGCTAGCGCCTCGCCGAGCTGCCGGCCGCGACGTGGGCGAGGACCGCCTCCAGCTGGATGCGGTCGGAGGCGCCCTCGGCGAGCCGGAAATCGACCTCGCCGAGGAACTCGACGAGCCGCACCTTGTCGCGGGGCGGAAGCACCGCGTCGCTGATGTCCGGCAGGTAGCTGTGGATGGCGCGGAGGATCTCCTCGCCCGACGCGCCTCGGTCCGTGATGATCGCGTAGAGCCGCCGCCGCGCCTCCGCGAAGTTGTCGCGCAGCGCCGCCTCCAGCATGGCCTCGACCTCCCGTCGCAGCGGGACGGTCGCGTACTCCTTCACGGTCTCCGCGGTCACGGCGTCGGCGTGGGTCGCCGCGAGCTGCAGCAGGTTCGTGGCCCGGCGGAGATCCCCCGCGGCCGCGGCCACGATCGTCTCGAGCGCCTCCGGAGTGACCGTGCGGCCCTCGGCCTTGGCCACGCGCTCGAGCTGGGCGCGCACCGCCTCGGGCGAGTACGCACGGAACCGGAATACGGCGCACCGGGACTGGATGGGGTCGATGATCCGTGAGGAGTAATTGCAGGACAGAATGAACCGGCACGACCCCGAGTAGCGCTCCATCAGGCGCCGGAGCGCCGCCTGGGCCTCCGCGGTCAGGTTGTCGGCCTCGTCGAGGAAGAGCAGCTTGAACCCCACGTTCCCGAGGGGGGCGGTCCGCGCGTACTGCTTGATCGTCGTGCGGACCGTGTCGATCCCGCGCTCGTCGGAGCTGTTCAGTTCCAGCAGGTTCTGGCGCCACTCCGAGCCGAAAAGGTCGCGGGCGAGCGCGAGCGCCGCGGTCGTCTTCCCGGTGCCCGGCGGCCCGGCGAAGAGGAGGTGCGGCATCGACCGTTTCGCGGCATACGACCGCAGGAGGGGAACGATCGCGTCCTGCCCCACCATTTCTTCGAGGGAGCCGGGACGGTACTTCTCGACCCAGATCGCCTCGCCGGCCTTGGTCACCATCGGTCGGCGTCGCCTCGCGGCGGGCGTACTTATCGTTGCTCGGACGGGAGTGGCACGGGCGGGGCGGCGCGCCCGGACGGGCCGGTTCCACCAACCCTGCGCTCCTCGGCGCGATGACGCCGGAGCGCTTCGCAGACCAGTCGGCCGTACTGGCCCAGGGCCTGGCGGTTGCCCCCGTGGTCCTCGCGCTCCACGATGCCGTAGAACCACCACAGCTGCTGCACCGACGTGCGGAACCGTTCGTGGTCGGCGGCGAGCTCGCGGAGGGATCGGTCCCACACGACGGTCGCCCGGGCAGGAGGTCGACCCGGGCCGCCGGGATGGGCGCAGTGGTCCGTCACCGCGGACGCCAAGGCCGTCACCGCGGCCCGGACGTCGAGGAGCGGAAGGGCGTCGAGCAGCACGAGGCCGGAGCATACCCGGTCGAACCACTCGACCAGCCCGTCAAGATCGCCGGGCGGGCTCACGACGTCGTTCCGGCGTTCCACGGCCGACTCAGCGGTGGAGTGGTCCCGGCGAAAAAAAAGTTGTCGGACCCCCGGGACCCGCCCCGGGGGCTCACCGGGAGTGTGCGCCGCCCGTGCGCCCGGTCCATTGCCGCTGAGACCGTACCCCGTTCGATGAACGGGCAGATGCTGAGACCGGCTACCGACTACGCTACGTTGAGCCGGGCGGTGTTAGAAAAACCGGACGGTCGGTGCGATCCGTCCCGGCTGCGGGAGAGGACGGTCCGCCGACTCCCCCGGTGGCTCTCGAGTCCGGAGTGGCCGCTCAGCCATCGACTCCCGGCAGGGGAGGAGAGGGTGGCGGCGCCCCGGTCGCCGGCGGTAGGGCCTCCCCCCGGCCCAGTCGCCTTGCGAGCCAGTACAGGAAGTACGCGAACACCCCCGTGACGAGGAGGATCCCGGGCTCGCTGAACTCGACGAACCCGTCCCAGACGAAGAGCGGCACCAGCATCCCGACGGCAAAGCAGAACTTCGACCGTTCGAGGTCGTCCGTGCCCACCCGCCGCAGCACGACAGCGACCGCCGACAGGTTCGCGGCGGCGATGATCGCCGCGGGCACGATCGCCGGGACCGGCGGATGCGAGGCGAGGACCAGGACCGCCAGCCAGGCATCCCACTCCAGGGTTCCCGCGAGAGCCAGCCCCCACCGGCCGATGGTCCGGGGACCGGGGCGGGGCGAGAGCAGGTCGCCGGGCAGCTCCCGCGCCAGGACGAGGAGCAGCGCGACGACCGCGAGGAAGAACGCGAGGGCCGCGGGGGACGGTCCGTGCCCGATCGTGAAGGCGAAGGTGGACACGACCGCGAGATACACGGCGACGAGGACGACCAGCGCCCCGCGGTCGAGCCATCGGACGCGCTGCGCCTCGGGGAACACGAGCTGCGTCAGCAGGATCGGCAGGGCGATCGAGTACGTCGCGTGGAAGACGGTGAGGCCGAGAGCCCAGAGCCAGTCGACGCCGAACGCGTGGCCGTACCCGCCGAGCGCGCCGACGGGGGCGCCGGAGGTCTCGAAGAACGTGTGGACGGCGAACCCCTCCTCGGCGATGCCGTAGGCCGCCCCGAGCAGGAGGATCGAGGCCCACCCCTTGCGGTAGTGGACCGCGAACTCCCGGATCAGCAACGCGCCCGTCCCGTACAGCCCGATGTCGAACAGGAAGGAGACCGCGAACTGGATCGGGTCGGCGAACAGCGGCGTGATCGGGGTCGAACCGGTGAGGAGCTCCGGGATCGCGGGAGCGAGGAGCAGCAGCGCGAGCACCGGGAGGCGGGGACGGACAAGGATTCGCACGGCCCGTCCTCGTCCGAGGGCGCTTTTCAAGGATGCGCCGGACAGCCACGGGGTCGGCGTTATACGCCGCGCCGGACTTTGCGTCGGCGGCGAGAAGCGTGCGGGAACTCCTGGCCGTCGTGCCGTTCCGCGGACCGATTCGCGAGCGGTCCGTGGACCCGTACGTCCGTCTCCTGAAGACCCTGCGGACTCGCCGACGCGTGAAGGGAGTGCTGCTCGACATCTCGAGCGGCGGAGGGGAGGGCGTTGCCTCCACGGACTTCTACCTCGCGGTGAAGCGGCTCAACGCGGCCAAGCCGGTGTTCGCCTCGATCGGTTCGATCGGCGCTTCCGGCGCCTACCTCGCCGCGCTTGGCGCGCGGCGGATCTTCGCCTACCCCGACTCGCTCGTCGGCTCGATCGGGGTCGTCTATCCGCACCTCGCGGTGCGCGACCTCCTGCGGCGGGTCGGCATCTCGGTCGAGCTGCTCCACGAAGGGGCGCACAAGGACGCCTACCAGGGGTACCGGCCGCTCACGGAGGTCGAGCGCGGGAAAATGCAGGCGCTCATCGAGGAGGAGTACGGGCGCTTCGTGGAGGTGGTGGCCCAGGAGCGGCACCGGCCCGTCGAGGAGATCCGCGGTCTGGCGACCGGCGAGGTCTGGACCGGGGCCCGCGCGGTCGGGCTGGGGCTGGTGGACGCGCTGGGGGACCGGGAGTCCGTGCTGGACGAGCTCGCCCACGCGACGGGGGTCACTGCGCGCCGGGCGGTGCGGGTGCTTCCGCCGCGCCCGTTCCTCGAACGCCTGATGGCGGGGGGCTCGGGCATGGTCGCGACCGCGTTCGGCGACCGGTTCCGCGAGCTCATCGAAAACGCGGTCCTCGACCTCGGCGGCCTCGGTCGGTAAGGGTTATGTAACGGGGACCGGGTCTCCGGTCCGATGCCCGACAGCAAGCGGTCCGGCTTCTCGAGCGCGGCCGGTCTCATCCAGTACTACGACATGGAGGAGACGAAGGCGCTCAAGGTCAGCCCCTACCTCGTCCTCGGCCTCGGGCTCGCCGCGGGCGTCTTCGTCGAGATCCTCAACTGGCGGCTGGTCTAGCCGACCCGTCCGCGCGACGCGGTCGGCCCCACGACCGTCCCCCGACCCTCGGCGCCGAGGGTGTTTCCGGTCGTCCGGTCGAGTCCGTTCAGGCGATCACGGGCAGGGGGACCAGCCGGTCCACGACGGGCTCCCGGCCCGGAAGGTATCGCCCCTCGGACGACCGGCCGAGAAGCACGACCTTCGAGTCCGGGGACTCGTCCAGGATCCGGTATCCCGTCCGGACGGCGAGGCGCCGTGCGAACTCCGCGACCTCCCCGTGGTCGGGAACGTGGTCGCGCCCGAGCCGCTGGCGCGACTTCCCCATGTAGACGTACCCCTTCGGTTCGATGAAATCCGGTCGGGCGATCGAGTCGAGGTCGGCGTACGCGTCGACCCATCCCAGGTTCCACCCGCGCACGAGCGTGTGCCGCACGACCCGTCGGGTCGGGAGACCCCGGACGATCTCGAGCGATTCGAGGAGGCGCGCCCACGCGTCGTCCTGCGCCGGGAGCGTGAGCCTGCGGAAGACCGCCTGGTTGGGGGCGGTCACCGACACGTAGAGCTGGGTCGGCAGCGGGTCCAGGGCGCGGAGGCCGTCGGGATTCGTCCCGTTCGTGACGAGGAACGTGGTGATACCCCGCTCGTGGCAGAGCTCGAGGTACCGGTTGAGCTTGGGGTAGAGCGTCGGCTCCCCCGTGAGCGAGATCGCGACGTGGCGGGGCGCCTGCGACTCCTCCCACCGGTCGCGCGCGACCGTGGGATCGCCCTTGAAGCCGGAGAGGATCCGCTGCTGCGCCTCGATCGACCGCTCGAGGAGTTGCTCGGGGTCGTCGTACTCCGGCATCACCCCGTCGTTCTCCCATCCCTGGTTCCGCCAGCAGAAGCGGCAAAGGAGGTTGCACGAGTCGATCGCCGGGGACATCTGGAGGCAGCGATGGCTCTCGATCCCGTAGAAGCGGCCCTTGTAGCAGTCGCGACCCCGGACGAGCGACTCCTTCGTCCAGTAACAGAGCTTGACGGCGCTGTGGCGACCGGTGAGCTGGTACCCCTGGCCGGCCAGTTCCGTCGAGAGGTCCTGGTCGCCCATCGAGCGAGCGCAGGACCGACCGCGGGTCGATAAACCTTTGGAGCCCGAGGCTCGGGTTACGTGAACTCCTCGCGCTCGAAGAGGAACAACCCCGCGACGGAGGTGAGGACGAAGTAGCCCGCCATGATCGCCAGGCCCTCGGGGTACGTCGGATTGTACACCGTCATGGGGCGGCCGGTGGGGCCGAACCCCGTGGACTTGTGGAGCGGGAGTGGGGAGGTGAACGGGTAGGAGATGACCGCACGAGCGTAGTCGATGATGAACCACGGCTCGATCTTCACGAGGTCGACGAGGAGCGTGTCGATGATCGAGAACCCGAAGAGGAACAGGACGGCCACGACGAGGACCGCGTAGAGGCTGTTCTTGAACATCGAGCTGAAAAGGAAGACGGCGCCGAGCAAGGCAAGGAGGTAGAGCACCGCGATCGCGACCGATTCGAACAGCGAGAGCGGCAGGGCGCTCGCCCCGAGGTAGTACGCACCGTTCGCGACGAGGATCGCCAGGTAGAACAGTACGGCCACGAGCGACGCCGCCAGGGCCGCGAGGAACTTCCCGACGTACACGCTCGTTCGGCGGATGGGGAGTCCCATGAGGAAGTAGCCCGTCTTGTTCTGGAACTCGCCGGCGATCGCATCGCCCCCGAAGATGATCCCGGAGAAGATGATGACGACGTAGACGCCGCCGCCCCACAGCGTGCCGTAGAACGCATCGGGGTCGCCGCTCAGCCCCGCGCCGTGGAAGTGGGACAGGACGAACGACAGGATGGCGCCGATGATCGCGACGATCGCCATCATCAGGACGAACCGGCGCGCGCGCAGGTAGTCGCGCACCTGGTAGCGGGAGAGGAGCAGCGCCTGCCGCCAAGTCCCCGGAAGGAGGACCGGGCCGCCGGCGTGGGCGTTCGCGACCGTCGCCGACGGTGCCACGGGAGCAGCGCTCATGACTCACCGTCCGTGATCTGGCTCAGGTAGACGTCCTCGAGGGCACTGCGCGACTCCTTGAACGAGACAAGTCCCTTGCGGAGTCCCACGAGCCCTTCGAGGACCCGGGACCTCGCCGGGGGGCCCCCCCCGATCGTCAGCGTGAGGCGGTGCGCCTCCAGCCGGGTCCATCCCTGGATGCCGGGCATCGAGGCGATCGTGCCCGCCGCCAGGTCGTCCCCCACCGGCTCGAGGAACTCGACATCCACCTCGGTCGTCCCGGCGGTGAACCTGCCCGTGACGTTGGCGAGCGAGTCGTAGAAGAGCAGTTTGCCGTGGTTGAGGAGCGCGACCTCGTCGCAGACGTCCACGACCTCGCTGAGGAGGTGGCTCGAGAAGAACACCAGCCGGCGGCCCTGCTTCAGCCCCCGGATGATGTCCCTCACCTCGGCCACGCCCCGCGGGTCGAGGCCGGTGCTCGGTTCGTCCAGCAGCAGGACCTCGGGGTCGTGGAGGAGCGTGGAGGCGATGTTCACGCGCTGTTTCATCCCCTTGGAGAACCGGCCCACCTTCTGATCGGCCCACTCGGACATGCGGACCTCGGCCAGCACTTCGTCGGTTCGCGCTCGGATCTGCGATCGCGGCATCCCGCGCAGGTCCCCCACCATCTCGAGCGCCTCGCGCGGGGTGAGCGAACCGTAGATCTCGGGAGTCTCGATCAGTACGCCGCAGCGCGCGAGGGCCCGCTTCCGATCCGCTTGTACGGAGACGCCGTTGATGAACGCCTCGCCTTCCGTGGGAAAGATCAGGTCGGTGAACATCTTGAGAGTGGTCGTCTTCCCGGCTCCGTTCGGGCCCAGGAACCCGACACACTTCGACCCCTGCACGTTCAGGTCCAGGTGGTCGAGCGCGGTGAAGGGGCCGAACCGGCGAGTAAGGCCCCGGGCCTCGAGACTGGGGGGCATGCTTCGGTGCGCGACCTCGGGCGTACCCCCGCAACCGGAGTAATAAAACCTGACCGGGCCCTCGGGCACCCCCAGTGACCGGCCGGCTCCTCACCCCGTCGAAGGTCCGGGTGCCACGGGAGCCCGGGCCCCCTCGCCGGGTCCGTAGGTGTCCCAACGGAGGGCGAGCGAGGCCAGGACCACCGTGGTGGAAGAGAGGCCCATCGCCAGCGCCCCCACGATCGGCAGGAACCGGTAGACGGCGAGACCGAACAGGGGCACGAGGGCACCGGCCGCCACCGGCAGCAGGACGACGTTGTAGCCGACCGCCCAGCGCAGGTTCGAACGGACCCGGGCAACGGTCCGGCGGGCGATGGCGATCGAACGGGGGACCCCCGCGAAGTCCGGTCGCACGAGGAGCACCTGACCCGCCTCGCGCGCCACGTCCGTTCCGCTGCCGATCGCGATCCCGAGGTCGGCGGCCGCAAGGGCGGCGGCGTCGTTGATCCCGTCGCCGACGAACGCCACCCGCCGGCCCGTCCGTGCGTAACTCCGCACGATCTCCACCTTCTCGGCCGGGCTCGCGTTCGCGTGGACGATCCGGATCCCGAGCTCGTCGGCGAGCCGTCGGACCGCGCGCTCGTTGTCGCCCGAGACGATCTCGAGGTCAAGCCGCTCCTCGCGCAGCGTGGCGACCGCCGCGCGGACCCCCCCGGCGAGACCGACCCCGAACGACAACCCGCCCCGGACCACCCCGTCCTCGAGCAGGACCGACCACGTGTCCCCCGACGCCTCCACCGATCGGACCCAGTCGCGCAGCCCGGAGAGGTCCGCCCCTTCCGCTTTGGCCGCACCGGGTCGGAGCAGCGCGAGCCGGCGGCCCGCGTACCTCCCCCGAACCCCCTGGCCCGCCTCGACCTGCACCGCGTCGACGTGGGCCGGCGTCACGCCGCGCGCCCGGGCGGCCGCGACCACCGCCCGGGCGAGGGGGTGGTCGGCTCCCGACTCGAGGCCCGCCGCCGCCGCCAGTACCCCCGCCGCGGTGTACGGCGCGGCCGTTCCCACCGAAGTGACCTCGGGGACGAGGGTCGTGAGCGTACCGGTTTTGTCGGTGAGCACGAGGTCGACCCGCGCCGCGCGCTCGAGCGCATCCTCCCCCCGGAACAGAACGCCCTCCTCCGCGGCCCGCCCGGTTCCCACCAGGATGGCGGCGGGTGTCGCGAGCCCAAAGGCGCACGGGCAGGCGGTGATCGCCACGGTCACGAACACGAGAACGGAGACCGCGATCCCGGCGTGTTCGACCAGCCCCCAGAACAGGGAGGCAGTGACGGCCAGGACCAGGACCACCGGCACGAACACCGCGGCGATGCGGTCGGCGGTCCGCCGGAGCGGCAGCCGGGACGCCTCCGCGTCGGCGAGGAGACGGCCCACCTGGGCGAGAAACGTATCCGAACCGGCCGCCGTCGCCGCCACCTCGATGGCACCCTCCGCGTTCAGCGACCCCGCCAGCACCCGGTCCCCGGCACCGCGCGCGACCGGGAGCGGCTCGCCGGTGAGGAGCGACTCGTCGATCGTCGTGCTCCCCCGGCGGAGAACCCCGTCGACCGGGACCCGGCCACCGGGCAGGACCCGAACTCGATCGCCCGGGACTATCTCGCTAACGGGGACGGTCGACTCCTTCTCCCCGCGCACCACCCGGGCTTCCGACGGGAGGAGTTCTCCCAGGCGGAGGAGGGCCGAGCCCGCCCGCGCGCGCGTGAGACGCTCGAGGTAGTTTCCCGTGAGGATCAGGGTCACGATCAGGGCCGAGGCATCGAAGTACACACCGCGCGGCAGGTACCCGGGGAAGAGCAGTGTCGCGACGCTGTAGGCGAACGCCGCGCTCGACCCGACGGCGATGAGAACGTCCATGTTGGCCGTTCGCTGCCGGAACGCGTCGAGGGTTCCGGCGTAGAACGCCGAGCCGGGATAGAACTGTACCACCGCCGCGAGGACCGCGCACCCCCACAGCGCGGAAGGAGTTCCCCAACCGTACTCCAGGACGACGATCGCGATCGCGAGAGGCCACGCCACGAGAAGCCGATGGCGTAGCTCGCGTCGCTCCGCGGCCGGGCTCGCGAAGGCTCGAAGGCAGGCGGCGGAGCAGAAGTAGTAGGTCCGGTTTTCGCGCTCCAGCCGCAACGAGGTCTCGGAACGGTCGACGTACATCCCGCAGACCGGGTCGGTCGGCATGATCGGGGCGACCGGTGCGACGCGCCGGGCGGCCCTTGGCTCAGGCGTCGCGATGGCGCGCCGTCTTCTCGAACGCTTTCTGGCAGCCGACGGAGCAGAAGTAGACGGTCCGGCCGTCGTAGGTCCCCTTCGCGGCGGCGGTGGCCGAGTCCACCGTCATCTTGCAGACCGGGTCCAAGGCTTGCATCGCCCGCCGAGAACGGCTCGGCATTTAACGGGCCCGACCGCCGACCGGGAGCGCGAAACCGTAAGACCCGGCACGCTACGGTGAGATCCGATGGCCGCCGAGCTCTCTGCGACCGACGTCGCGAAGCGCCTCCACGAGGCGCCCGACTCGGTCGTCCTCCTGGACGTGCGGGAACCGTTCGAGCGGGAGCTCGCGACGATCGAACCGTCGAGGCATATCCCGATGCGCGAAGTCCCGGGCCGGATCGGTGAGCTGCCTAAGGACCGCGAGATCGTGGTCTACTGCCACGGCGGGACCCGGTCGGCGATGGTCGCCGCGTTCCTCGAGGCGCACGGGTTCCTTTCCGTCGCGAACCTCCGGGGCGGCATCGATGCCTGGTCCCGCCTGGTCGACCCGACGGTACCGCGGTACGACTGACGGTCCGCGCCGGCGCTATCGACGACGGCGGCCCCGCTCCTCGAGGGGCGGCTCGAGGACCTCGACGTAGGCCCGCATCTTCCAGTAGGTGTCGAGGAACTCCTGGCCCCGGGCGGTGATGTCGTAGACCGGCCGCCCGTCGAGCTCCTCCGTCCGCAGGAGGCCGAGCGCGAGGAGGCGGTCCACGAACGTGCGGAGCCGGTCGACCGGCATCCCGGCCCCGTAGGAGACCCGCGTGATGCGCGCGACGCCGCGGTAGCGCTTCACGACCTCCAGGACCGTGGCGTACAGGTCGGAGAGCTCCCGCCGTCGCGGGGCAGTCGTCCGGTCGGAGCGGTCTCCGATCATCGGACCAACGGTCCCGGCTACAGCGGGAAGTTCGGTAGCGATGCGACCTTCTGCGGCGGCGTGCGGCATCGACAGTCACGACCCATCTCGAGCGTGTCGGTGTACTGGACGGCGTCCGCGCTCGCGCCGTCCCCCAGCTTGACGGAGCGTGCGTAGACGTTCCGGGCCTCGGCCCGGTCGCGGAGCTCGACCCGGCCGCCGTAGACGTCCTCGACCTGCGCCTTCGAGTCGATCTCGACGTCGTCCCCGACCAGCGGGCCGGTCGCGCGGGCCTTCCGCTGCAGCCGCAGGCGGCTCGCCTTCAGGCCGTCCTGGGTGACCGCTGCCCCGCCGATCTCGGCCGAGCCCGTGAAGATCGCCCGGCGGGCCTTCAGCTTCCCGCCGATCTCGGCCTTGGTGCCGACGAGTCCCTCGTCCACGGAGATCGCGCCGCCTACCTCGAGGGATCCGCGCAGGGTCACCGACCCGCGGACCTCGAACTTGCCGCCGATCTCGACGTCCCCGCCGTCGGCGTTCCCGAGAATCGACCCCAGGCCCCCGACCTCGAGGGAGTCGAACGTGAGGTCCCGGTCCGCGGAGAACATCCCGCCGACCTCGATCGAACCTCCCTTCGAGCTGCCGCGCAGCTGCGCCACGCCGCCGACCTCGAGCGAGCCGAACGTCAGGGGAGCCTCGGAGACGAACTTGCCGCCGACCTCGATCGACCGCCGGACCGCCCCGCCGGCGAGGTGGATCACCCCGCCGACCTGGAGGGACTCGAGGTCGACCTCGGCGAGATCGACCGAGCCGCCGGCTTCGACCTTCTGCGCGGTCAGCTTGCCGCCGAGCCGGAATCGACCCCCGACCGAGACCGAACGCGCGGAAAGGGTCGACCGGCCCTCGAGCTCCCCGCCGACCTCGATCTCCTCGGCCGTCGCGGGGCCGCCGATCTTCAAGGACTTGTCGACATCGATCCCGCGGGCCGAGAGGGGGCCCCCGACCTCCACCCGGCTGTCGCGGGCGCGAACGTCGCCGTGGACGACCAGGCCGCCGTCCACTTGGACCTCCGCCTCGTCGGCGTCGAACGACCCGCACTCGAGGTCCCCCAGGATCTGCGACCGACCCTCGAATCGGGCGGTGCCGGAGACGACCAGTCGGCCGTCCACCTCAATGATCGTGTTGTGGTCCACCCTCAGGTCGCCTTCCACGGCACCGAGACGGGTGCGTCCTCCGCTGGGGGGCCGTGTCTCGCTCACGAAGACGGGATGCAGACCGGCTTCTATAGGGGTAGGTCACGCCCGGTGACCACGACGACCGTGTCCGGGAGCCCGAATCGGATTATAGGGCAGGCTCTGACGGGAGACGTGGAGGATTCGCTCGAACGCGTCCGGGCCGAGGTCGTCGCCTGCGGGAAGTGCCCCCGGCTCGTGCGGTACCGCGATCGGGTCGCCTCCGAGAAGAAGCGGGAGTTCCGCGAGGGGGAGTACTGGGGGCGGGGGGTTCCCGGGTTCGGCGACCCGGCGGCGCGACTCGTGGTCGTCGGGCTCGCGCCGGCCGCCCACGGGTCCAACCGCACCGGCCGCGTCTTCACGGGGGATCGGTCGGCGGCGTTCCTCGTTCGGGCGTTTCATGCCGCGGGATTCGCGAACCAGCCGACCTCGCTGCGCCGGAACGACGGGTTGCGGTACCGAGACCTCTACCTCACCGCCGCCGTCCGCTGTGCGCCGCCCGGGAACCAGCCGCTCCCGGGGGAGAGGACCAACTGCGCGCCCTACCTCGAGCGCGAGCTCCGCTTGCTGACGAACGCCCGTGCCATCCTGGCCCTGGGAGGGTATGCCTGGGACGCGGTGCGCGCGACCGCGGCGGTCGTTTACGACGTGCCCCGACCGACGACGCCGTTCGGGCACGGGGCCTGCGCTCCGCTCGGTCCGGGGCGCCCGTGGCTCTGGGGCGCCTACCACCCCAGCCCTCAGAACACCAACACGGGGAAGCTCACGCCGCCGATGTTGGTGGAACTGCTCGAACGGATCCGGGCCGGCTTCGAGGTCCGGCCCCTGCCGGGACCGCATCCTTAACCCCGCCGGAGCGTCGGCGACGCCGTGGTGGAGTTCGAGCTCCTGGAACGGGACGGCCTCGCCCGCCTCGGGCGGTTCGCGACGCCCCACGGCGCGATCGCGACGCCGGCCCTCCTACCGGTCGTCCATCCGGACCCGGAGCGCCAGCCGTGCCCGGCGTCCGAGCTTCGCGACCGGTTCGGCGTGCGCGCGCTGATCACGTCCGCGTACATCACGTGGCGGACTCCGCCGCTCCGCGAGGTCGCCGAGCGCGACGGCATCCACAAGCTCCTGCGATTCGACGGCGCGGTGATGACCGACTCCGGGGCGTTCCAGCAGCATGCGTACGGGACGGTCGAGGTCGGGCCGGAGGAGATCCTGGGATTCCAGGAGCGGATCGGGTCCGACATCGCCACGGTGCTCGACGTCTTCACCGAGCCCGAAGCGTCCCACGACGAGGCCGAGGCCGCGCTGAACGCCACGACCGACCGCATCCGCGCCGCCCGCGCGGCCCGCCCGGGACTGCTGGCGGCCCCGGTACAGGGGGGTCCGTTCGCCGACCTGCGCGCGCGGTCGGCGTTGGCGGCGAGCGCGGCGGGCGACGTGCTGGCGGTCGGGGGGGTCGTCCCGCTGCTCGAGCAGTACCGGTTCCGCGAGCTCGCCCAGGTCCTGAGCGCCGTGCGACCGTCGCTCAACCCCGGCGCTCCCGTCCACCTCTTCGGAACGGGGCACCCGATGGCGTTCGCCTTCGCGGCGCTGCACGGGGTCGACCTGTTCGACTCGTCCGCCTACCACAAGTTCGCTCGGCGCGGCAAGCTCCTGTTCCCCGACGGGACCGTCGCGATCGAGTCGGTGCGCGAGGGGATCTGCGGATGCCGCCTCTGCGCGAAGCTTCCCCTCGACCGCGTGGCGACGCTGCCGCCGCCGGAGCAGGAACCCCACCTCGCGCTCCACAACCTCCTCGTTTCGTTCGAAGAGGTCGCGCTCGTCCGCCAGGCGATCCGGGACGGGACGTTGTGGGAGCTCGCGGAGCGCCGCGCGGCCGTCCACCCCGCGCTCCGGGCGGGGCTCCGGGCCGCGACGGCGACCCCCGAGACATTCTGGCCCGCCGAGCCGGAGAGCCGACGCGCCTTCCGCGAGGTGAGCGTCGACAGCCTCCGACGGCCGTCGGCCGTCCGGTTCGTGTCGCGGGTCCGAGCGTTCGTCGCCGACCGACCGCTCGGCCGCGAGATTCCGGCCGTCGCGCTACGACCCGAGTACCTCTCCCGGATACCGACCCGGGACCGCTCCGACCGGGCGATTCACTGGAACGCGACCACGCCGCTGGGGTCCGTCCCGCTCGAGCTCACCGAGCTGTACCCGGTCGGGCCATACCTCGGCCTCGAAGAGTACGAGCTCCCGCGGGCGCACCTCGCTCCCGCGCAGCTCTCGCGTAACCTCGCGGGTCGGCCGGACCTCGACGCGGACCTGGCGCCCGATTGGACGGATTCCTGGACCGTACGGCAGTTCCGGGCCCTCCTCGACTGGGCATACGGCCGCGCGGTGGCCGTTCGCCTCGCACCGGAGCTGCGCGGTGAACGGTCCCGCCGGACCGGGCGACTGAGAAAGCTCGTGCGCGGCGCCGCGCCCCACTTCGTGGTGGGGGACGACGGACTCCCCCGGCCGACGTTCCGGGGGGCCGAGCTCCTGCACGCGGAATTGGAGCCCGGCCGGCTGCGGGTGGTGGTCGCCGACGACGCGGTCCCGTTCGTCCGAGAGGGCCGGAGCCTGTTCTCGAGATTCGCCCTCTCCGCCGACCCCGGGCTCGTGCCGGGCTCGAGCGCGCTCCTCGTAACACGGTCCGACGAGCTCCTGGCGACCGGCCGTTTGCTGCTGGCGCCGCACGAGATGGGGCGGCTGAACCGGGGCGTCGCGGTCCGGGTCACCGCGCACCGGTCGCGTCCCGACCCGTCGGGCGGCGTGCCCGCGGACGACGACTCCCCGCGGTCCGGGGGGTCCGACGACGCAGACCCGATCGGACCCGAGTGAACGGTGACGTGCGCGGGCGTCGCACCCGCGAGACCTTATGCGGGGCCGAGCCGATGCAGCGGGCACGGATCGCCGAACCGACCCACCACGATGACCGAAACGTTCCTGCTCCTTCAGCTCGACAGCGAAGGTGCCCCGTACTCGAAGGTCGCGGAGATCCTCGAGGACCTCGGGTTCCGCCCCGAGACGGAGGGGTACGACTTCGTGTACGAGTGGGGCCGGGCCGCGAGCGTTCGCGAGACGCTCGAGCTGGCCGACCGGATCCAGGAGGCGCTGCGGGGCTCGTGCGTCTCGTTCCGCATCGAGTCGACCGAGGACTAGCGGCCCGGGACGCGGCCGCCTCGGCGGCGATGGACCGCGTCGGGTCCCGCCGTACCGGCGCGCGCTAGCGTGAAGAGCCCCGCGCAGGTCCCGGCCGGCACGAGCGATCCCCCTCCCCCCCCGAAGCCGCCGGCTCCCGCGGAGAGCCGCCCGCTGTCGCTCTTCGTCCCCGAGGAGGACCCGCACCAGCGGGTCCGCGACACGGTGGACGCGATCCTGTCCGACGGGTTCATGGCGTTCCTGTCGATCCTGCTGATCCCGATCATCCTCCTGCCGTTCTTCGTCACGCTCTCGAAGCCCCTCCTCAGCTTCGTCGACGGCTGCGACCTCGTCATCGTCCTGTTCTTCGTCGTAGAGTACGGGGCGAAGCTCTACCTGGCCAAGGACCGCCGAGCGCACTTCCGGTCCCCCTGGCACCTCGTCGACCTGGCCATCGTCCTCCTCTCGGTCTCCTCGTACCTTCCCCTCGTGGGCCTCAACACGAAGGGGTCGCTGGCCCTGCTGGTCCGGCTGGTACGGCTGCCGCGCGCCTTCGCGCTCGCCGGCCGCACCGCGGGAAGCCGCATCCAGACGACGGAAGCACCGGCCGAGCCGAAATCGGCCGAGCCACCGGCGGTCATCCGCCAGGTCGACCCCGACCTCACCACCCGGCACGAGAACCTCTCGTGGGACGACCTCGCGCGCCGGCTCCGGGACAACCGGCAGGAGTGGATCGACCTCCACCACCTCGGCCCCGAAGGCGTCGCGCGGCTCGCCGGCCTGCTGGGCGTGCCCGAGCCGCACTTCCAGAACCGGTTCGTGGACGAGATCTACCCGCACGTGGTCTTCGCCAAGGACCTCTCGTTCGTCTTCGTCCAGTCGGGCGAGGTCCGGTACCCCGAGCGGGCGGGCCGCTTCCTCACCGTCGACCGCACCGGGGTCGTCGTGATCTGCGCCGGCCCGAAGCTCCTCACCGCGTCCGCGCACGGGGAGGACCTGTTCGACGAGGTGCTCGAGCGCGCCCACGGGCGACTCGCCGAGGGGAGCTTCGTCGTCGCCGCCCTGTACGGCATCCTGGAGTCCATGCTCAACGACTACCGCCGGATCTGTGCGGAGATCGAGCTGGAAGTCGGCCGGATCGCCACCGTGCCGAAGCCGAGGCTCCCGCGCGACTTCCTGGAAAGGATGTACGCCCTCAACCAGGAGACCGCCCGGGTCGGCTCGAACCTCCTCCACTACCGCCAGATGATCGGGTCGCTCGACGCGAGGCGGATCGCGCTGGACGGGTTCGACGCGAGGGCCGAGGAGGACTTCGGCGAGCTCCGTGACCAGGCGCAGTTCTTGGAGGAGACCGCCGACGACCTCACGGACCGGATCAAGTCGCTCATCGACCTCTACATCAACCAGGAGGCGTTCGAGACGAACCGCATCCTCAAGATCCTCGCCGTGATCACGAGCCTCGCGGTCATCCCGGCCGTCGTGAGCGGGATCCTCGGGCAGAACATCCTCGGGCAGCCGTTCGACGCCCAGCTCTGGCAGATCGTGGCGGGCATGGGGCTCGCGATGGCGTTCGCCCTCTACTGCTTCATCAAGATGGGGTGGCTCCGCGCGTAGGGGCGCTCCGGTCGCCGCCCGTTATAACCGCCGTCCCACTCGGCAGCCCGATGGTGGTACTGGGCGTCGAATCCACCGCGCACACCGCGTCGGTCGGGGTGGTGGACGGGGAGGCCAAGGTCCTCGGCCTCGCCTCCGACATGTACCGGCCGCCGTCCGGCGGGATCCACCCTCGGGAGGCCGCGAACCACCACGTCGACGTTCTGCCCGGCCTGGTCGCGACGGCGCTCGCGGCCGCGGGGGTGCGGCCCCGGGACCTGGACGCGGTCGCGTTCGCGCAGGGGCCCGGGCTCGGGCCGTGCCTCCGGGCGGGGGCGACGGTCGCCCGCATGCTGTCGCTCGCCTGGCGCCGCCCTCTCGTCCCGGTGAACCACTGCGTCGCGCACGTCGAGATCGCTCGGGCGCTGAGCGGGCTCGACGACCCGTTGCTGCTGTACGCGAGCGGCGGCAACACGCAGGTGATCGCCTACGGCCGGGGACGGTACCGCGTGCTGGGCGAGACGCTCGACATCGGCATCGGGAACTTTCTCGACAAGCTCTGGATCGGCCTGGGCGGGACGTTCCCCGGCGGCCCCGCCCTCGAGGCGGAGGCGCGGCAGGGCACGGAGCTGCTCCCGCTGCCGTACTCGGTCCACGGCATGGACGTCGCGTTCTCCGGCATGCTGACGGCCACGCTCGCGCTCCGGGACAAGGGGGCGGCCCGGCCCGACCTCGCGTACTCGGTCGAGTCGACCGCCTACTCGATGCTCACGGAGATCACGGAGCGAGCGCTGGCGCATCGACGGAAGACGTCCGTCGCCCTGGGCGGTGGGGTCGCGTGCAACGAGCGGCTGCGGGCGATGGTCCGGACGATGGCCGAGGGCCGCGGCGCGGAGATGTTCGCCCCCCCGCGTGCCCTGTGTGTCGACAACGGGGCGATGATCGCGTGGGCCGGCGAGCTCGCGCTCTCGTCGGGCCGAACCGTGTCGGTGGAGCGCTCGGCGGTCCAGCCGCGGCAGCGGACCGATCTGGTCCCCACGCCCTGGCGGGAGACGACGGGGCGCGGGTTCGCCCGATGAGCGCGGTCGGGGGGGCGCGGGAGACCGAGAAGGTCGACGTCCTGGTCGTGGGCGCCGGTCCGGCGGGGTCTACCGCGGCCCGGGCGATCGCGGAGGCCGGGCACTCCGTCCTCTTGGTCGAGGAGCACGCGCGCGTCGGTCGCCCCGTCCAGTGCGCCGGGTTGGTCTCGGAGCGCGCGCTCCGACTCGCCGGCTCGCCCGACATCGTGCGACGCCGGGTCCACGGCGCGTCGGTGTTCGGCCCCGCCCTCCGCGCGATATCGTTCAGAGCCCCCGAGCCGCGCGGCTACGTGATCGACCGCGCGGCGCTCGACGTGCACCTCGCCGACCGCGCCGCGAAGGCGGGGGCGGAGGTCCGGACCGGCGTTCGCTTCGACCGGATCGCCGCGTCGGCCGACGGGCGGGTCACCGCCGAGCTGACCGGGGCCGACGGACGGGCGGTCCGCGTCGCGTCGCGTCTCGTGATCGGCGCGGACGGGGTCGCGAGCGCGGTCGCCCGCGCGTTCCGCCTGCGGCGGCCCGTCGAGATCCTGCCCGCGTTCGAAGCGGAGTATCCGGAGAGCCCGGGCGACCCCGAGACCGTGGAGGTGTACCTGGGACGTCGGTTCGCCCCGGGGCTCTTCGGCTGGTGGATCCCCGACGGCGCCGGAGGGGCCCGCGTCGGACTGGCCGCGAACGCCGACGGGACGTCGGCGCGGACCTACTTCCGGCGGCTCCTCGACCACCTCGAGCAGCGGTTCGGGTGGCCGTTGGCGAACCCGACCGCGTACCTCGTGTCGGGAATCCCGATCGGCCGCGTGCCGAAGATCTACGGCGATCGGGTCCTTCTCGCGGGGGACGCGGCGGCGCAGGTGAAGCCGCTCAGCGGCGGGGGCATCTACACCGGGATGCGAGGCGCGGAGCTCGCGGCCCGGGTCGCGGTCGACGGCCTCGCCGCCGACGACCTGTCCGCGACCCGCCTCGCCCGGTACGCCGCGGACTGGGACGCGGAGCTCGGCGAGGAGTTCCGGCGCGCGCTCTACGTCCGGCGCGTCTTCACCCGCCTCTCCGACCGGGAGCTGGACGCGCTGGTCGACGTGCTGAAGGACGGCCGGCTCGCCGGGACGATCGTGGCGTTCGGCGACATCGACTTTCCGACCCACGTCGTTCGTGCCCTCCTCTCGGAGGCGCCGTCGCTGGTCCGGCTCTTCCCGAAGGCGCTCGGTGCCTGGCTCTCCTCGTCCGGTGCCTATCCGGCGCCGGATCTCGACCCGGGCTTCCGCCGGAAGTAGACGTACGCCCCGACCCCGACGAGCAGGAACCCGCCGACCAGCAGGGCCCCCAGGGCGACGTCCCACCCGGCGGGCGCCACGAGGACCGCCGTCTCGGGTACGATCCCCGAGATGTTCCCGAGCGCCGTGAGGTTGAGGACGGCGCTCCCGTTCGGGGCCTCGGTCCCCCGGGCCCACTGGCCGGCCGTGAACCAGCCGCGGGACTCGAGCCGGTAGGCCGAAGCGTTGAGCGTGAAGTTGACCGCCGTCCGTATCGCGAACGTCCCGGCCGGGGATGCGGCCGAGGTGACGACCCCGACGGACCCGGCGCGGGCACCGCCCGGCGCGAGCGACCCGATCGCCACCGTCACGAACGCGCCCGAGGCGGTGGCGTTGGCGAGCACCGGCGCGTTGGCGACCGGGAGGTACGCCGTGGCGTTCCCCGGAAACCCGTTGAACGCGTAGACCTCGAACGAGACGACCACGTCGGAGATCGTGGCCCCGATCGCCGAGGGGTCGGTGACGTCGAAGGCGAGCGAGCTCGACGCGCCGGGGACGACCGACGGAGCCGAGAGGTTCGACAGGAACGAGGAGTCGAACCCGACCGGCAGGGCGGGGTACCCCGACGCGGCGGCAGGGCGGGCCGTCAGACCGGGCACGACCAGGACGACGAGGACGGCGACCACCAGCAGCCGTGCGACAAGCCAACGGACGCTACCCGACGGGTTCCTCATCGAATCCGCCGCTCTCCGAGAGCACCATCAGGCGGCGGATCCTCTCGTCCGCCTGGCGACGGCCACGGACCCCGCCCGGTCCAAGGAGGCCGGCGAGCGACCCGGGGTACGGTGGGAGGTGCCGGCTGGACTTGTATATGGCGCGGGCGAGCGCGCGGGGCCGCCCCGTGAGCGCGACGGCGTCGGCGTCCGCGCGGAACTCCTCGCGCCGCGTGAGCGACTCCGCGAGGAGCGCGAGGATCGGGTCCCAGCGCATCATCCGGGCGAACGTTCGGAAGAACGTGAGGTACCGGCCGTCCAGCTCGCGCACGTGGCCCAGCTCGTGGGCCACCACCGCCTCCCATTCCTCGGTGGAGAGGTGCCCGAGCAACCCGTCGGAGACGAGGATGACCTCCTCGCGACACCACCCCCGCCGCCACGACGGTCGGAGCAGCGTGAACGTGAACGCGTCCGGCACGGGGGAGGCGAACGACATCAGCCGGGTCGGGGTCGCCGGGACGGGGAGCCGCGCGGGCCACGGCAGCGGTCGGGGCCCCAGCAGGCGGAGAAGGCTCCGCCCGACCGCCTGGCAGACCGCGAACGCGGCGCAGAACAGGAGGAACGCCCCGACGGCACCGAGCGCCCAGATGCCGAGGGTTCCCCGCTCGAAGAGGGTTCCGGGCGAGCGGGCCAGGGTGGCGGCCGCACCGACCCCGCCACCCACCAGCACCCAGACCAGCACCGTCGTCGCCAGCAACGACCACGCACCGAGCAACAGGGCCGTCAGCCGGAAGATCGCGGCCGAGCGGGGGCCACTGAGCGACAGCGCGAGCAGCGCGCCGGCG
>JASHSP010000012.1 GCA_030038655.1 Thermoplasmata archaeon | reverse complement strand
CGGATCTCGTCGACCAGGCTCTCGAGCGACATACTCGAGGGACGGCGGCTACAGGATCCCCAGCAGGAGGATGATACCCAGCACGAAGCCGATGATCCAGAGCGTCTCGGGGATCACGAAGAAGAACAGCACCTGCCCGAACTTCTCGGGCTTCTCGGCGATGATCCCCATGCCCGCGGCGCCGATCCCGGACTGGGCCATTCCCGTACCGATCAACCCGCCGGCGATCGCCACCCCGGCGGCCAGCGTCTCGTAGTCGGTGGGCATCGGCGATTCTCCGCGCGGGCGGAGCAAGGTTCGGTATATAACCGTCCCCCGCGCCGCTCGCCGGGCGCTCTCGTCGGCGCGGCTTTCCGCATCCCGGAGCCGGCGTTCGGCCGCCTCAGGAGAGGTAGTCGTCCACGTCCAGGGTGACGTTCTGCTGGGTGCTGAGCGACCAGCCGTACGTCGCGGCCAGGCTCGTGACGGACTCCCCGGTCGAATGGGCGAGCAGGGCCATCATCCACCACGCTTGGTGTTCCACGGTCGACCACGGGTCCCCTCCGCTCGCCGCCGCCGTCTCGTTGTGGACCGAGTTCTTCACGGCGAGGTCCCCGCCGTTCGCGCCGTCCGCCCAGGCCGATAGGTTCGTGGGGCTGTAGAGCGACCCGACGTGCAGGTACTGGCCGTCGATCACGATGAAGGGGATGCCGTTCGCGTAGGCGGAGACGTACCCCTGCTGGTAGCAGCTCGAGGTGCTGGCGAGCGCGCCGTCCACCCCCCCGGTGTACTCGGTGATCTGGACGGCGATCGTCGAAGAGGAACCCGCGTCGGCCAGGACCACCTCGGGGGTGTTTTTGTCCGGCTCGCTGGGGGCGTCGCTCGAGTAGGAGGAGAACGCTGTGGCTGGCACGGCGCTGCCGAACTCCGAGATCGCCTTCCACATCGCCCAGCTGCTCGCCGAGCAGAACGGGCACCACGTGGCACCGTAGAAGTAGAAGACCGGTTCGTTGCCGGCGTGCCACGCCGCGACGGGCACCTGCTGCCACGGGCCGACACCGCTCGGCGTGAGGCCGGCGGGCTCGTTCATGTTCGTCAGGCTGGACGCCGACGGGAGGTACGGGCAGCCGAAGAGGACCGATCCGGAGACGCCAATCAGACCGGCCACGACGAGGCCAAGGACGACGCCTGCGATCAGGGCGTTCCGGTGCCCCTTCGACCAGCGGTTCCCGGGGGCCGACCTCCAGAGCGCGAACCCGAGGACGAACGCGAGCACCGCGAGGGCGAGGCCCAGCCACGGGACCGCGGGGACGAGGAGTCCGACGGGGGACGGCAGGAAGTAGGCGAGAAGGAACCAGACGGCCAGGAGCGGAACGAGGAGAAAGACGAGGGCGAGGAGTCTCCCGAAGAGCGAGCGCCCGCCGCGGGCCGGCCCGGACGCGCCCGGAACGTCGGTCTCCTTCCGCGGGCCCCGCAGCCGCCGGCGGCGGTACAGGTCTCGCAGCGCGCGGCCGGCGTTCCCTCCCGAGGGCTCGGCGTGGAAGCCGACCTTCGGATCGGCGGCGATCTTCTCCCAGTCCCAGCCCTTCAGCCGCAGCTCCTCGACGCGGTCCCAGTTGACCATCGCCCGACGAACGGAAGGCCCCTTTTGCCCCTTCGGGCGGACGGGCCGGGTCGGGGGGAGCGCGGGGAACCCCCCGGGACAGCGGCCGGGTCAGGCCGGACCGGGGCTCGGGACGGACGGTTCCTCGTCCTCTTCCTCCGTCCGGCCGCCGGCCCGCGTCCGGAGCGCTAGGAAGATCGACCCGACCCACGTGATCCCACCGAACGCGTACGCGGCGACGCACACGGGGCAGAGCGCGTGGATCTCGGCGAGCTCGACGTAGAGGAAGTAGAGCGAGATCGCGACGCCCAGGGTGGTGAGGAGGAGCAGCGCGTACGCCCACACCACCTCCCGCGGACGCTTCTCCGCGACCCCCGCGACCGCCAGGATTACGACGAACCCACCGATCCCCCACAGGTAATCCTGGATGCCGAAGGTGGTCGTCTTCGAACTCTGGTCCACGAGGGCGCAGGAGAAGAACGAGTTCACGGAGCAGATCGCCCGGAGCGAGGCGTCGAAGAACTCGGCGGCGGCGAAGAACGAGACGACCAGCCCGATGCCGCCGGCGAGGTAGATCAGCGAGCGCAGGTTGCGAGTCCGCATCGTCCCGTCACGTGATCTGGCTCTCGTACCCCTCGACCGCGGCGATCGTCGCCGAGCTCCAATGCGGCGAGACCTCCGTCGCGAGGGTGGCGACGGCGATCCCGGTCGCCTTCGCTAAGAACGCCATGAGCCACCAGGTCGCGTCCTGGATGTACGTCCACGGCGAGCCGGAGGTGTTGGTCTCGTTCGCGACGGACTCCTTCACGGCCAGGTCCCCGGTCTTTTCCCACGGCTGGAGATTGGCCGGGTCGACGAACGAGGAGCCGTAGTGGATGTACTGCCCGTTCACGACCCCGAACGGAATCGAGCCGCCGCTGTAAGCGGACACGTACGCCAGCTGATAGCAGCTCGACGTGACGGGCGTGGTGCCCCCCACGCCCGAGGTGTCCTCGCTCACCTGGAACGCGATCGAGGACGAGCTCAGCTGGATCCCCGCGAGCACGACCTCGGGGGTGTTCGGGTAGACGTCCGTGGAACTCGAATAATGGGTGAAGTCCGCGCCGCTCACCGTGCCGAATTCGGTCAGCGTCTTCCAGATCGCCCAGCTGCTGGCGGAGCAGTACGGGCACCACGTCGCGCCGTAGAAGTAGAGGACCGGCTTGCCGCCCTCCTGCCACGGGCTGATGTGGCCGGACGACCAGCCCCCCGGCTGGGTCGCGAGGGCGGAGGCCGGCGGGAGGTACGGGCATCCGAAGATCAACGAGCCCGCGAGCGCGATGGCACCGCCGACCACCAGGCCGAGGATGATCCCTCCGATCAGGGTCCCGCGCAGGACCGGCGACCACCGGCGACCTCCGGTCGACCGCCAGAGAGCGTAGACGAAAACGAACGCGACCACCGCGAGCGCCAGCCCAAGCCAGGGGATCGCGGGGACGAGGATCCCGACCGGAGACGGCGCGACGTACGCGAGGAGGAACCAGACGGCCACGACCGGCAGGGCGAGGTACCCGATCCGGACGAGGGACCACCGGCTGTCGCCGGCGGCACCGATACGCCGGGGGGTCGAGGGCGCGGACGGCTTGCGACGGGTCCGCGCCTTGCTGCGATGGTAGAGGGCGCGCAGCGCACGGCCGGGGTCTCCCGCGGAGGCGTCGGCATGGAAGCCGACCTTCGGGTCGTCGGCGATCTCGCCCCAGGCGACGCCCTTGGACCTGAGCTCTTCGACCCGGTCCCAATCGACCATCGCCGGCCGAACTGCGCCGGCCTTTTCCCCTTTGTCCCCGGGGAGACCTCGCCCGGTAAGGGGCCCGGGCGAGCGGGCCGTAGCCGCGCGCGGGGAACCGACCGGCTTTTACCTCGCAGCGGCCAACGGGACTCGTGCGCGTCACCTTCCTCGGCACCGCCGGGTCGTGGCCGACCAAGGAGCGTTCGGCCAGCGCCATCGCGGTCGACCTCGAGAGCGAGCTGATCCTCCTCGATTGCGGCGAAGGGACGCAGCGCCAGTTCTTCCGTTCCAGCGCCTCGTTCATGCGCGTCCGTCGCGTGTTCATCACGCATTTTCACGGCGACCACTTCCTCGGGCTGCCCGGCCTCATCCAGAGCATGTGCCTCAACCACCGGGAGGAGCCGCTCGACATCTACGGACCGCCGGACGCGAAGGAGATGGTCGACCGGGCCCTCCGGATGGGGTACTTCACGCTCCGGTTCCCGGTCGAGGTGCACCCCCTGACCCCGGGCAGCACGGTCGCGCTGGACGGCTACGAGGTCCGCACCGCCGCGGCGGAGCACCCCGTGCCCGCGCTCGCCTACCGCATCGAGGAGGCGACGAAGCGGGGGCGGTTCGACGGGCCCCGCGCGCGCGACCTTGGCCTGCACGGGCGCGACTTCGCGCGCCTCGAGGCCGGCGAAGCGGTGCGCGTCGGCGACCGGGTCGTCCGGCCTGAGGACGTGATGGGTCCCCCCCGACCGGGCCGGTCGATTGTCTACTCCGGCGACACCGCTCCCGCTGATCCCGTCCGGCGCCTCGCCGAGCGGGCCACGGTCCTCGTGCACGAGGCGACGGCCGCCCAGGAGATCGAGAAGGAGGCGAACGAATGGGGCCACTCCTCGGCGCGCCAGGCGGCCGAGTGTGCGCGGGTCGCCGGGGTCGGGACCCTCTTCCTCACCCACTTCTCGGCACGGTACAAGGAGCTCGAGCCCCTGGAAGCGGAGGCCCGTATCGTCTTTCCGGGCTCGGCCGCGGCCCGCGATCTGCTCGACCACATGGTTCTCCAACCATGATCCACGCCGACCTCATCGTCCGCGATGCGGCGGAGGCCGCGACGCTCGCGGCGGGCCCCGTCCCGCGGGTCGGGCCGGCGATGAACGACCTCGCCCGGGTCCCCGATGCGGCGATCGCGGTCGACGGAGGCCTCGTCGTCTGGGTCGGGCCCGAGCGGCGGGTGTCGCGCGAGGTCCGCCTGCGGGCCGGCGGCCGCGCGCTCGACGCCGCCGGCGGAACGGTCGTCCCCGGCTTCGTGGATGCCCACACCCACGTCCTGTTCGCCGGCGACCGGGCCGCGGAGATCCCGCTGCGCGTCCGGGGCGCGAGCTATCGGGAGATCGCGCGGCGGGGGGGCGGCCTCTACTCGACCGTGCGCGCGACGCGCGCGGCGGGCTCCCGCGAACTCCTCCGGACCGCCGCCGACCGCCTCCGGCGGATGGCCGCGAACGGCGCGACCGTGGTCGAGGTGAAATCCGGCTACGCCCTGGATCACGTCGGCGAACTGCGTCTCCTTCGGCTGATCCCGAGGCTCGCGCGCGCGACCGGACTGCGCCTCGTCCCGACGTTCCTCGGTGCCCACGCGGTTCCCCCCGAGTTCGAGGGGCGCGCGGACGACTACATCGACTCGCTCGTGCGCCGGACGCTTCCGGCCGTGGCCCGGGGGGGTCTCGCCCGGTTCTGCGATGTCTTCTGCGAGCCGGGGTTCTTCTCGGTGGCGCAGTCCGAGCGGCTCCTGCGGGCCGCCGCCCGGCTCGGCCTCGGGGTGAAGGTGCACGCGGACGAGTTCGTCCTCTCGGGCGGAGCCCGCCTGGCCGCCCGGCTCGGCGCGCGGTCGGCGGACCACCTGCTCGCGACCCCCGCCGCCGACCGCGGGCGCCTCGCCCGGGCCGGGGTCAGCGCCGTCCTGCTGCCGATGACGGCGTTCGCCTCGACGGCGGCCCGCCGGAGCCCGGGTCGCGAGATGGTCGATGCCGGCGTCCCGGTCGCTCTCGGCACCGACTGCAGCCCGAACACCTGGGTCGAGTCGATGCCGCTCGTCCTCGCGGGGGCGGTTCACGGCGGTCGCATGACGCCGGCGGAGGCGCTGACCGCGGCGACCGTCAACGCCGCGCACGCCAGCGGTGTCGGGGACGCGGGGACGATCGAGGTCGGGCGCCCGGCGGACCTGGCCGTCCTTCCGATCCGGTCCGCCGACCTCGTGGGGTACCGCTTCGACGTGCGTCCGACGCTCGTTCTCCGTCAGGGAAAACCGGTTTTTACGCCGTAACTCCGTCAGTACCTTCAAATAGGGGGGCTCTCCATCCCGCCGGTCGAGGTTCCCATCATGGCGGAGCGCGTGGGCAAGGAGCAAAGCAAGCGAGAGAAGGGCTACCTGTACTATCTCGGGAAGGACGGGTATCTCTGGAAGACCCCGACGAAGCTGAACAAGTCCGGAAGGAAGGCTCGCGTCGGGACGGAGAAGATCACCCGCCAAGACGGGTACATGTACTTCCTCGACAAGAAGGGCTACGTTTCGCGGGCCCGGATGAAGAACGCCTAAGGGCGATCCTTCCTTCCCGGGGGGACTTCGCGCGGAGTCCCCCCGGTACCGTTTTTTTTACTCCCCGCACTCCGACTTGGACCGCGGAACGATATAGACGGAACGCGTCGTCCGCTGCGGAGATCCCCGATGGTCTGTCGCAACGATCCGGACGATCCGCGCAAGTGCGAACGGTGCGGCCAGTTCCTCTGGGTCGCCGAGGAGGGGCTGTTCTGCGGCGAGTGCGGCGCCCTCATGCCGTGCACGATGCGCGTGCTCCCGCCGCCGGAACCTCCCACGCCACGCCCGCCGCCGTCGGCCTAACGATCCCCCGACGCGGCCGGCGCGCGTTCGGCACTCCCCGGGCCCGTTCCGGCGGGGTGGTGCGGTACGGTTGTAACGAAGGAACGGATTCGTCGCATCGTACGGCGTCGCTCGACGCGGTCGGCGCTCTTGTTCGACCTAGCACACTTATACCGGATGCGTGTAGCCGCCCCCCGGAGGGTTTTCGAAGTGTCCCGCGCGCAGCGGACTCCGTTTCCTAGCGTCCCCGGCTCGAGAGAAACACCCCTCATTCGAGGGTGTTTCGGTGTCCGCCGGAGCCGTGCTTAGGAACCCGGATCGCTTGCTGACGTTGTCGCGGCGACTCGTTCGTCCCTCGAGGAACTAAGGCTCATGGCAGCCGCAAAGAAGCGCTCCGTACCCACCCCGGCGACCGCTGGGCATCCGCCCCACCGCCTCGGACAAGAACCGATCCCGGTGCCGCGTCTTGTCCCGCGCGGGAAGATTGCCTTCGACACCGTCACTTGGCGCTCGCACGACGCGGTCATCAAGAACGCCGACGGCAAGGTGATCTTCGAGCAGAAGGGGATCCGCGCGCCGGCGAGCTGGTCCGAGACGAGCGTCAACATCGCCGCGTCGAAGTACTTCCGCATTATCCAGGGCCATCGCGAGAACTCGATCGACGGCATGATCCGGCGTGTCTGCCACTGGATCGCCCAGCAGGGGATCGACCTCGGCTACCTCGACACCGCCGAGGAGGCGACCACGTTCGAGGAGAGCCTCTCCTACCTCATGGTGCAGCAGATGGCGGCGTTCAACAGCCCCGTCTGGTTTAACGTCGGCGTCCGCGACCCGCCCCAGTGCTCGGCGTGCTTCATCCAGTCGGTCGCGGACGACATGGACTCGATCCTCGCGCTCGCGACCAGCGAGGGGCGCCTGTTCAAGGGCGGCAGCGGTACCGGGTCGAACCTATCGGCGCTCCGCGGGAGCCGCGAGAAGCTCGCCGGGGGCGGGATCGCCTCGGGCCCGGTCTCGTTCATGCGGGCGTTCGACGCGCTCGCCGGCGTGATCAAGTCGGGCGGGACGACGCGGCGGGCGGCGAAGATGGTCATCCTCAACATGGACCACCCGGACATCGTCGACTTCATCGACTGCAAGGTCCGGGAGGAGGACAAGGCCCTCGCGCTCATCCGCGAAGGGTACTCCGCGAACTTCGACGGGACCGACCCCGACTCGGCCTACGCCTCCATCGCCTACCAGAACGCGAACCACTCCGTGCGGATCCCGGACGCCTTCATGGACGCGGTCGTCCGCGACCGGGAGTGGAAGACGTACAACCGGACCGACCGCGCGGTCGCCGGGACCTACCGGGCGCGCGAGCTGTGGCGGAAGCTCGCCTACGCCGCCTGGCGGTGCGGCGACCCCGGGGTCCAGTTCGACGACATCACGAACGACTGGCACACCGCCCCGAACTCGGGGCGGATCAACGCGTCCAACCCGTGCAGCGAGTACCTGTTCCTCGACGACACGGCGTGCAACCTCGCGTCCATCAACCTCCTCAAGTTCCTGGACCCGAAGGGCGTGTTCGACACCGAGCTGTTCTGCCGGGCCGTCCGCACGATGATCCTGGCGATGGAGATCGTCGTGGACGCCTCCAGCTACCCGACCGCGTCGATCGCCCAGAACTCGCACGAATACCGCCCGCTCGGGCTCGGCTACGCGAACTTGGGGTCGCTCCTCATGCGCTACGGGCTCGCCTACAACTCGGACGCCGGCCGAGCGCTCGCAGCGTCCCTCTCGGCGCTCCTCTCCGCCGAAGGGTACCACATGTCGAGCGAGATCGCGAAGCGGGTCGGGCCGTTCCCCGGGTTCGAGAAGAACCGAGCCCCGATGCTCCGCGTGATGGGCAAGCACGCGAAGGCGGCCGAGAAGGTCGCCTCGGACGACGTCCGCCTCGCGCCGCTCCTCCGCGAAGCGGCCGACCGCTGGCACGACACGGTGAAGGCGGGCGAGCTGTGGGGGTACCGCAACGCCCAGATCTCCGTGATCGCCCCGACCGGGACGATCGGCCTGCTGATGGGGTGCGATACGCTCGGGCTCGAGCCCGAGCTCTCGCTCGTCAAGACGAAGAACCTGGTCGGCGGCGGGATCCTGCGGATGGTCAACCGCACCGTCCCCGACGGGCTGCACGCCCTCGGCTACGCGCCCGAGGAGATCCGCGCGATCACCCAGCATCTCGAGAAGACGGGCACGATCGAGGGGGCCCCGGGGCTGGATCTCGGGGACCTGTCGGTATTCGACTGCGCGCTCGCGCCCGTCGGCGGCTCCCGGACCATCCCCCCGGCCGGACACCTCAAGATGCTCGGCGCGGTACAGCCGTTCCTTTCGGGCGGCGCGTCGAAGACGATCAACCTCCCGCACGAGGCGACCGTGGAGGAGATCGAGAAGATCTACCTCGAGGCCTGGAAGCTTGGGATCAAGTCGGTCGCGCTCTACCGCGACGGCTGCAAGGCGTCCCAGCCGTTCGACACCGGCAAGGGCAAGGCGGTGGTCGCCCCGCTGACCGGACCCCGCGGTCCCGCGCGCGAGAAGCTGCCGGACGAGCGGAAGGCGCTCACCCACCACTTCCAGGTCGGCGGGCACGACGGCTACGTGACGGTCGGGCTCTACCCCGACGGCCGCCCCGGCGAGATCTTCTTCCGCGTGACGAAGGAAGGGTCCACCGTCAACGGCCTCATGGACTCGCTCGGGATCTCGATGTCGATGGCGCTCCAGCACGGGGTCCCGCTGAAGGACCTCGTGCGCAAGCTCGCCCACCTCCGGTTCGAGCCGGCCGGGGCGACCAACAACGCGCGGATCCGCTTCGCGAAGTCGATCCCCGACTACGTCGCCCGATGGCTCGCGCTCGAGTTCCTGACCGAGGACGAACGACGGTCGATCGGCCTCGAGAACCCGGCGGAGGGGAACGGCAACGGGCACGGCGCCCCCGCGCCGGCCGCGCGGTCCCCGGCCTCGGAGAGCCAGACGGTGAAGCTCGAGACCCGGCGGCTCGACTCGTTCGCCCCCGACCGGTCCGCCGAGGGCGGGACGAGCGAGGACGCGCCGTCGTGCGCGATCTGCGGCGGCATCATGGTCCGGTCCGGCACGTGCTACGCGTGCACGGTCTGCGGCTCCACGAGCGGTTGCTCGTGAGCGGGTCGCTCCGCGGCCCCGCGGGCCCGCCGCCCTAGGGGCGGCTCGCCGAGACGACGGGGGCGGCGCCGGGCTCCGGCGTGGGGTCCGGGGCGTCGCCCGGGTGGCCGTGGCGGGTCCCGTCCGCCGAGAATCGGAAGTTCCGTAGCGTCAGCGAGAGCAGCGCCCCCACGATCCCGATCGCGGCCACGACCAGGAAGACCGACTGGTAGCCCGCGTCGTGGTAGTTCTGGAACGGCCCCGTCGGGGTGAGGATCGTGAACGCGTAGCTCGCGAGGATCGAGGTGACGAGCACGGGCCCGATCGCCGAGCCGAGGGTCCGGAACGTCTGGTTCATCCCGGTCTGAATCCCCATCGTCCGGGGGTCGACCGACAGGACGATGACGTTCGTCATCGAGACGAGCACGGCGACGTTGCCGACCATCACGGGGATCGCGACCACCGCGATCTGGGTGACGTTCGAGTGGAAGGCGACCAGCCCGAACGCCCCCGCGAGGATCAGTACGAACCCGAGGACCATGATCGGCTTCGGTCCGTACCGGCCGATCGCCGCGCCGAGGAACGGACCCGTGACCATCATCCCGACGACCGCGGGGATGAAGGCGAGCGCGGCGTCGAGCTCCCGCAGCCCGAATCCGGGGGACGGGTACTCCCCGAGGATGATCAGGACGGTGAACAGGAGGAACATCGTCATGCCGACGAGGACGCCGTTGACGTTCGAAACCCAGATGTTCCGCTCCTTGAGCGAGGCGAACGAGACCACCGGGCTCGGGGCCCGCGGCTCCCAGAGGAGGAAGAACGCGAACGCCCCCAGCGCGAGCAGGAAGAACTCGGGGACGCCCCACGGCACGCTCCCGAACCGGACCGCGGAGAACTGGCCCCACCCCCAGTAGGCCCCCTCCGTGATGCCGAGCATCAGGAAGGTGAGGCCGACCCCAAGGCTCACGATGCCGGGGAAATCGATCCGGACCTGGTGGCGGATCTTCGACTCCCGGATGAAGAACGCGGCCAGGGCGAACATCAGGATCGCGATCGGGATTACGGTGTGGTAGGTGAGCTGCCAGCCGTACGTCTGGGCGATCCATCCGCCCCCGACCAGACCGGCGGCGGCACCGGTCGCGAACATCCCCGAGAGGAGCCCCTGGGCCTGCCCCACGCGGGCGGGGGGGAACACCTCGGGCAGCATCGCAAAGCCGAGGGGGAACATCGCCATCCCGACCCCCTGGACTGCGCGCACCGCGATGAGCGCGTAGATCTGGCTCGGCCGGCTGAGCCCGAAGGCGGCGCCGATCTGCGGAGTGAACCCCGCGAGGCTGACCGCGACGGCGTAGACGCCCATCGCGACCAGCAGGGTCCGCTTCTTGCCGTAGATGTCGCCGAGCTTGCCGAAGATC
>JASHSP010000094.1 GCA_030038655.1 Thermoplasmata archaeon | reverse complement strand
CGGCTTGCGCCATCCCGCGACGAGGTCGATCTTCGTGAGGGCGATCGCGAACGGGGTCTTCTCCTTGCGGAGTATCTCGATCGATTCGCGCGTCTGCGGCATCACACCCTCCCGGACGTCGACCACCAGGATCGCCAGGTCGGCGAGCGCACCGCCGCGACGGCGCATCGTCTCGAACGAGCGATGTCCGGGCGTGTCGACAAACAGCAGGCCGGGAACGACCAGCTGTTCCGCCTTCAGGATCGGACCGCAGAGCCGCCGAACGACCTCGCCGGGCACCTCGATGGCCCCGATGTGCTGGGTGATCCCCCCCGCCTCGCGCGAGGCTCGCACGCTCCCGGAGATCCGGTCGAGAAGCGTCGTCTTACCGTGGTCGACGTGACCCAGCAGCGAAACGATCGGCTCGCGGAGTTCCGCCACGACTCCTCGGACGGCCCGGGAGCCATTACGATTTCGTCGGATGGGACCCGGGGGACGTCCCCACCCGGCCGGTCACCGCTGCGGGCCCGTGCCGGTCGGCCGGTACTCGTCGAGGGATGCCTGACGCTGAAGTCTCTCGGCGAGCCGCTCGGCGCGCACCGAGACGGTCCGTACGCCGCGACCGCGGCCCGCGCACTCCGCGGCCCACAGTCCGTGTGCGAGCCGGACAGCCGCCTCGACCAGCGGTGCGGGTCCTTCTCGAGCGCCGACCAGGTTGTGCCGCCGCTCGGTCCGGTCGAAGTCGCTCCACCGGAAGGCAACCCCCACGGTCCCGTACCGGAGCTGTTCGCGGTCCAGGGCCGCCGCGAGCTCGGTCGCGAGGTCGCGGACCGCGCCCGCGAGCCGCGCTCCGTCCGACTCGTCCCGGTCGAACGTGCGGTCGGCCGACCGCGACCGCGGGCCCGAGGACCCCTCGCCGGACTCGCGGGGGGTCCCGCGCGCCAGCTCGATCAGGTCGCGCGCGAACCCCCCGAGGTCGCGCAGGAACTCCTGCGGCTCGTGCGACGCGAGCTCGCCGATCGTGCGGACCCCGTGGCGGGTGAGGATCTCCTCCGTGCGCGGACCGACCCCGGGGATCGCCCGCACGCTGAGCGGCGCGAGGAAGGACGCGATCTCGCCGTCCGTCACGACCCGGATGCCTCCGGGCTTCGCCCGGTCGCTCGCGATCTTGGCGACGACCCGCGCGCGCGCGACCCCGATGGATGCGCTGAGCCCGAGTGCGGTGCGGAGCTCGGCCTGGATCGCCTCGGCACGGGCCCGCGCCTCCTCGTCGGATTCGACCTCGGCGACGACGACCGCCTCGTCGATGCTGTACGGCACGACGCGGGGCGAGTGGCGACGCAGGACGGCCCGGACCTCGTTCGCGACCCGCTCGTACTTGGGGAAGTCGGGCGGGATCCAGACGGCGTCCGGGCACAGGCGCGCCGCGGTGCGCACCGGCTGGGCGCTCTTCACGCCGAAGGCGCGGGCTTCGTAGCTGGCCGACAGCACCACGCCCCGGCCCGGGCCGTCGGACGGCGGGGGGCCGACGATCACGGTGCGGCCACGCAGGTCGGGGCGGTCGCGCAGCTCGCAGGCGACGTAGTAGGCGTCGAGGTCCACGTACAGCGCCCACTCCGGAGCCCGCGCCGGCGGGGGCCCGGCGCCGGGCAGCGGGCGGGCGGTCGATCGCCGTGCCGGGGTCCTTCCGTCCATGCGCCGTCCGCGTCGACCGGGGCACGCGGCCCGGGACGCGGGCGGCTCAGTAGCTCCCGAGGTCGACGGCCTTCGAGTCGACGGAGATGCCGGCTGGCCCGATAGCGTACGGCTGCACGGTCCGGGCGTGGGCGGTGCGGCGCATCTTGAGGATCCGGACGGAGAGCCCGACGCGGTGACCGTCCGGGCCGCGGCTGTAGCCGAGCACGAGCACCCCGTCGGCGACGTACTCGGAAAGGCCGTCGCGGCTCACTTCGGGGTGGAGCGGGTCGGCTTCGGCGGTGAGGACGGTCGTCGCGCCCGCGTCGCGGCACGCTGCCGCGAGGGCGAACAGGGTCGATCGTCGGCTCGGTTCGTCGTCGCTGAGCATGTTGAGGAGGGAGACCGAGTCGAGCGCGATCCGCTTCGCCCCCAGCGCCGACAGCTCCCGACCGAGCTCGCCCTGGATCCGGTGCAGGCTCTGGCGGGCGTCCTTCGGGTCGAGCCGTACGACCTTGAGCGTCCCCTTCTCGATGGCGGCGTCGACCGGCCAGCGGAACTGCCGCGCGGTCTCGAGCAGCTGGGGCACGTCCTCCTCGAGGGAGAGGAAAACCCCCTTCTCGCCGCGCGCGACGCCGTCGAGCAGGAACTGGAGCGCGAGGCAGGTCTTCCCGGTTCCGGGGAGACCGGTCACGAGGATGACGTGGCCCGCCGGGAAGCCGCCCCCGAGCATCTCGTCGAGGCCCGCGACGCCCGTCGAGACCTTCGCGCCCTTCGATTCAGATCCGCTCATACTGCGTGGTGACGAGGCCGTTCGACGCGTTCACGCGGATCACGAACCGGCCCTGGAACTCGGCGGGGATCCGCGACAGGACGGACATGAACTTCGGGATCACCATCGATCGCTGCCGATGGGAGCTGTTCGCGCTGCTGGTCCATCGGAACTGGAGGACGCCGTCCACGGAGTCGATGACCGCCTGCTCCACGGCCGCCGGGGCGACCCCCTCGGTGAGGAGGAGGTAGACGAGGCCGCCCCACTCCTTCGCGCGCCGCCGCAGGCCCTTCAGGAGCGTCAGGACGTCGTTCGACTCCACGCCGCGGCGGACGAGCAGGTCCGTCAACGAGTCGAGCACGAGGAGATTCCTCGGCCCGCTCGCGTCGATCGACTCCGCGGCGGCGGCCAGGGGCCCGTCGGCGGCGGTGCGGGTCGCGGGAGCGCCCGCGAGGAGGGGACCGGGAGGTAACGACGCCCAAGTCGTCGGCACGACCGTGTCGCGGAAGTACGCCTCCGACAGGTCGTGGAACGAGAGGTGGCGGAGGAGGATCTCGGGATAGACCCCGGCGAACGAACCCCGCAGCTCGTTGATCACCTGTTCGCGCGAGCGGCTGGTGCTGATGTACGCCACGCCGTCGGGGTAGACGAACGGGCCCTTCGCGCTCCCGAGATAGAACCGGTGGAGCTCGGGGTCGTCGTACCGCAGCATCAAGTGCACGGCGGAGGTGAGGGCGAACTCCTGGTGCCCGGCGCCGGCTTCTCCGAGCAGGAGCACGACGGAGCCGGCCGGGACCCCGCCCGTGAGGTAATCGAAGTCGGGCACCCCGGTCGGCATCCGCGGCGGGAGACCGGTGAGGTCGGGGGCTCGGGAACCCGAGGAGAAAACCGGCGGAACGAACGGACGAACGGACTCGATGGCCACCGATGCCCCCCGGCGGTCTCCGACCCGAGCCTCGGGTATTAGAAGGCTCGGCTGGAACGGAGAAACGGTTCACGCCGAAGCGCCGCGCTTCAAGAACTCGCGCAGGAGGATCGTGGCGTAGGCGCCCTTCGGGAGCGAGAACCGGAACCAGATCGACTCGCCGTCCGCGGCGAGCCCGATCGGCGGTACCGGTAGGAGGGCGGAGCGCCACGCGCCGCGGCTCGCGAGCTCGGGGGCGGCCGGCACGTTGAACCGGGCCGGCTCCACCGACTCTTCGGCCAGGACGTCGGCGATCAGGGCGCCGCCCGGGCCGGTCCCGATCGGGGTTTCCGCCCCGACGAGTGGCCCGGCGACGAAGGCGCCGCCGCGCACGACGAGGTCGGTGCACTCCGGTAGGTTCTCCTCGGAGACCTCGACCGAGTCCTGACTGCGCGTCGTGCCATCGCGCCCGACCCGGACGATGCGGTCCCCGGGGACCGGCCGGTCGAGCGGCAGGGAGCTCGCACGCCGGCGGGTCAGCCAGCGGTTGAACAGATACGCCTGGAACGCGTGGACGAACAGGCGGCGGAGTTCGTACGGCAGCGCGCGCAGAGCGCGGTCGGGGGGCGCCCCCTCGGCCAGCCGCTCGAGGAGCGATCGCTCGAACCGGTACTCCCTTGGAAACTCCCGGAGCGCCCGCACGGCGTCGTGGTGCTGCGCGTACGCTGTCCGGGCCGCGTCGCCGGTCCCCTCTTCCCCGCCGACCGGCCGGGCGACCAGGTAGCACTCCACGGCCCCCGCCAGGTCCCCGCGTACGAGGGCGCGGCCGACCTCGTGCGTGACCGGCCGGACCTCCCCGAACCGCTGCGGGCCGAAGAAGTTGGGAACGCCCCCGGCCCGGCGGAGCGCCTCCTCGGTCCGTCGGTAGGCTCGGAGGGCGTCGGCCACGGGGGCGGCGAGATCGGTCACGCGCACCTCGAACGTGTTCCCGTAGTGGTGGCCGAGCACGAGCCCGTCCCGTGCGCGGTAGGCCTCGAGGACGACCGCGTTCGCCAACGCGAGGTCCCCGGGGGGCGGGGCGCCCCGATACGAGAGCAGCCGTTCGGCGACCGCGCGTCGGTCCTTCGTGCCGGACCACCGGACGGAGCGGGCCGGGAGTCCGAGCCGACGGGCGATCGCGCCGGCGAGCTCGTGCTGTTCCCAGCCCCGGCTCTCGACGCGCAGCACGGTGAACGGCCCGTTCGGGTCGGGGAGCGGGTAGCTCGAGATCTCGCGGACCCGGAACGACTCGTCGGTCGCCTTGATCCGGCCCGGAACGCCCGGCGTGGGCGAGAGGTAGAAGCCGAGGCCGAGGGCCCGCTCCGACGCCGGGGGGTTCTCTGCCGGCGGGCTCACGGGGCCGAGACCAGGACGAGCGTTATTACATCGCGTCCGGTTTCGGCCGTGGCCGAGGATGATTCAGGCGACCGCCCGGGTCCTCAAGAACCAGATCGAGGTGCGGGTCGGCGACGCCACCTGGATGGGCCGTCCGGTCGAGGCCGAGCAGCAGGGGGTCGGGCACCGGATCCGGGCCCTCTTCTCGACGGAGTACCACGTCTACCGACCCGACCAGTCCGATGCGGCCGCCGCGACCGTGTCGTACCGACCGAAGAGCGACGAGATGCGGATCCAGGTGGGCGAGGAGTCCTGGAAGACGAAGTCCACGACCTTCGGTCCGCTCACGATCGAGTACGCCGGGGCCACCTACACCATCAACGAGCGGTTGACCGGACGCTTCGGGGTCCTGGACGGGACCCGGATCGTGGCGACCGGTCAGCTGGGTTTCCGATCGTGCGTCATCCGGGACTATCCTCCGACGCTCGAGACGTTCCTCGCGTACCTGGCGCTCGGGTACGTGATCCGGACGCTCACCTGGGAGATGTTCGGGTAGGCGGCGGCGACCGCCGCCGCGGAAAGCTCGGCGCGGCGCCCCGGGTGCTGCGGAGGAACGTCGTGCGCCGGGCCGCCCGCTGCGGGGCGAGGAAGATGTGGTACGGGATCGGCAGGAGAAGGGCCGCGCCGGCGACCACCGTGACCGCGGCGATCGAATAGGCGACGTGGACCCCGTACGTCGCATACAGCCAGCCCCCGGCGAGCGTCCCGAAGAGCCCGCCCGCGCCCGCGACGGCGTTGTAGAGCCCGAGGGCTCGGCCCCGCGCCGACCGGCCGACGAGCCGCACCAGGAAGAGCGTGCTGGCGGTGCTGATGAACGCCCACGTGACCCCGAGGAGCGCGTTGAGGACGGCGAGCCACGCGAGGAGCGCCGGCGAGCCGAGCCCGAGGAGGACGTAGACCGGCCCCCACAGGAACAGGAGCATGAGGGCGACGCGCCCGGTGAGCGAACCCAGGAACAGCGACTTCGGCGAGTGGCGCTCGACCGCCTTCCCGGAGTGGAAGAACAGCGCGGTCGACGCCGCGGCGGAGCCGAGGTAGACGATGAACACGCCGGCGTCGGTGAAGTGCGCGCCCTGCCACAGGAACACCGGGAACGGCCCGTAGAAGATCTCGAACCCTACGCTCATCACGCCGAGCGCCGCCAGGAACAGGTACTCGCGGCCCGGGAGCTTCTCCGCCGGCCCGCGCGTGAGGTCGAGCACGCCGGCGACCCGGGCCCGTACGACCCGCGCCCGCTCGGCGATCCCGCGATGCAGGTGGAGCAGCTCCGCGATCGTGTACCGGCCGATCCGGGTCGCGGGCTCCTCGATCCAGGCCCACGCGATGACCGCGGAGAGGAGGGCCAGGGCGCCGGACAGGATCAGCAGCCCGGTCATGACGTGGATCGCGTTGGCGCGGAACCCGATCGCGAACAGCCAGACGAACCCGAGGGCGAGGCCGACGGTCGTGCCGAGTCCCGAGATCAGGCCGAACAGCCCGATGTCCTGGGGCCACCACCGCTTGTGGCGGGTCTCGAGCAGGAGCATCGTGCCGATCGGCGCGCTGGCGGCGGAGGCGAGACCCTCCACCACGTTCAGCCAGAAGTACGTGATCAGGTCGTGCGCGAGCGCGATGAGGACGATGCTCACGCCGGTCGCGAGGAAGGATCCGACCAGGAAGTACTTGCGATGGGCGACCCGGTCGGAGAGGTTCCCCCACAGGATCGTGAACGGGACCTGGCTCATCCCGCTCGCGGCGATGATGATGGTGACGACGAACGGTCCCGCCCCGAAATGCTGCAGGGCGAGCAACGGGATCAGCGGCGTGGCGATGCCGTCGGAGATTGCGAGGGGCAGGTACGCGAGGAACCAGAGGTCGCTCGACGACGGGCGCAGTACCGTCGGAGTCTTGATGTCGATCGACACGGACCCCGCCTCCCGGTGGAGAACCCCAACGCCGGGATGCGGTGGATAAAGGGTCGGTTCTTCTCGCAGCCGGCGCGTCGGACGGAACGGGCCGGACCGACGAATCCTCGAGTTCTCCTCAGGCGGGAGGGACCCCGAGCGCCGCGAGCAGCTCGAGGTGCTCCTCGTCCGAAATCCACTCCACGCGCAGGTACTCGCGCAGGAAGGCGTCCGTCACGCCGAGCGACCGACCCTCCTCGACCACGAAGCGGTACGCCTCGACCTCGGTCCATCGCTTGGTGTACCCGACGCCCGGCTCCCACAGGTTCGCCCCGTCGCGCCGCTGCACGATGTGGCAGAGTTCGTGGAAGATGTCCATGAACAGCACCAGCTCGGAGCTCTCGCGGAGGTGCCCCGCGCCCACCACGATGCAGTCCTGGTCGGGGGAGAGCACCGGCCGCCACCGCCGGCGCACGGTGGACGGGATCTTCGGGAGCTCGCGCGGCGCGACGTACATCCACATGTCCTGGTCGACCAGCTCGATGCCCGTATCGCGGAACAGGGCCTTCCGCCGAGTGGGGTCGGTCTCGATCCGCAGCGCGGGCGGCAACCGGTCGAGGCCGGGAAAGACCTCGAGTATCGGATGACGACCGACGCCGAGCCTTCGATCGACCCGGAATCCCGAGGGGGGAGCGGGGTCCTTCGGCCGTGCGGTGCTCTTCACCGAGCCCGACGTCTTTGCCCTGGCCATTCCCCGTTCGGGAGACGCAATGAAAGATAAACCGGTGGGCCCCGGAGCGACCGCAGGGGTTTTCGGCCGCCGTCCTTGGGGAGCGCATGGCGCGGGGCCTCGACCTGACGTCGGTGGAGGGAGTCTCGGTGGGGCACGCCGCAACCCCGGAGGGAACCTCGGGGGTGACGGTGACCCGGTTCGGGGCCGCCGTGCCCACGGTCGTCGACGTCCGAGGGGGCGCCTCCGCGACCTACGACACCGCGTCGCTCGCACTCGAGGCGACGTTCGGCCGACGGTGGGCGATCTTCTTCGCGGGGGGCAGCCTCTTCGGCCTCGACGCCGCCCGCGGAGTCCGGACCTACGTTCTCGAAACGCGGGGGGGCCACACCGCGTTCCGGAACCCGAACCGGGTGGCGCCGATTTCCGGCGCAGCGCTGTTCGACCTGCCGACGGCCGAAGGGACGCTGCCGGAGTACGCGTCCCTCGGCTACGAAGCGGCACGCACGGCCGGGCGCGGGCCGGTAGCGCAGGGACGGGTCGGCGCGGGCGCCGGGGCGCTGGTCGGCAAGTACCTCGGTCGGGAGCGGGCCATGCACGGCGGGATCGGCAGCGCGGCGCGCCGGATTCCCGGAGGCGGCACGGTGGGGGCCCTCGTCGCCGTCAACGCCGTGGGAGCCGTTCGAGACCCGGCGAGCGCGATCTGGGTCGCCGGCGCCCGACTGCGCGGCGGGCGGATCGCCCCTCCGGCGCTCGGGCGGCCACCGGGCGAACCGAACCGCGGGACGACGCTTACCCTGATCGCGACGGACCTGGCGGTCGACCGTCCCGCACTCGCCCGCGTGGCGAGCATCGTCCACGCCGGGCTCGGTCGGGCGATCGTCCCCTACCAGACCTCGTCCGACGGGGACCTGGTGTTCGCGGCCTCGACGGAGTCGATCTCCCCCCGGGCGGTCGACTCGTGGGCCGGCGCCCGGGCGGACCGGGTGGGGTGGCTTGCCGCGGAGAGCGCGGTGGAAGCGACGCTGTCCGCCGTGCGGCACGCCAACGGCGCCGCTACCCGGTCGCCGTCCGCCGGAACGGGACGCCCCGCAGTCCGCGGATCAGGTCGGCCTTCGTCACGATCCCGCGGAGCTCCCCGCGGTGCATGACCAGGACCGCCGGATAGCGGCCCAGGACCGGGGGTAGCAGGTCGGCCGGGAACCCCTCGTCCACCACGGGGTAGGCCGGCTCGAGGGCGTCCGCGACGCGCGCGCGTCGAGCCTGGGGCTGGGCGAGGGCCCTCAGCACGGTCGTCTCCGACACGGAACCGATGACCCGGCCGGACTCGACGACCGGCAGCTGGGAAAACCCGCCGGCCTCCATCCGTTGCGCCGCGGTCGCGAGGGGGGCGGCCGGCTCGACGGTGACGAGAGCCCGGTTCATCACGTCCCCGACGGTCAATCGGGGCGTCGCGAGGCCCTCGCGATGCTGGAGGTACCCGTCGATCTTCTCCACGAGCTCGTAGGAGGGCCGGATCTGGCCCCGCTCCACCCGCGAAACGGTCGCGTCGCTCCGACCGACCGCGCGGGCGAGCTCCCGGAGCGGTATCCCCAGGGCGATCCGGCGTCGCCGGAGTCCGGAGAGCGTGTCCACGACCTCCGGACGACCCGGTCGGCTTATGGGGGTTCTGGCCACGAGGTCGAAGGCGGTCCGGGCCGGCCGGAAGGGTAAAGGGCCCCGCCGCCGTATTCCGGTCCCTGAACCCGATGGCCGCCCCTCCCCGACGGATAGCGTGGATCATCCCCCCGCCGGAGATCTGCACGCTCTGCAAGGAACCGCTCGGGAATCCGGCCGAGACGAGCTCGTGGAACGGCAATCCCGCCCACCGCGACTGCGTCCGGATCCACCTGCTCCAGCGCGATCCGGCGTTCCGGGAGTCCCCCGATCCCGACGAGAGCCCGGAGGACGCCGGCGACGCGTTGGACGGAGTTATACCGCGCGACGACGAGGACTCCGACTTCGACTGACGCGCCTCTCGGCGGGGCGGTCGTTCGACTCCCCCGCCGAACCCCTCTCGCGTTCCGAGGCAAATCCATAAGAAGCCGCTTTTCGTCCCATTTCGGGTCCCGCCCGGACCGTACGAGGTTTCACTCGATGCCCGAAGTCGTCCTCACGTGCGACTGGACGTTGATGAGCAACCACCACGGGAAGGAGTTCCTGGGGTTCGGGACGACCACCCCGGCGTACCTTCTGCCGGAGTCGGTCTACCGCCGCTTGTTCTTCCCGCCGATGGAGGCGGACGAGCACGGGTACCCGGCCCAGGCCCCGTACGGGATGCGCAAGATCGAGGCGTCGCTCATGGACGCCGGATTCGACGCGCGGATCGTCCACCCCGGCCACCTCTCGAAGTACATGCCGGGCGAGGCGAAGGTGCTGCTGATCTCGGGCCACGACTACTTCGGGCTCAACCCGCCGAGCTCCACATTCGGCGGCATCATGCACAAGGAGACTCTCAACTCGGTCAACTTCAAGCGGATGCTGAGCCAGCCCGCCGTGGTCGAAGCGCGCCGCCGGGGCCTCAAGATCATCGCCGGCGGCCCCTGCGCGTGGCAGCTGGCGCCTCCGACCCGGGCGAAGCTCCCGTGGATCCAGGAGTTCGTGGACTCGATCGGGGGCATCGACTCCGTCGTGGAGGGCGAGGCCGACATCTACGTCCGCGAGATCGTCGGGAAGGCGCTGCGGGACGAGTTCCTGCCCCCGCACGTCGTCCTGGGCGCCAAGGAGGCGCCCAAGGTCGAGCAGATCTCCTCCATCCGGTTCCCGAGCGTGAACGGTCTCATCGAGATCGGCCGCGGCTGCTGCCGGGGCTGCTCGTTCTGCTCCGTTACCACGCGGCCGACGCGCTGGTACCCGCTCTCGAAGATCGAGGAAGAACTCAAGGTCAACGCGGCCGTCCGCGTCCGCAAGGGACTCCTCCACTCGGACGACGTCTACTTTTACGGAAGTCCGAACGTGATGCCCCACGAGGAGAAGCTGATCCCTCTCCTCCAGCTGGCCAAGCGCTACTACGAGCAGGTCGGCTGGAGCCACGTCGCGATCGCCTCCCTCATGACCAAGCCGAAGCTGCTCGCGAAATGCGCCGAGGTCCTCATCGACGACCGCCAGAGCTGGTGGGGCGTCGAGGTGGGGGTCGAGACCGGGTCGCCCCGGATCATCACCGCCGCGATGCCGGGGAAGGTCGCCCCGTTCAAGGCGTCCCAGTGGCCCGAGCTGGTCGTGCAGGCGGCCGGTCTCATGAACGACAACCACGTGTATCCGGCGTGCACGTTCATCGTCGGACTGCCGCAGGAGACCGAGGACGACGTCCTGAAGACGATCGAGCTGATCGACGACCTCTGGGACTTCAAGGCGCTGCTCGTGCCGATGTTCTTCGTTCCGCTGGGCCACCTCAAGTCGCGGGACTGGTTCCGCCGGGATCGGTTGTCGCCGCTCCAGCAGGAGCTGCTGAAGCGCGCGCTCACGCACGGCCTCCGCCAGTCGAAGCACCTCCTCGCCGAATTCTTCGACTGGGAGGGGAGCCACACCCGTCTCTACCGATCCTCGTTCCGGGGGTTCATTGCCTTCCTCGACCTGCTCGTGAAGATGCACGGGCTCGACAGCCCGGCGCGGCGTCCTCCGCGCGCGATCGTCGACCCGAATCGGACGCCGGACCGGCTCCCGATCCCGACGATCCCGATGCGGGAGTAGGACCGGTTCGCTACGGCTCGTCCGGCAGCTCGTCCGCGGGCGGCGCGGCCGACGGCCGGTACGATCGAGGGGGGATCGACGAGACGGGCGAGCCGCGGCCCGCGACGACCGCGAGCCGCGTCTCCCGGCCGTTGCCGTCGTAGGCTCGCCAGGAACCCTGGCCGAACGGCGCCCCCAGGATCAGGTGGCGGCGGCCCCAGCTTCGGAACAGGCGAAGGTCGGCATCCGACGGGTGGAGGGCGCCCGACGGATGCGAATGCACGGTCCCCGCGATCGAGAGGTCGGCATGGAGCATGTACAGCTGGAAGTTCGCGTGGCGCCGCCCGGCGGTGGTGCCGGGCAGGAGGAGCAGCTCGCTGATGATCCCCGGCGGGTCGGCGCGGAGCACGCCGCCGAACTCGTTCGGGTACGACGACGCAGCGCTCGCGAGCGCGTTGTCGAGCGCGGCCCGGGTGATCGCTCGCGGGGTTGCCCCGAGCTTCGGGGCTCCTGGCAGGGGCTTACGCGCCGGGCGGAAGATCGGCACCGGCGCCGCCCTCCTCGCCCGGCACTTCGCTCCACGGGAGGATGCGCTTGCCGCGCAGGCTCTCCAGGAACGGTGAGCCGAGGCGCACGAACGTCGCCTGGTGCGGCGACCGATGGATCGTGACCGTCTGCCCCGCGGGTACGCGGACCTCCTCCTGCCCGTCCGGCAGGACGACGACGGGCTCCTCCCGTTCGAGGGGGCGTATCCCGATCCGCCGCAACGGGTCGATGACGAGCGCGCGCGCCTCGACGCGGAACGGCGCGATCGCGGTCAGCACGACCCCCTCGACCGACGGGTCGACGACGGGTCCCAGCGAGCTCAGCGAGTAGGCGGTCGACCCCGTCGGGGTCGCGACGATGAGGCCGTCGGCCCGCACGCGGCCCGCGGGGCGACCGTCCAAAAGGATCTCGAAGTACGCCAGCCGGCCCACTCGCCCCGAGTGGATCACGTACTCGTTCGTGACGTCGGCGACCGGGGTGGGTCCGACCTGCGCGGCGAGTTTCATGCGCTCCTCGAGGAAGTACTCCCCGCGGAGAAGGCGGGCGACGGCCCCTTCGAGTCCGGGGGCCCTCCCGTCGACCTCCGCGAGGACGCCGACCGTGCCGGCGTTCACCGGGAGAAGCGGCACGGAGGAGCGGCGAAGGGCGTAGAGGAAGGTGCCGTCGCCCCCGATCGCGACCAGGACGTCGGCCGCGAGCTGCTCGAGCGGCGCGTGCGAAAGCGCCGGCGCCGCGGCGCTCGCCTGGTCGCTCAGGATCAGGTCGGCCCGGCCGGACAGGGCGGCGACGGCGCGACGGGCGATCGCGAGGGCGCCGGGCTTGCTCGGGTTGGCGGTGAGCCCGATCTTCACAGCGGTCCGCCCTCCACCAGCTTGCGCCCGAGCTCGCCGTCGCCCCACGCGGTCACGCTCGTGCGTCGGTCCACCCCGAGCGGGAAGGTCTCGAGCGACCGGCCGGCCGCGTCGGAGATGCCGCCTCCGGCCTCGAGGAGTATGCGGAACGCGGCGGCGATGTCGGTCGCGCGCAGGTTCCGGCCCTCGGAGGAGTGCTCGAACAGGTAGGCGTCCGCGCCCCCTTCGGCGACCATCGCCATCTCGAGCGAGGCGCACCCGAGCGACCGCACCCGCCGGGCCGCCCCCGCGAGCTTCACGACCCGGTCCGCCGCTCCGGACCCCAGGTTGAGGAAGACGACCTCCGACCGCGGCTTCCACCGGCGGGTTCGGATCGGCCGCCCGTCCAGGAAAGCGCCACCGCCCCGTACGGCCCAGTAGCTACGACCCCGAGCGAGGTCCCGGACCAGGCCGATGTCGATGCCCGACAGGTCCCGCTGTCCCAGCCCGAGGGAAACGGTCGAGAACGGGAGGTGGCGAATGGCGTTCGCCGTTCCGTCGATCGGGTCGACGACGAGCGTCCGGGACCCGCCGCGTGCGACGTACCCGATCTCCTCGGAGAGGACGTTCCAATCGACCCCTTCCACGTCGAGCATCCGCAGGACCTCCGCCTCCGCGAGCCGGTCCAGCTCCTCGGTCGGGCTGCCGGCGGCGCCCATCGCCACGACGTCCGCGCGATGGGGCGACCCCTTCGACCCGCGCACCACCTGCTGCACCGCGAGCCCGATCCGGTAGAGCGTGCC